>JAPFDH010000015.1 GCA_026169045.1 Lachnospiraceae bacterium | reverse complement strand
TTATACCGTATTTTTTAAGGCATAGCGACTGTTATGTCTGTTTTTCATGTCCATTTTTCACTTTTCAGATAATATTTACTTTTCAAAGATCAATGCCAGTGTCCGCTGGTTATAATCGCTCAGGATTCCGAGAGATTATAGCAGGAACAGCTGGAGGATAACGCCTGTATTCAGTTTCATAAAGAGTTCTACCGGGAAACAGATGTGGATTTTTTGAAGGTGATGCATGATGGGCTGACAGCTCCTTGCAGTCTTTCTCCGAGAGGACTTTGGGAACTGAAAGAATACCGGCCGGGAAAAGAAAAAAATTCTTATGTATGTTCTTATCTGGAGCGGGTGAAACGTGTGAGTGAGGCTTTATCGGGGGAAGTGGATATATATGCCAATATTTTTTCCCCGTTCACATTGTTTCGAAGAATCGGGGAAGGAAAAATGCTTGCCTATATTCGGGAAGATAAAAATGCCGTACGGGATATTCTTTTGCGGCTGGCGGAAGATATAGGATGGATGGCGGAACAAATGGTAAAAGAGGCAGGATGTTTGGGGAATTTTCTGGCGTTTCAGGGGGCAGAATCAAATTTGTTTTCTATGGAGGAGTATGAAACATTGATCAAGGAGTCCGACCAGATTGTTTTAGCTGCGGCCAATCAGGCATCATCATTTAATATTCTTCATTTTTGTGGATGGAACCAGGTGAAAAATCAATTGGAATTGTGGAAACAGTATCCGGGGTGTGTAGTTAACTGGGCTGTTTATGTAGAACATTTAACTTTGGAGCAGGGACGGCGTTATTTTGGTATGAGACCGGTTATGGGAGGATTTGATAATCGGAGAGAAGGACTTTTGTATTGCGGAGATCAAAAACAGGTGGAAGAAGAAACCAGACGTTTGATTCGTGTATACAAAGAAACATTTGGAAATACCGATTCTCTTATTTTGGGAGCGGATTGTTCCTTTCTGCCGGATTTTCAGGCAGAACGATTCCGGTGGGTGCTTGAGACAGCCAGAAAGACAGCAAATGGATAACCGGAAGGAGGATACGAATGAACAGAGAATTGTATGATAAAATTGATCATTGGATGGAAACACATAGGGAAGAGCTGATACAGGATATCTGCCGACTGGTAAAAATTCCCAGCATTTCCAATCCGGAAGAGGAAGTAAAGCCATATGGAAAGGGGTGTCGGGATGCTCTTGCAGAAATGCTGAAAATGGGCCAGGAGTATGGATTTCGTACCCATAATTATGAAGGATATGTAGGAGCTTTATGGTTGGAGGAAGATACGAAAGATGTATCCATGGAAAATACCATCGGCTTTTGGAATCATCTGGATGTGGTACCGGTAGGGAATAACTGGAAATACGATCCGTTTGACCCTATTGTGAAAGATGGATTTCTGATTGGAAGAGGTGCCCAGGATAATAAAGGTCCGGCGGTGGGGATGATGTATGTTATACGGTGTTTAAAAGAACTGGGTATTCCGTTAAAACATCATTTATGTTTATTTGTGGGATGTGATGAGGAACGGGGAATGACAGATTTGGAATATTATACAGCCCATTATCAGACTCCGGCACTTTCTATGATTGCAGACAGCGGATTTCCGGTATGCTATGGGGAAAAGGGAATCCTAGAAGGAAATCTGACTGCAAATAGTCCCCTCAGTGGGGATATTGTATCCATATCAGGAGGAACTGCCAGCAACATCATTCCGGATGTCGCAGCGATAACAGTGAGGGGAGAGACGGCAAGCCGGGCTTTGCGCTGCCTTTCTCTGGAAAAAAATGGGGATGTGAAGAAAGATCCGGTGGGCAATGTGTGTGTGACCGTTCACGGTACGTCAAAGCACAGCGCATTTCCGGAAGGCAGTGTGAATGCAATTCAAAAATTGTTTCTTTTATTGTATGAAAATCACATATGGAATGAGGAAGATGAAAAACGAATGGAAGGGTTTCTGCTTGCAAACAGGGACTATTATGGTGAGGCATTCGGCATTGTGTATTCCGATGAAATATCCGGAAAACTGACGAGTGCAGGAACCATGGTATCACTGGAAAATGGATATCTGACACTGCATTTTAATATTCGTTATTCCATATCAGAGAGGGAGGAACATATTCTTTCCAATATTCATAGATTTTGTGAGAAACATGATTGTACATTTTCTGTGCTGAGAGGAAGTGCCCCCAATTATTTTGATCGTAATCATCCGGCAGTGGATTGTCTGACTAATTTGTATAATGAGCTGACAGGAGCAAATGCAGAACCGTTTGTTATGGGGGGAGGAACCTATGCCAGAAAATTGCCTAAGGCGTTTGCTTATGGAGTGGGAGGACTGAAAAAAACAAAGGAACAATTGGAATGTAAATTGTTTTTGCCCCAGCATGGTGATGCGCATCAGCCGGATGAAGGACTTTACATAAACGGTTTGATTCAGGCACTGAAAATTTACAGTATGAGCGTTGTGGCATTAAATGATATTACTTTGTAACAGGATTGACAGATAAGAAAGAGAGGAAAAAAGATGAATAAAAGAGAACGAGTATTACATGCAATGAATAATCAGCCGGTTGACCGTGTCCCAGTGGGATTTTGGTTTCATTTTCCGGAAGATATGGATCTGAAAAAGGAATGTGTGGACGCCCACATTGCGTTTATACATCAGTGTGATACCGATTTTTTAAAGATTATGTGTGATGGATATTTTGATTATCCGAATCCGATTATTCCTGAAATAAAGAAACCGGAAGATTGGTATAATATGAAACCTTTGGGAAGTCATCATCCGTTTATTGAGGAACAGGTACAGAGAGCAAAAGAAATTGTTGAAAAATTAAATGGGGAATGCTGTACATTTTATAATGTATTCTGTCCCATGTCCTATATGAGATTTGGTACATCGGAAGAATTATTGATGTCTCATCTGAGAGAAAATCCGGAGGCTGTTATGTATGCGTTCGATGTTATTGCACAGGATGCAATTACATTGTCCACACGTTTAATCAAGGAAGCCGGATGTGATGGAATTTATTACTGCGTACAAAATGCGGAAGAATATCGCTTTTCAGCAGAAGAGTACAGAAAATTGGTAACACCCAGTGATAAGAAAGTTTTGGAAGCAGTGAATCAAATCAGCGACAATAATATTTTGCATTGCTGCGGATGGGCGGGGGATAAAAATCGTATTGAAGTATGGCAGGATTATCCGGCAAAAGTAGTGAATTGGGCTGTATTTGTGGAAGGAATGTCCATGAAAGAAGGAAAAGAATTTTTTGGAGGGAAATGTGTTCTGGGCGGATTCGACAATCGTCCTCAGGGAGTGCTGTATCAGGGACCGAAGGAAGCAATACAGGAATTTGCCAGAAATCTGGTAGAAGAGACCGGTTCCGTTGGTTTTATGATCGGTGCCGACTGTACGCTCCCAAGAGACATCAATAAGGAACATTTTACATGGGTTGTGGATGCAGTAAAAAAGATGGTTTAATAAAAAGGAATAAAGGAGAAATGGCATGACATATATTGCAAATTCTGAAAGATATGATAAAATGAAATACTGTTTTTGCGGAAAGAGCGGATTAAAACTTCCTGTTATGTCTGTGGGATTATGGCATAATTTTGGGTATGAGAGTAATTATGAAAATGCGAAAAATATTATTTTGACCAGTTTTGATACCGGAATAACCCATTTTGATTTGGCGAATAATTATGGACCGCCGGCAGGTTCAGCAGAAGAAATGTTTGGAAAAATTCTGTGTTCGGAATTAAAATCCCACCGAGATGAATTGATTATTTCCACAAAGGCCGGATATGGTATGTGGGATGGCCCTTACGGAGATGGCGGAAGCAAAAAATACCTTGTCAGTTCTTTGGATCAAAGTTTGAAAAGAATGGGATTGGATTATGTAGATATCTTTTATCATCACAGACCGGATCCGGATACGCCCCTCTGGGAAACTATGGATGCTCTTGCCGGTATTGTAAAACAGGGAAAAGCATTGTACATAGGACTTTCCAATTATAATTCAAAGCAGTTGAAGGAAGCCAGTGAAATTTTGAAATCCATGGGAGTGCGCTGTCTCATTCATCAGCATAACTATTCTATGCTGAATCAGAAAAATAAAGAATTGATTCCGGTATTGGAGGAAGAAGGAATCGGATCCATTGCATTTTGTCCGTTGGCGCAGGGGCTTTTGACGGATAAGTATCTTCATGGCATTCCTGCGGATTCCAGGGCGGCAGGTCACAGCGTATTTTTGGGAAAAGAATCGATTACGCCGGAATTATTGGAAAAAGTGGAACAGTTGAATGAAATTGCGAAAAAGAGAGGACAGAAACTTTCTCAGATGGCTCTTGTATGGGCACTTCAGACAGGAAAGCTTACATCCGTGATTCTGGGAGCCAGTAAGGCATCACAGATTACAGACAATGTGGAAGCCTTGGAAAATCCGTATTTGTCGGAAGAAGAATTAAAAGCGGTGGAAACAATTCTGGGAGAGTAGTAATTGAAGTAATAAAGTGAGGATGAGAATTATGGAACAGAAGCAATATCAGCAGATTATTCGTATTTTGAATCAGGAATTGGTACCGGCATTGGGATGTACAGAGCCGATAGCGATTGCTTATGCCTCGGCAAAAGCAAGAGAAGTATTGGGAACGATGCCGGAGCATATTACGGCAAGATGTTCCGGAAATATCATCAAAAATGTAAAAGGAGTGATCGTCCCATCCACAGGAAATATGAGAGGAATTGAGACCAGTGCTGTTTTGGGAGCAGTGGCAGGTAATGCTGATGCAAAACTCGAAGTATTGGAATCTGTGACAGAAGAAGATGTGGCGAAGACAAAAGAATACCTGGAACAGCATATTTGTGATGTGGCATTGATACCGAATGGTGCGAATTTACAGATCATTATTGAAGCAAAAGCCGGAAAAGAGCAGGTGGAAGTCGAAATCAGAGATCAGCACACGAATATTGTGAGGATTCAAAAGAATGGAAAAATTCTTTTGAAAAAGAATGTCCAGGAGGGAAAAGAAGCGCAAGTACCGGTATGTTCCCTGACTTTACAGGAAATATATGAATTTGCAAATGAAGTTAATATTGCAGATGTCCGGGAAGTTCTGGATCGTCAGATTCAATATAATACTGAAATTGCGGATGAGGGTCTGATGAATCGGTATGGAGCAAATGTGGGAAAAACCATATTAAAAAACTATGGAAATGATGTTAAGAATATGGCGAAAGCATACCCGGCAGCAGGATCTGATGCACGGATGGGCGGATGCATGAAGCCGGTTGTAATCAATTCCGGCAGTGGTAATCAGGGAATGACAGTATCGCTTCCTGTAATTGTATATGCCAAATACTTAAAAGTACCGAAAGAAAAATTGTACAGAGCATTGGTTTTAAGTAATCTGGTGGCGATTCATTTAAAATCCGGAATTGGAAAATTATCAGCGTATTGTGGTGCTGTCAGTGCAGCCTGCGGAAGTGGAGCAGCGATTACCTATCTTCACGGGGCACCGCTTCCTGTCATTGAAAAAACAATTACAAACACGATAGGAAATGTGTCCGGAATGGTTTGCGATGGAGCAAAATCATCCTGCGCAGCAAAAATCGCATCCGCTGTGGATGCGGCTATCATGGGACATTATATGGCTATGGATGATAATACTTTTTGTGCCGGGGAAGGCTTAGTAAAGGAAGATGTGGAGAAGACCATTCAGACAGTCAGTACTATGGGAAGAGAAGGCATGCGCCAGACCGATGCGGAAATTTTGGAATTAATGATTCAGTAGATAAATAAGCCTTATGACAGACAATTAGAACATGTACTCTGATGAATGAAGGAAAAGCCGAAGGACAGTGTATCACCTGTCTTTCGGCTTTTTTGTATCCGATATGGAATTTATATTTCGTGAGATGAAGAGGTATGTTCTTTTGTTGTATGTCGAAGTCGGTTTGCAAGAATTTGAATAATAAAGAAAAGGAAGAAAAACAGAAAGAATGATGCCAAAGCAGAAGCCGCTATGTACCATAAGGATTCATAGCGTTGGATAAAGATGGAAAAACCGGCAGCAGCAAATCCCGGAAAAATTCCGGAGAAGAAAGCGGAAAGTGTGGGGGTAAGAAGTTTTATGGCTTTTTCATTTTTCGGAAAGGCATGACAGATACAGTACCCATAAAAGGGAAGAATACAACATCCGGAAAGGAGAAGAAGGATCCCTTGGCGTCTGTCATGCAGAGAAAACAGAAGCTTTTGTCCGTCATATAGAAAAAAGGCGGCAGATAAAGCGGTTAATGTACTGATAATCAACCAGATTATTTTTTTCATAAATATCCTCCTATCCAGCCAATTCGGCTGTGTCTTCAATTTCTGTCACAAAGGAAAAGGTTTCTCCGTCAGTGGATTGATAGAGAGCCTTTATTTGCTTTCCGTTTCTTGTATAATCTCCATCGTCTCCCTGTCCGACTATCATGTACAGGATATCATCCTTTTCATATAATTCTTCTATGGTATCAAATGGTTGAAAGCCCAGATCTGCGACGGAGTCTGCCTCCGGATAGGGTAGTTCTTCATATGTCTGCCCCTGGTCTTTGGTGACCAAAACGGTATTTCCGCTGGCATAATAACCAAATCCGTTTTTGCTCCAGAATACACAGGTCAGATTGGAATGATCCGGTGTCGGAACAGAACTCCAATTTTGAAGATCATCGGAAAAAAAGGTTGCATAATAATCACTGCCCAGGGCTCGGTCAACAGCAAAGGATGCATAATAACCGTTTGAAGTGGAGGATAAAAAGCTGTTTGCTTTAAATCCGACGGAGGAAATTGTGCTTTGTTGCCAAGAATGACCGGCATCTGTGCTATATAAAAGAACAACACCTTCAGAAGAATATCCGATAAAACCGGTGAAAGATTCCGAAACAATGAAACTGTTGGAGGGAAGTAATTCCTGATAACTTCCATTGGTGTTTTTGCATATTTTTTCATATCCATCAGGAACTTCAATCAAAGTTTTGCCAGAATCATATGTGACATACAATACCTGATCGGTTATATAATAAGTCATAGGATTTTCGAAGGAAGGAGCATAATGTTGGGTCTGAGGTGTATTCTTTTCTTCCTGAAATTCATCGGTCTGTATTTGATATTGTACGGGACGCATGTGGGATTGGATTTCCATAGTCCCGTTTTGCGTGTTCCATTGAAGAACCGTCTGTTTCTGATATTCATAGCGTTTGGATGTACCAATCAATTCAAGATTTTGAATAATGGAAGAATTGGCGCTGGAAACATATAGCGTATAATCCAGCTGGACAAAATTTTCTTCCAGTATTTCTATGTGATCCAGTTTGGCATCTTCAATTCGGTATTCATAGGGAACCTGGAAACCTTTTAGCGTGTTGACATAATCCTCATACCAGATTTTGGAAGCTTCTTCTATGGAAGTAGAAGAAACAGTATAGCCATCAATTTTCGGCATTTGAAATTTGGAAAAGATGATTTCTTCTGATATTGCGAAAATGAGAATACAGGCAAATAAAAGAATCGTGCCAAATAGAAATCGCTTCATAGATGAAGTTCTCCTTTCATAATTTTAAAATTCCTAGTAAATGACAGAGGAAAGAAAAATAAAATCTCTATTATCATTTATTGGAAAAATTATAGGTGGAAAGTGTGAACGATTTGTGAAGCGTAGAAAAAAACAGAGAAGGGGATCGTTTTACTGTAAGCAAAATATTTGGGAAAATAGTGAAGCATGCTGGAAAAGCAAAGAAAAAATGATATAATTTTATATAAGAATGGTAAGGAAGAAACAAAGATATGCTTTCGAATGTCACTGGAGAATAAAATAGGAGAAAAAATGACGAATCAGAAAATCTTAAAAATAGCAATGGAACAATCAGCCAGGGATGAGTCATGCCATCCGGATGATTTTAAAAAAAAGGAGAATGTGATAGTAGAATCAAAACCATCCAGAGAAGCGAGAAATTACCTGGAACTTCCATTTGTATGTAATTTAGTTTCGTATGGGAATAATATTGTAGCATCCATTCAACCCCAAACAAAGGAAATCGTAAAAGAATATATTGAGAGATTTCCCTGTGAACATTGTTTTGAAACGCCAAATCTTCATGTGCTTGACAGAAAGATGGAACCGCTGGGGTTTAACATTTGCTTTATGGCTGAATATTTTTTGCCGGATATGGAACAATTGTGTGAAAGAAAGGCTCCCTATCCGACGAAAGTATTAACTCAAAATGAATTGGCACCGTTGTATAAAAAAGAGTGGGAAAATGCCTTGAGTAGCAAAAGAAAAGAATATGACCGTTTGGCAGTGGCTGCTTTTGATCATGGACAAGTTGTTGGATTGGCCGGAGCATCTGCGGATTGTGATACGATGTGGCAGATTGGAATCGATGTTTTACCGGAATACAGAAGACAAGGAGTGGCCAGTGCCTTGACAAGCCAATTGGCATTGGAGATCTTAAACCGGGGAATGGTTCCATTTTATTGTGCGGCCTGGTCCAATTTAAAATCTGTCCGTAATGCTATAAAAAGCGGCTTTCGTCCGGCTTGGGTTGAGATGACGGTAAAATCCAGCGACTTTGTGAGAAAAATGAATCGTTTGGTGTGAAAGGATAGGTTGTTTCAAGCGTAAAAATAGTAGAAGAGGAAAAGAAAATGGTAATTAAAAATCTTTACAGCGAAGAAGAAACGCAGAACATAAAAAGAATTCGTCAGGGTGCCAGAGGAGTTGTCATAGAATACAGAGCAGGGTGTCCGTATATTCTTTTAAATTATGCCGTTCAGGATAATGGTTACAGATATGATATTCCAGGAGGCGGTGTAGAAGCCGGAGAATCTTTGGAAGAATGCTGCGTGCGGGAGGTCAGGGAAGAAACAGGATATCAGGTAGAAATTCTTTCAAAACAAGTGCAGGTAAATGAATTTCATGGAGAAATCCAGTTTGTTAATACATATTTTATCTGCCGGGTGGTTGGAAGAACAAAGAGAAATTTGACAGAACAAGAGGCTGAGATGAACCTGACAGAAAAATGGATTCCATTTTCGCAGGCGAAAGCGATTTTTTCAGAGTATCCGATGTATAAAGAAAATGATTTTTTCAAATATGAGGTATATTTGAGGGAATATACGGCAATTTCCTGTATTAAAGAAGAATACTTGGACAGGAAGATGAATATACGTTCTATGCGGCAGGAAGATGTTGATGTTATTATGCATACATTTCTTAAACAGGGCTGGCATCCCAGGAAAGAGGTATATGAGAATTACTGGAAGGAGCAGGAAGAGGGGAAAAGAGATGTATTTGTTGCGGAAGTAGACGGAAAAATGGCTGGTTATATTACACTGCTTCGTCGGGCAAAATCAGGCCCATTTGCTGAAAAATATCCAGAATTGAAGGATTTTAATGTTTTTCAGACATATCAAAATAATGGGATCGGATGGATGTTAATGGATGAGGCAGAGAAAAAAGCAAAGGCATATGGAGATTATGTAACATTGGCGGTGGGACTTCATTCCGGATACGGAACTGCCCAGAGAATGTATATAAAGAGAGGGTATGTGCCAGACGGTTCTGGTGTGTGGTATAAAAATAAACAAGGTGAACCATATACGGTTTGTTGTAATGATGATGATTTGATTCTGTATATGGCAAAGGAAATAAAACATGGGAATGGGTGAGAAGTAAGAAAGCATGGCTAAGGGGGGATTATGATGTGGAAAAGGAGAATGAGAGAGGAGAAACCTCAAAAGGGAAAAGGCAGAAAACATATTTTTGCAGGAGTGATCATTGCAGTGGTTGTTTTATGTACTGTAATAGTGCTGGGTAATCAATCGTATACAGTTGAACAGGCCATAGAGATGGGGAGCAGGGGAAATAATAGTTTTATATGTGAAGAAATTATCTACCAAAAGAAAATGAAAGACGGAAGAGAACTTGTTGTATATGGAAATCCGGAGGGGAATATCTGCAGTGCGATCATAAAGAAAACAGCATTATTCTATAAAGCAGAAAAAATATTGGGCGGTTTGACCGCAAATCCGGTAAATGAGAAAAAAGTGAAGATGGAAGTAGTTTCCTATGATTATTTTAGATTTTATTTAATCGGAGTGATTACGGATGATGCTGTTGCATGTGTGAGGTATGGGGAAGATATTATGGATATGGCAGAGTATAAGGGAACCAGAGTAGTAATAGCATTGGATGAGGATAAAATAGGCAATCCCCAATATTACACCAAAGGATTTCAAGTATTGGATGGTGAAGGAAATATTCTGGAATCAGTACCCCCAAAATTATATTAGTATTGACAAATCAGGGCTTCTTCCAATAAAATAACAAAAACAAAGTTTGCACTGCATAAAATTATACAGTACAAGTGTGACCAGTGGAAGGCATATCATAGAGAAAAATAGAGTATGTTTCAATGATGAGCTGAAAATGGTTACATATACACTGATCAGACGATGAAGAGAAAGGTCTTCATGTAGTCGGGTTGCTAAGCAACAGCAGATGAATGGGCATCTGTGGGACAGTAGTTGGTTTATAATTACGGTTCCATAGATGCCTTTTTTATGGCACCGTTTACTACAATGCTGTGCAGGGAAAGGAGTCATAATGAATAAAGATGGTTTGGAACAAAAAAACAAGACACATAGTGTAGAGGAGTTGGATGAGAAAATTGCCATGCGGGTTTCCGTAGTCAGTATTGTGGTCAATTTGATTTTGTCTTTTTTCAAATTGATGGCTGGTTTTATAGGAAATTCCGGAGCTATGGTTTCTGACGCGGTTCATTCAGCGTCGGATGTATTTAGTACATTGATTGTTATTGTTGGAGTAAAAATTTCCGGTAAAAAATCGGATACGCACCATCCGTATGGACATGAAAGAATGGAATGTGTGGCTGCAATTATTCTTGCAGTAATTTTATTTGCCACAGGTATCGGAATCGGAATTAGCGGAGTGGAAAAAATTATAAGCGGTTCTGAAACAGGGATAGAAATACCGGGAGTGATTGCTTTGGTTGCTGCAGTTGTTTCTATTGCCGTGAAGGAGTGGATGTATTGGTACACCAGGGCAGCAGCAAAAAAAATTAATTCAGGCGCATTGATGGCAGATGCATGGCACCACAGATCGGACTCGTTATCTTCTATCGGTGCGTTTGTCGGTATTTTGGGTGCAAGACTGGGTTTCCCGATTTTAGATCCGATGGCAAGTTTGGTAATTTGTCTTTTTATTGCAAAAGCAGCATATGATATTTTTAAAGATGCCGTCGATAAAATGGTCGATAAATCCTGCGATGAACAAACGATACAGGAGATGAAAAAGGTTATTAATGAGCAGCCTGGGGTAAAACAGATTGATATGATTCATACCAGATTATTTGGTGCGAAAATATATGTGGATATAGAGATTGCAGCAGATAGTTCACTCACATTGCTGGAGGCTCATGAAATCGCACAGCGGGTGCATGATAAAATAGAAACTACGTTTCCTTTGGTAAAACATTGTATGGTACATGTGAATCCGATTTAATATATTTTTTAAAACAGATATTTTAACATAGACCACGCCGTGTAGGAGATCCGATAGTGATTTCTTACACGGCGTGATTGTTTTGTGGCTGTCGCCATTGTTTTACTCATTTACAGACGCTTAGCTCATAGGTCTAACCGGTCGAAAAATTATGCAAGCATAATTTTCTCTTCTGTTACGACCCTATGGCTGAATAGTCACAAAAATATACAGTTTCAAGACAAGAATAGGTGCATTTTTAAGGAAAATATGGTAATATGAATGGTAGTATTTGAAAAAAACTTGAATAATGGGAGAACCAAATGGATTATCAAGAGAAAATCGTTACATTAAAGGACGGAACAGAATGTAGGATTTGCAGTCCAAAGAAAAAAGATGCTGCGCAAATTTTAGAACATATGAAAATAATTACAGAAGAAACCCACCATATGATTCGCTACCCGGACGAGATTGAAAAAAATCTGGAAGAGGAAGAACAATGTTTGGAAGAATCTTTAAAAAGTGAAACCGATCTTATGATAGCAGCATTTATCGGAGATGAATTGGCAGGAAACGCCAAAATTTTCAGTGTGGGTACATGTAAAAAAATCAGGCATCGGGCTGTTTTTGTTGTATCTGTAAAAAAGAAATACTGGGGAAGAGGAATTGGCTGGACTTTGTTGCAGGCAATAATAGGAGAGGCCAAAAAGATGGGGTACGACCAATTGGAATTGAATGTATTTTCGGATAATAAGAGTGCGCGGGCATTGTATAAAAAAGCCGGATTTGAAGAATGGGGATGTATAAAAAATGCATTTCGTTTAAAAAATGGAAGCCGGTATGATGCTATTGTCATGGGAAAAATACTTTAAAAATTGTTGAGAAATACAAGTATTACAAACAGAGAGGAAATAGTAATAAAATGATTCAGTTTTGGGACATTGGAGCAGAGAAACCAGAGTTTAAGGACGAAGTAATTGATCTTTATGAAAAAGCCTTTCCTGATGTGGAGAAAAAATCATTTGACTGGATGATGAAATTGTCACAGGAAGGAAAAATGGAAATTAAGGCAATTGCAGAAGATAATGAGTTTGTGGGACTTATTATTTTGATGGTTACGGATACAACAGCTTTGGTGGATTATTTTGCAATCGCAGAAGAAAAACGATGTGGAGGATATGGCGGCAAAACGATCAGAGCCATTGCACAGTATTACGGAAAGAAAAAGCTTATTTTGGAAATAGAAAAAGAGGACCCGGATGCTTCCAATGCGATAGATCGAAAACGAAGAAAGATGTTCTATTTGAAGAATGGTTTGAAGGAGACAGGACTGTTTGTCAATATTTATTATACAGATTTTGAATTACTGACATTGGACGGAAAATTAACATTTGAAGAATATGTCTCATTTTTAAAAACAATTCTTGGCGAGGAAGCTGTAGCAAAATTGAATCCCACGTTGATTGCTCAAAAAAATACGGATATGGTAAATGCTTAGGTGACACGGGGATTAGAAAAAGATTTTTGATTGATGTAATAGGAGATTTGATGGAAAGAGAAAAATTTAAGTCACGTCTGGGATTTTTATTACTTTCAGCCGGATGTGCAATCGGTATTGGAAACGTTTGGAAATTTCCTTATATGGTAGGAAATAATGGGGGCGGAATTTTTGTCCTCTTTTATCTGGTCTTTTTAGCTATTATTGGAGTACCCGTTCTATCTATGGAATTAGCAATGGGAAGAGCCAGCAAAAAAAGTACGGCTATGGCTTATCAGATTTTGGAAAAACCAAAATCAAAATGGCATATTCATGGATATGTGGCAATGCTTGGAAATTATATTCTGATGATGTTTTATACCGTAGTAGCCGGATGGATGCTGTTTTATTTTTTTGAATTTGCCATGGGAAATTTCGAGGGGCTTCAGCCGGAACAAGTGACAAAACACTTTCAGGATATGCTGGCATCTCCCACAATCCTGACGGTGACCATGGTGTGTGTAGTGGTGGCAGGATTTGGTATTTGCTCTTTTGGACTCCAAAATGGTGTGGAACGTATAACAAAATGGATGATGATCGCCCTGCTGATTATTATGATTTTTCTAATGATATATAGTTTCACAATGCCAAAGGCAGCAGAGGGATTGAAGTTTTATCTGATTCCCGATTGGAAACAGGTGGAAAAAATCGGGTTATTTCAGATTGTGACATCAGCAATGAATCAGGCATTTTTTACGCTTAGTCTGGGTATCGGTGCCATGATGATTTTTGGAAGCTATTTGAGCGGGGGAAAAAGTTTATTGGGAGAAGCCAGAAATATTGCTCTTTTGGATACGTTTGTAGCAATTGTATCCGGACTTATTATTTTCCCGTCTTGTTTTTCTTTTGGAGTCAGTCCCGATAGTGGTCCATCCCTGATTTTTAAAACGTTGCCTAATATTTTTACATCCATGGCGGGAGGTAGAATTTTTGGATCATTATTTTTCCTGTTTTTATTTTTTGCTTCCTTTTCTACGGTTATAGCTGTTTTTGAAAATATATTGGCTTGTAATATGGATTTGTTTTCTGTATCCAGAAAAAAAGCTTCTTTCATAAATATGATTTTGATTTTAGTGTTATCCATACCGTGTGTCCTTGGATTTAATCTTTGGTCAGGTTTCCAGCCCAGAGGGGAAGGAACTACTATAATGGATTTAGAGGATTTTATAGTCAGTAACCTTCTTTTACCCATTGGTTCTTTGGTGTATTTGCTGTTTTGTACAACGCGATTCGGGTGGGGATTTTCCAATTATCGTGATGAGGCAAACAGAGGGCAGGGAATGAAAGTACCTAAGTGGATAAAAGGATATGTAACGTTTGTATTGCCGATTTTAATTATTGTGTTGATTATCCAGGGATTATAAAGATAGGGAAGGTAGTGCGATTGTAGAAAATAAGGAAGGGAGAATGTGAAAAATGAAAAAGTTTAAGAAATTGGTTGCGATTGAACCGGTTTTTCTCCAGGAAAGCAGCAGGGAGGAAATAAAACAATACTGTGAACAGGCGGTGTTTTATGATGAGGAGGCCGCTGATGCAGCTGAAATTGTAAAAAGAATCGGAGATGCGGATGGGATTTTTGTCAGCTTTAAACACCCCATTGGGAAAGAAATTTTAGAAAAATGTCCCAATCTAAAATACATAGGTATGTGCTGTAGCTTATATTCCGAAAAAAGTTCCAATGTAGATATTGCTTATGCCAGAGAGCATGGTATTACTGTGACAGGAGTCCGGGATTATGGCGATGAAGGCGTGGCAGAGTATGTAGTCAGTGAATTAATCCAAATTCTTCATGGGACAGGGGGATATACTCCGTTTTTTGGTATTGAGTCAGAGATAAAGGATTTGAAAGTGGGTATTCTTGGAATGGGAGCCACAGCACAGGTGATTGCAAAAGCTCTGAAGTTTTTCAACGCTGATATTTCTTATTACAGCAGAACCAGAAAACCAGAGTTGGAAAACGAAAATGGATATCAGTATAAAGAACTGGATGAGATTTTGAAAGCCAGCGATGTGGTGTGCAGCTGTTTAAGTAAGAATGTTACGCTGCTTTATGAAAGAGAATTGGAACTTTTGGGAGAACATAAGATTATTTTCAATACCTCCCTTAGCCCGTCTTTTGATATGGATGCCATGAAAACATGGTTATCAAAGAAAGATACCCATTATTTTTGCGATACTCTGATGGGATTGGGAGATGAAGTATTACTCACATATCCCAATGTGCATTGTATAAAAAAATCATCTGGTACGACCAGACAGGCAATTGTGCGTCTGAATGAGAAAGTATTGGTAAATCTGAGAAAATATGTGCAAATGTAAATCTGATTAAGAAAATATGAGATAAAAAGAAATGAAATGACGTTCCCAAAAAGCTTTTGCCTGATGGGGACGTCTTTTCTATATCAGACAAATTTGTGGTAAAAACAAGGAGGAAGAAAATGATTATCAGCGCCAGCCGAAGAACCGATATTCCGGCATATTTTTCTGAGTGGTGGATGAATCGGGTAGAAGAAGGGTATGTGTGTGTTAGAAATCCATTTCGGTATCATCAGGTCAGCCGTGTTTCTTTGTCACCGGATGTGGTGGATTGTATCGTGTTTTGGTCTAAAAACCCGAAACCATTCATCCCGTATTTAGGGAAACTGAATTCTTATATGTATTATTTTCAATATACACTTAATGCTTATGGAAATGAGATTGAAACGTATCTGCCATCGTTTTATTCAAGGATGGAAACGTTTCGTCAGTTGGCAAAGCAGATCGGGAAAGAACGGGTGATTTGGAGATATGATCCCATATTAATCAGTGAGAAATATACGGTAGATTGGCATATGGAACAATTTCAAATGTTTGCAGAAGGACTGGAGGATTGCACACAATTGTGTGTGATCAGTTTTCTGGATGAATATCCGCGAATAAAAAAAGGATTGGAGCGTTTAAACATTCGTGGAGTCGCGGAAAATGAAAAATACATGATTGCCAGGGGATTTTCTGAAATTACAAAAGAAAGAGGTATGGAATTGGCGACATGCTGTGAAGAAATTGATCTGTCTTCTTACGGAATCGGACATTCCAGCTGTATTGATGGAAAACTCATATCAAAGCTTTTAGGATACCAGATAAAAGGTAGAAAGGATAAAGGACAGAGAAAAGGATGTGGATGCATGGAAAGCATCGATATTGGCAGTTATCATACATGTCCCAATGGATGTGTTTATTGTTATGCGGGAGGGCAAAACAAAAAAAACGGGAAAAAAATAGCGGATTGGAATGGTAATTCTCCTGTTTTAGGATCCGTTCTGACAGAAGAAGATTTTGTGACAGATAAAGGAAGATAACAGATGCTCAGCTCATAGGTCTGACTGGTCGAAAAAATAAATCTTGACAGAAAATAGAATTTGCTGATAAAATGTAAGGCAGAAAAAGCGTAGAAGAGGACAGTAGGCAGTACCATACATCAACAGAGAGGAATCCCTTGGCTGTAAGGATTCTGATGTAATACATGCCAAACACCACCTTGGAGCGGCCTTAATAGGGCACGGTGATTCCGTTATCATCTTAAAATTAAGAGGTTTTCACAGAAAGTAATTTTCAAAGAACGCAGGTTTATAGAAAATAAAGTTTCATGGAAAACAAGCGGGGTGGAACCGCGGGCATCGCCCGTCCCCGAAGAAGAGTGTTTTCTGTGGGCAGAGAAAGAAAAGCTGTCATGGCTGTCTGTTATTGGGAAAAGGAACCGGTTAGGTTTTTTCCATATCCACAGATATTTGTGACAGCTTTTTACTATGTAGTAAGTATGAAATGAGTGAGCGTCTTTCTGTCAGAAAGGGGAAACATCTTCAAAATCAGTAGCAGGTAACCGGGAACGAAAAACGTGCAGGTGTTTTTATAAAAAGAGCATCGGCGTTAGCGTTCCTCCATGATTATCATCATATGGAAAAGAGGAGCAAAAATGAAGATTACATTAAAAGACGGTTCTGTAAAAGAGTATCAGGAAGCAAAAACAGTATATGAAATCGCTATGGATATCAGCGAAGGACTTGCTCGTATGGCTTGTGCCGGAGAAGTAAACGGAGAAGTTGTGGATTTAAGAACAACGGTGGAGAGTGACTGTGAACTCAATATTCTGACAGTAAAGGATCCGGAAGGACTGCGGGTTATGCGCCATACGGCATCCCATGTATTGGCAGAAGCAGTAAAGCGTCTTTTCCCAGAGGCAAAATGTGCCATTGGACCGGCCATTGATGAAGGGTTCTATTATGATTTTGATTCCAAACCGTTCTCCAGAGAAGATTTGGACAATCTGGAAAAAGAAATGAAGAAGATTGTGAAAGAGGGACATCGTCTGGAACGGTTTGAGTTGCCGAGAAAGGAAGCCATTGAACTGGAACAGAAAATGGGAGAGCCATATAAAGTGGAACTCATAGAGGATCTTCCAGAGGATGCAGTGATTTCCTTCTATAGCCAGGGAGACGGATTTACTGATTTGTGTGCAGGCCCTCATCTGATGGATACGAAGAAAATTAAGGCATTTAAGTTGATTTCTTCTTCCATGGCCTATTGGAGAGGGGATTCCAATAAGGCACAGCTTCAGAGAATTTACGGTACCGTATTTGCCACAAAAGATGAGCTGAATGCATATCTGGAACATTTGGAAGATATTAAGAAGCGTGATCATAACCGTTTGGGAAGAGAAATGAAATTATTTACAACGGTGGATGTGATCGGACAGGGATTGCCGCTTTTGATGCCAAAGGGACAGAAGATTATTCAGACATTACAAAGATGGATTGAAGATGAAGAAGATAATAACCGCGGTTATGTTCGTACAAAGACACCACTGATGGCAAAATCGGATCTTTATAAGATTTCCGGACATTGGGATCATTATAAAGAAGGAATGTTTGTGCTGGGGGATGAAGAGAAGGATAAAGAAGTTATGGCATTGCGTCCTATGACTTGTCCATTCCAGTATTATGTGTACAAAGCAGAACAACATTCTTACCGTGATCTGCCTATTCGTTATGGTGAAACATCCACTCTGTTTCGAAATGAAGATTCCGGTGAAATGCACGGATTGACCCGTGTGCGTCAGTTTACGATTTCCGAAGGTCATCTGGTAATCCGTCCGGATCAGGTGGAAGAAGAATTAAAGGGATGCCTGGATCTGGCAGATTACTGTATGAGAACATTGGGACTTCATGATGATGTGACATATCGTCTTTCCAAATGGGATCCCAATAATAAGGAAAAATATTTGGGTGACGATGAATATTGGGAAAAGACACAGAATAAGATTCGTGAAATTCTGGTAGAAAAGAATCTTACATTCACAGAGGCAGAAGGGGAAGCTGCTTTCTATGGACCTAAGATTGATATACAGGCAAAAAATGTATATGGCAAAGAAGATACCATGATTACGATTCAATTGGATTGTGCCATCGCTGAAAATTTTGATATGTTCTATATCGATCAGAACGGAAATAAAGTGCGTCCTTATATCATTCACAGAACATCTATGGGATGTTATGAGAGAACATTGGCTTGGTTGATTGAAAAATATGCTGGTAAATTCCCGACCTGGCTTTGTCCGGAACAGGTACGTGTCTTACCGATTTCCGATAAGTATGAAGCCTATGCCAATGAGGTGGCAAAAGAGCTGAAGAAGAATGGTGTATTATGCAGTGTAGACAGCCGTTCCGAAAAAATCGGATATAAGATTCGTGAGGCGAGATTGGAAAAACTGCCATATATGCTGGTGGTTGGTCAGCAGGAAGAAGCAGATCAAACGGTATCTGTTCGCAGCCGTTTTGCCGGAGATGAAGGCGTAAAGCCACTGCAGACATTTATTGACCAGATTACGGAAGAAATCCGTACGAAGGCTATTCGTGCCGAAGAAAAAACAGAAGAAGAAAAATAAAAAATAGTAATAACATGAATTGAAAAAATCTGTCAGAAAGTCAAAGGAGACATTCTGGCAGATTTTTTGTTTGTGAGCAGACAACGAGCCGTATGCGGATGCTTGCATACGTGTACGGCGACTGTCCGCGAACGTGAGAAACGCGTAAGGATTGTTTCTCATCGTTCCTTTCACTTTGCTGTGATAAAAGATTGACACGGAGAAGAACGAAACTTATAATAAAACATATCACTGAACATTTCAGATGAAATTCACCTGAAATCTATTCTGTTTGAAAGGGGATGGTGAATTTTGATTTTGGCAGCGAGAATTGAGGAAATGAGGAAGGATAGTATGATTCATGAACAAGAAGCAAGAAAGATACTGGAAACAGCTTTAAAAAGCGGAGCGGAATTTGCGGAACTGTTTTTTGAAGATAGGGAAGAAT
Organism: Lachnospiraceae bacterium; assembly: GCA_026169045.1. Lineage (GTDB taxonomy): Bacteria > Bacillota > Clostridia > Lachnospirales > Lachnospiraceae > Fimimorpha. The sequence goes on along the minus strand of JAPFDH010000015.1, from coordinate 26,162 downwards.
CCAATATGAAATGTGTAAAAGAAGAGGTTCAGGGATTAAAAACGGTTCGCATTTTCGGAGCGGGGATTTATGTAATATCCGGTACCAGCAGCATTTATGTGTATTCCAATGATTGTTCCTATGAAGGTTTGCTCCATCTGGCAAAACAGGCTTCCGAAATGATAAATTTAAAAAGGAAAGAGCAGATCCGGATTCCGGATCGCTTTCAGGGACCTGTGATGTCAAATCCCAATCCGGTGAAAATATATCCGGCAACAGTAGAGGGCAGGAAAAAACAGAAAGTTTTAAGGGAAACTGCAAAAGCAGCTCTGTTTGCCGGTCCTGAGATTTTGTCTTTAAACACTGATTATTTTGACACCGACCAGCGCATTTGGGTAATCAATAGTGAAGGGCTTTCTGTAAAGGATCGGAGGGTCACTACACGTCTGCGTCTTCAGGTGGCGGTAAGTGATGGCAGACAGTCTTTTTATAATTGGGAAGATTATACCCATCCCTCAGGATTTGAAGTATATGAAAGGGAACAGGGCTATACAGAATTTGCCAGAGATATGGTGAAAAGAACAAGGCAGATGATGGATGGTGTGGCGGTGCCGCCAAGTAATGTGCCTGTGGTATTGGAAGCGGGAAGCTGCGGGACATTATGGCATGAAAGCTGCGGTCATTCGCTGGAAGCTTGTGCCATTGCGGCAAAAAACAGTGCATTTGTGGGAAAATTGGGCCAGAAAGTTGCCTCTGAGAAAGTGACGTTGATTGATGATGGTACGATACCTGGACTTTATGGCAGTTCTGTGATAGATGATGAGGGTCATGTAAGACAGAAAAATATACTGATTGAGAACGGGATTTTAAAATCGTATCTCTGTGATCGGTTCCATGGTAGTATGATCGGAATGAAATCCAATGGATGCGGAAGAAGACAAAACTATACATATGCACCAACTGCACGTATGAGTAATACGTATCTGGCTCCGGGAGAGGATGATGAGGAAGAAATGATACGGTCGGTTCCGGAAGGTCTGTATGTAAAAAGTATTGGAGGCGGAACGGGCGGTATGCAGTTTTCTCTGGAGGTGAAAGAAGGATGGTGGATAAAAAACGGAGAGTTGGCATATCCGGTAAAGGGACTGATGTTGACAGGAAATGGTCTGGATGTAATCCGTAAAATTGATCGTGTGGGAAAACGTTTGGAATATGATGGAGGCGGATTCTGCGGAGCAGCTTCGGGACTGATTCCCACAACCACATTCCAGCCGCGGGTAAGAATCGCAGAGATGGCAATAGGAGGCTGATGATGAGAGAATTAGAGGGATATAGAAAAGCGATGGAGTGTCTTCCTTCCCAAATAGCAGAAGCACAGGTTCAGGCGGATCGGACAGAAATTATATCCATTGCGATTATGAACGGAGAACAAACCGGTGCACAGTGCAGTGACGTGACAGAATTATTTATCCGCGTGCTGGTGGAGACAGAGGAAGGAAAAAAGGAAGGATTTTATTATACCCAGAATTTGGAGGAGGAACCAAAAGAAGTGCTTTCCCAGGCAGCCCTCCATGCATATCTGGCAAAAGATGTATCAAAGGAGCGTTTTCTTTCTTTTGACGAGTCACATATGAGACTGGAAGGAAAAGAAACAAAGGATGGGGAATCCTGGGATAAAATAAAAAAACGGGCATTGGAACTGGAAAGAGAACTGAACAGAGAAAATAAAAATGCGCAGATTATGATTCGGTTGATACAAACAAAAGAAACACGGGGTATGGTCAATTCGGTTTCCGATGTAAGATGCATAGAGTCCTCACTTTTTCGGTATGAAGCCGAAATGGAAATTGCCGAAGAGGAGTTCAATGTTCCGTATTTTTACGGATGCAGCCAATCGGCAGAACGCCTGGAGGATCTGTCCCATGAATTTTTTCAGAAAAAGATCGAAAAATGGAGGGGAATGCGGCTGAAACAGGGAAAATTGGAAGCAGGAGAATATCCGGTGGTTTTGGATTGTGAGGTGACCGCAAATTTGTTTGCAACGGCATGGCAGATGTTTACAGGAAAAAATTATCTGTCAGGTTCCACACCATATGCTGGAAAAAAGGGAAAAGCGGTTATGAGCAGTGTTTTGTGTATCAAAAACATGCCGTCGGTTCCCGAAGGAGGTTATCGGTATGGAGTGGATTGTGAGGGGGTTCCGGTACGTCCTCTGATTTTGAGCGAAAATGGAATTTTGAAAAATCTGCTTCATACGATTGCCACTGCGGATGCCATGAAGGAAGAGCCTACAGGAACGGCCGGAAGAAAGGCATTGTTGTCAGGAAATATTCATACGGAGATTATACCTGTTCCGGCAAATTTCAGGATAGAAAAAGGGGAACGTTCCACAGAGGATCTGCTGAAAACCATGGGAGACGGTATTTATATATTTGAATCCTTTGATGTGTTCCATTCCATAAATATTGCATCGGGAGAATTTCATGTTCCCTGTAAAGGTATTATTGTAAAGAACGGAGTAAAAGAAGCGGTAGTGGAAGGAATTACCATAAACGGAACCATTCAGGATCTTTTAATGAATGTGGAAGAGGTCGGAAGAGAAATGCAGGTACGTCCCATGGATTTATTGAAAAGTTATACAGTTTGTACCCCTGCTTTGCGTATAACGGCCTTAAAAGTTACAGGATCTCAGTCGTAAGCCCCAAATCTTCCTTTAAGTATTGGTATGCCTTGGGTAAGTTTTTCTGTCGAATAGAATCCAGAATGATATGATGACAGGTATTTGGCTGAGCGGGAAAGGATTGATCGGTGGAAGTGATGGCATAGCGGCAGACATCAAACAATAATGGTTTTAATGTGGACTCCAGATAGGAGTTTTGAGACAGGCATGCCAGTCCCATGTGGAAGCGGAAATTAATGGTTTGATAAGGATCTTCGTCGGAAGCAGGGGTATTTAGGATTTTTTCCAAATCGGAAAAGGAATCAGATGGAGCGTTTAAGGCCAGTCGAATGGCATAGGATTCCAATTGAAAGCGAATACATTGGATTTTCTGACATTCTTGTGGTGTGATACCGGTTACCAGGTACCCTTTTCTGGGAAAGCTTTTCAAATATCCTTCCTGGCACAGCCGTTTCAGAGTTTCTCTGGCTGTCAGACGGCTGATCTGAAAATCATCTGCGATTTTTTGTTCCAGCAAAAGGCTGCCGGGGGCAAATGCTCCGGACAAAATCTGGGATTGGAGTGTGTGAAAGAGAAGATCGGATTTGGAATAGGAATTCATGATACCTCCTTGTATTAATTATGTTATTAAAAGTATAAGAAAAGACCATGCAATGGTCAAGAAGATTTACGGAAAGAAGAGAATGTGAAAATAGAGAGGGAAGATATCGTATGACATTGACGCAGCAGGTGTATGAATGGCTTCGCCGGGATATTTATTTGTTAAGGTGGAGTGAATATGAATTCTTAACAGAATCAGCCTTGGCAAAAGAATATCAGGTCAGTAAGGCTCCCATACGGGAAGCGTTATATCGGTTATGTCGGGAAGGGATGATGGAAAGCTATCCCAGAAAGGGATATCGCATTCGGATTATCTCTGCCGATGAGTACAGGAAAATACAGAAGATTCGATATGCCAATGAGTCTTTGGCCGTGGATTTTTTTCTTGCTGACCCTGATTCGAAGCTTTGTGATGAGATAAAGAGAGCAGCGGAAAGCTATGGGGATGTGGGAAGTAATTTGGCATTTCATATGGCTTTGGCAAAAGCAAGTCAGAATCAAATGTTGGAGGATATCATTGACCGTCTGCTGCATTGTGTAGCTAGAAGCATTACCGTGCAGAATCAGATGAAAAAGGCTTCGCCATTGGTGTACCATATGGAGATTGCAGAGGCACTGGAAAAAAGAGACGGAAGATTGGCGAAAGAATATTTAAAAAAAGATATTGGAATCACAGAGGAAAAGGAGAATGAATTATGAGGATTATAGAAGGGGAAGAAGTCAGAAAAATTTTAACACCGAAGGCGTGTGTTTCGGTTATGAGAAAGGCATTGGCAGATCTGGAGGAGAAAAAGGCATTTCAACCGCCCAGAACAATTGCTATCATGCCCAATACGGCAAAGTTCGGATTTATGCCGGCATATGTGGGGGAATATTTCGGAGCAAAAGTGTTGAATGCTTATGGTCCTAATGAGGGAACAGAATATCCTTCCCATATTGGGTATGTAATGTTGTTTGAATCGAAGCACTGCACGGTGGCGGGATTGGTGGATGCCACCAGCATCACAGAAATCAGAACAGGAGCTGTAAGTGCTGTGGCAACCGATTTACTGGCAAGACCGGATGCTCACAAATTAGCTTTTCTGGGAGCAGGGGCACAGGCCAGATCCCATATGGCTGCCATTCAAACCATCCGTTCCATTACAGAGGTGTCGGTGTATGATATACGCCCGGAAAGTGCACAGCGTTTTAAAAATGAAATGGAGGCAATGTACGGTGTTCCTGTGACAATTTGCGGAGGAGTCAGGGAAGCGGTGCAGGATGCCGATATTATATGTACCGTATCACCGGGAAAGGAACCGGTACTCTTTGCTGATATGGTAAAACCGGGATGTCATATCAATGCTGTGGGAACTTTTACGCCGACAACGAGAGAGGTGGCATCGGACCTGATGGAAAAAGGAAAGTTATATGCAGATCAGGTGGAAGCCATGAAGAGAGAAAGCGGAGAATTTTTGATCCCAAAAGAGGAAGGAAGGATCCATGATTCGGATATTATAGGATCCATCGGTGAAGTGCTTTTGGGAAGAGTAAAAGGGAGAGAGTCGGAAGAAGAAATCACAATATTTGATGCCCTTGGCCTGGCTGTGGAAGATGTGGCCAGTGCTGCTTACGTGATGAAGCAGATGGAGGAATAAATATAGAGATTACAAACAAGGAAAGGATGGGATGAAATGGGACAGGATAGTTTAGAAGAAATGAGAGAGGTGGAAGTAACCATTTGTCCGTATTGGGATGGGGATATGGTTTCTGAATTGGATATTTTGGTGGTGGCAGATCAAAAAAAAATAAATCCGGGAGATATCCTGTTCCGATTTCAGAAAGAAACCGTAACGATCCCATTCTGTCCGGTATCTGAAATACGGGTTGAGGACGAAAAAGGAGAGATGCCTTATTCTGAAGAGGAATGGGAAGAATATCCCGTGCATTATCGTGCTTTTGTTGCAAACAGAGAGGGAAGCGGGAAAATAAAGATTTTCTATCATGTAAAAACAAGAGATATCACAGGAATTACCCAGTATGGACCGTATTTTGACTTAAGAAGTGAAAAGGGTGGTGCCAATGGAGCCGGAGTCACATGTATGCCCCTTTTGCCGGATGGAGAATATCAGATTTCACTTAAATGGAATATGAAACATATGCCTCCAAATAGCCGCGGAATATGGAGCTTTGGGGAGGGAGACCAGACCCGCAGGGGAAAGGCAGAAATGCTTTTGTATACGTTTTATGCGGTGGGCATGGTACAGTCTGTGGAAAAAGGAGATTTTGGATTTTATTGGTTTGGCACACCGCCCTTTGATGTAAAGAGAGCGGCGGAAAATGTAAAGCAGATGTATTTTGTCATGAGCCGCTTTTTTGAAGATACCAGTATGGAAGGGTATCGTGTGTTTGCCAGAAAGGATCCCTTTGAAAAAAGCGGTGGTACTGCACTTTCCCGTTCTTTTTTGTTTGGATATAATGATACGACAAAAACGACAGTGGAAAGCCTTCAAAATCTTCTGGCCCATGAAATGGTACATAACTGGCCCCATATGGATGATCATCCCTATGGCAGCTGTACCTGGTTTACAGAAGGATGTGCGGAGTTTTACAGCGTGATGCTGCCCCTTCGGGCGAATCTGGTATCTTTGCGTGATACGTTGGAACAGATTCAAAAACGAACCGATGAATATTTTACTAATCCGACCGTATCCTTGTCCAATGAAGACGCAGCAAAGCTTTTTTGGAAAGACAGGCGAACACAGAGGATTTCCTATGGAAGAGGATTTTTTTTCCTGGCAAATGTGGACAGTATGATCCGAAAAGTAACAAACGGAGAAAAATCTGTGGATGACGTGGTGAAACCGCTGACATCCATGTATTTGTCCGGAAAGAGTGGAACAAATGAAGATTTTATCCGTTTGGTGAACGAGGTGGCTGGTGTGGATATTTCCGGCGATTTTGAAAAAATGGAAAAAGGAGAACGCCTGGTTCCGGATCCGGATGGATTTGACGGCCATTTTTCCTGGGAGAAAGTAGAGCGGGAAATAGCAGGAGGAAAGGAAAAAACAACTTCCTATCAATGGAAAATAAAAATAGGAGAATGCGATGAAAATTGATGAGGAGAAAATAAAAGAGTGGCGTCAGAAAAAGTCGCTCAAGATAAGAGGTACAAGTATTTTATATCAGGTAGTGACCCAAGAGATTCCTTTTTGTGATGACGGACAGGTGATTGCGACAGCAGTCACATATTCCTATATAAAAGAAGATACGATGCCTGAAAAACGACCGGTATTATTTGCCTACAATGGGGGACCGGGATCTTCTTCCGTTTGGATTCATCTTGGATTGCTGGGAACAATGCGGGTAAAAATAAAGGAAGATTCAGAAGTGAATCCTTCGGTTTCAGGACCATATGAAATAGAAGAAAATCCCTATAGTATTTTAGATGTCGCCGATGTGGTGATATTGGATCCGCCGGGATGTGGATTTGGTCAGATTGTGGATGAGGCGAAGGCACAGGCATGTTTTGGGGTTTGTTCCGATGCCTATTGTGCAGCAAAAATCATAGAGAAATGGCTCACGGATCAGGGAAGATATTCTTCTCCCAAATATCTTTTGGGAGAAAGTTACGGAACGGTACGTACCTGTATGCTTTTACGGGAATTGATGGGAGGTCCCATGTCTTCTTCCCATCAGCTTTTGGCGATTCCGGTGGATGGAGTCATTATGATGGGAACGGCTATTTTGATGGAACCGTTTAAAAATGAATGTCTTGTGGAGCCAAGCGTTCTTCAATTGATAGGAATGACTGCCACCCGCCTTTATCACCGGCCGCTTTCAAAAAAAGAACAAGATTTATGGAAAAATGCTGGCTTTCCAATACCAAATGAAGAGGAAAATTGGGAAGAAAGTCTGGCGAATGCACTTTGGGAATTTGCCGCAAATCGTTATCTTCCCGCTTTATTTATGGGAAATAATCTGAAGGGAACAAAAAGGGAGGAGATGATTACTCTTCTTTCTCTTTTGACAGGAGTGTCAGTCTCTTTTCTGGACAGTCACAATCTGGCTATTTCACCGGATACATTTCGAAGAGAATGTTTGAGAGACAAAAATTTGGAAGTGGGGGCATATGATAGTCGATATACTATGGAAAAAACGCTGGAATGGAATGATCCGGTGGCAGATGATCCGGCTATGGGCCAATATACACCTATTTATGTGGGAGCCATGAATGATGCTATGCGTACATTTCTGGGTATGGAAAAAGAACGGCAGATTCCCTATCGGGGAATTGATTTTACGATTAACGGGCGTTGGGAATATGAAACCGGCGAAAAACCGGAGCAATGTCTTGTGGCCGCTATGCGCAGAAATAAAAATATGAGGGCACTGTTTATGACAGGATTGTATGATCTGGTGACCCCTCCTGGAAATGTGCGTTATCTGGTCAGTCATCAAAATCTGCCAAAAGACAGGGTCATTGTACGGGAATATACTTCCGGCCATATGCCGTATATGGGAAAAGAAGCAGCAAAAAAAGTAAGTGAAGATCTGAGAAATTTTTTGTGCGGATCATCTGGTTTGGGAAAGGAATGCCATGAAAAAGAAATTGGATTATGAAGATTTAAGGAAAATGAAATATCTGTCCAGTCCGTCTATAGATGCAAACGCGTCTGCAGCAGCTTATGTGGTGGCAGAGGCGGAAGAATCCGGTGAATTTAAAAAGCATATTTATGGGATTGCGACTGCTTTGGAAGAAGGGAAAAGAAAAAATACAGCCAGACTTTTGACAAATGAAGAAGCCGATCTTCCCACATTTTCTCCGGATGGAGAAAAATTGGCATATCTTCGCCTGGGAGAGAGTGAATTTCAGATTTGGATTTATGACAGAAATACAAAACAGCATCAAAAATTAACACAAATGCGCCATGGAGTGGAACAATTTTCCTGGTCACCGGATGGGAAAAAAGTGGCATTTACAGCCCCCTGTTATAGAGAGGAAAAAGAAGTATGGATGAAGGAGATGACTGTTTCGGAAAAAAAACAGTGGGAAGAAGAAAAAGCTCATGCACCGGTTGTCATAGAAAATTTGATTTATAAACTGGATGATACTTACGGTGTGAGAGAAAATAGTATTCGTCAGATTGGTGTGGCGGATGTGGATACGGGAGTCTGTGAGATTTTGACAGACGGCAGTATGGATTCTTATACGGCGGTGTGGTCGCCTGACGGAAAGAAAGTGGGATTTTACGGCAGACCTTATACGCATGTAAAGGAACTGAAAGCAGAAATGTACTGCTATGATTTGACGAATCAAAAGCAAAGCAGGATTCTGTGTGACAGAGAGGTGGAAGATGGAGAACCGTTTTTATTCACGCCGGAGGAAGAGGTTATTTTTGCATCGTATGAAGCGGAAAAAGGCGGGGTATCGCTAAAACTATTTCTTCAGCCATTGAATGGAAACGGGGAAAAAGCCGTTTCTTTATTCCCGGAGGAAGAAATCTGTCACGGAGTCGATTCCTTTCCTGTAGGGCGTACGGCTTTCGGACGTGAGACACCGGCGTATCAGATGTCGAAAGATGGAGAATGGGTGTACTTTCGGGCAGGATGGAAGGGCTGTGAACAGATTTACCGTGTGGCTGTAAAAGGAGAGAAACGGGTGGAGGTTGTTTTGGAAGACCGGATGGCAGTTCATTCCTTTTGTGTTCCCGTAAACGGGAAGATTTTGTACACCAGAGGAGATCTGTTAACACCTGCCGAATTGTATATCGCTCAGGAAGAATCGAAAGAGCAGACTCGTTTAACCTACAGCAATGAATGGTTGAAGGAATATGAACTTTGTATGCCGGAAGAAATGTGGGTAGAATCCTATGATAAACAGGTAAGGATCCATGGATTTGTCATGAAACCGGCGGGATATGAGAATGGATGTCATTATCCGGCAGTGTTGGATATCCATGGCGGTCCCACTTGCTTTTATGCCCATGACTTTTGGTTTGAATTTCAGATGATTGCGGCGAAAAATATGGCAGTGGTGTGGTGCGATCCCAGAGGAAGTTTTGGATATGGGGCTGCGTTTGCTGCCGGAGCGTATTCCTGGGGAAAGGAGTCCATGGACGACTTATTTGCTTTTTTGGATGCTGCCATTGAAAAAGGATTTATTGATCCAAAACGTCTCGGGGTGACTGGAGGCAGTTATGGCGGGCATATGACCACCAGAATTATAGGGACGACAAAACGGTTTCGTGCTGCAGTCAGCCAGAGACCACTGGTTAATCTGGCTACTTCATACGGTACAGGAGATATGGGATTTATATGGGCGGAAAAAGAAATGCAGACCCAGATGGAAAATTTTATGTATCGGATAGAGAAAAGTCCCATACGAAATATCGATCGGATGAAAACACCGTTATTGATTCTTCAGGGAGAGAAAGACTACCGATGTGCCATGGAACAGGCTGAACAGATGTTTATTGCCATGAAGGACAGAAATCCGGAGGTTCCTGTCCGTCTTGTGATTTTTCCAGGAGAGAATCATGGGGTGACGCGTCATGGAAAGATCCATTTCCAAATCGCTCATTTACGGGAATTAACAGAATGGTTTGTACGTTTCCTTTGCGAAAAAGAATGATAAAAGAAAGGAGGAGTTGAAAAATGAGGGATGTGGAATTTGAGGATTATTACCGGATGAATTATGTGGGGATGCCGGATTACTGCAAAAAAGCAAATGCGATTTGTTATACCGTTACGAAGCCCCAAAAAAGAAGCTATTGCCAATCCATTGTTTTAAAAAATCAGAAAGATGGAAGGGAAGAAACGATCCAAGCAGGAGGGGAACAGGAAACATTTCCCCGTTTTTGTCCCCAAAGCGATGAAAAAGCTATTATTTTAGCATTTTTATCCGATGCAGATGGACAGGCGCAGATTTATCGGTATGACAGCCGGAAAAAGTCCTGTGAAAAACTGACGAATGTCAAAGGAGGAGTGCGGGAATTTACCTGGTCTTTGGATGGAACAAAAATTGCATTTCTGGCAGGAAATGGAGATACGCAGGAAAAGGGAAGAACACCTTTTGATCCCATTATCATTGAGGATTATGGATATCGTGCGGATGAGTCTATGGGATTTGTTGACCGAAAAAGGGAGTCTTCCCAGTTATGGATTCTTTCTGTAGAAGATAAAACAGTAAAACAGTTGACGCGGGGTGAGGCAGATTATGTTATGCCGGTTTGGATGCCGGATTCCAAAAGCCTTTTGGTGACCAGCAACAAAAACCGGGAAAGAAAAGAAAGTATTGGGATGGATTTGTATCGGATTGACGCAGCCACCGGTGAAATGGAAACGATGACGGAAGACATGTGGATTGCCTGGTATCCAAAGTCATTTCCTCCGCTTATCAGTCGGGACGGAAGTTTTGCTGTGCTTGGGGCTTTTGATCCTAAGGCATTGGCCAAAGGAAATTTGGCGATTCATTTGTATCGTTTGGATATCAGCACAAAAAAAGTGACGGATCTTTGGCCAGAGGATGCTCCCTGCCATGAGGCAACCTGCTTTTTGTATAATGGAGAAAACTATGGCGGATTTGGAAGCAGCGCTTCTTTAGGAAAAGAGGATCATGTCGTATATTTCATATCCGGATGGCATGGAGAGGCATCCATTTATGAGGCTGATGTGAATCATCCCCATATTGTGAAATCGGATTTGGGAAAGGGATTTCTTAATAAGGGAACCTTTCGGTTTATTGGTACGCCAAAGGATGGTATGCTTTTGGCAGCCAGAGGGGATTTTTCCGAAACCGCGCAGTTGTATCTTTTGAATGAAAATGGGGAAGCTCCTGTAAAAGTGACGGATACGGATGCCTGGATGCGGGAAACGGTTATGAGTATTCCAAAGGAAATGTGGATTTCGACCTTGGATGGAAAAGGGAAGGTACAGGGATTTGTAATGGAACCGCATCACAGAGAGGAAGGCAAAACGTATCCGGCGGTATTATATATTCATGGCGGACCGACACCATTTTATGGGTTTGCGCTGACCTATGAGTTTCAGCTATTGGCAGCAGCGGGAATCGGTATTATTTTTTGTAATCCCAGGGGAAGCAGTGGGTACGGACCGGAACACGGCAGCATGAAATACGCCTATGACCAAACGGCCATGTATGATCTTTTACAGTTTACAGAGGAAGCAGGAAGGAAGTATCCGTGGATTGATAAAAAACGTTTGGGTGTAACCGGTGGAAGTTATGGTGGTTATATGACCAATTGGCTGGCAGGACATACGAAGGTGTTTCGTGCTGCAGTCACGCAGAGGAGTATTGGAAATGAACTGATTCAGTATGCATCCAGCGATATGGCAGGAAGTTCCAAAGAATATGGAGATTTTACAGATTTTATGAAAGAACAGATCCGAAAGTCACCGGTGGCGTATGCGGATCAGATTTCCATCCCGTTTTTGATTCTTCACAGCACAGGAGATATGAGATGCCCGGTGGAACAGGCACATCAGCTTTACGTGGCAGTAAAAGACACCCATCCGGATTTGCCGGTACGCTTAGTTTTGTTTCCGGATTCCAATCATGAACTTACCATGAGCGGAGTGATGGAACTTAGAATTGCACATTATAAAGAAATGGTGAAATGGTTCAAACAGTATCTATAAAAGGAGAGAATAGACGATGAAATATGCGATTTTAGGAAGAGTGATCGATTCGATTTCAGATGAAGCTTTGGAAAATGGAATGGTTTTGGTGGAAAATGACAGGATTACATATGTGGGAGAACAAAAAGAAACGTTGATTTCCAAAGAAATGGAAAGGATTGATGCCAAAGGCGGAACGATTATGCCTGGTTTTATCGATGCACATATTCATTTGTCCGGAACCGAGAGTGTTCATTTTGTAGATTCATCCCCATTTGCCTGTTTGTTGACGGCTGTAAAAGATTTAAGTGATCTGGTGGATGCAGGTGTAACGGGCGTGCGGGATATGAGTTTGTTTGGTAAACATCTGAAAGAAGCAGTGGAGTGCGGAAATATCAAAGGCCCCAGAATTATGCCCGGAGGCAGGGTACTTAGTGTGTCTGCCGGCCATTGTGATTTTGATACCAACCGGACAGTGGAAGAAGCCAATAAAAACGATTTGACCGGATATCTGGTGGATGGCGTGGAGGAATGCTTAAAGGGCGTACGTCAGCAATTTAGAGATGGTGCAGAATTTATTAAAATCTGTGCGACAGGTGGCGTATCTTCCGCAGTGGATAATGTCAATGATGTACAGTTTTCTATGGAAGAATTAAAGGTAATGATTGAAGAGGCGGCACGTCATGGTACCTATGTGACTGCCCACTGCACCGGAACGGCCGGAACACTTCAGGCATTAAAGGCAGGGATTGGATGTGTGGAACATGGAGTTATGCTGGATGAAGAATGCATTAAAATTATGAAAGAAAAAAATATTCCTTTGGTGACCACATTGAGTGTGGCTTTGGGGATTGCCGATATGAAAAATCTTCCGGATTTCATGATGAAAAAAGCAGTGTCGGTGAAAGAAAGTGCTATGCATTCCTTTCAAATGGCCCACGAGGCCGGTATCCGTGTGGCTTTAGGAACGGATTACTCCAATTCCCAAAATACTCCGTTTAAACAGATCGGAAAGGAGTTTTATTCATTGACGAGATGCGGATATACGCCTATGGAAGCTATTAAAGCGGGAACCATAAATGGGGCTTATCTGATGCGTAAAGACAGAGAAATCGGCAGTTTGGAAGTGGGAAAATTGGCAGATCTTGTGGTTGTGGATGGAAATCCTCTGGAGGATATCCGTTGCCTTTCTGATGCGGATCATGTGAAACTGGTGATGATTGGGGGAAATGTGGTAAAGAAGATGTAGCAGAAAATTATGTAAGCATAATTTTCTCTCCCATTCCATACCTATGGCTGAACTGTTACAAAAAGTTGACAAATTGTTGAATAAATAGGTTGACAAATTGGCAGACATCGTTATAATAATACTATAATGCTTTAACGGCATAACGCATTAAAGAAAAAGCACGATGAATTTATGGATTTAAAAGGGAAGAGCAAAGGCTCAAAGGAGGACTTATGAGAAAAAAAGTAGTTGGTTTTGTGCTTGCCTGTACCGTAGCGATGTCTGCATTGGCAGGATGTGGGACATACACAAATGGGGATCCGGTGGCAGATGCCACACAGACAGAGGGTAATCAGCAAAATGAGAATGGATCATCGGGAAATACCGAGCAGGCCACTGGAACGAAGGAATTAACAATTGGTGTATCTACAGATGCCACATCGTTGGATACCAGCGTGATCAATGATAATAACAGTGGAGAAGTTTTGTATCATACTTCAGAAGGTCTTTTGCGTAATGTAGGCGGAAAGATTGTGCCCGGAATAGCTGAGTCTTATGATATATCAGAGGATAATCTGACTTATACGTTTCATTTAAGAGACTCCAAGTGGGAAGATGGAGAACCTATTACAGCAGAACAGTTTGTGTATTCGTTCCAGCGTCTTTTGGATCCCAATACAGGGGCTACTGAATATGATAAGTTTTTATCTATTGTCAATGCTCAGGAGATTGTGGACGGGGAAATTACAGATTTGGATCAGCTGGGAGTGAAGGCAGAGGATGATCATACTTTGGTGATTACATTAAAACAGATATCACCTACATTCCTTTCCAGTTTGGCTGCCAGCAATAACTTATATCCGTTGCGGGAAGAATTTGTAGAGCAGTGCGGAACTGCTTATGGTACAACAGGAGACAATTATCTTTCCTGTGGTCCTTATAAATTGGAGGCATGGAATCAGGGAACAGAAATTATTTATGTGAAAAATGATCAATACTATGATGCTGATGCAATTAAGATGGACAAGATCACACGTGTAGTGATTGAAGATGCCAATACAAGAGCCAGTATGTTTGATAATGGGGAAATTGATGTGAATATGAGTGTACCAGCTTCCCTGAAGGATAACTATGATTCTGACACATTGTTTAATGATCCGGCAGGTACGACGACTACTCTGCAGATTAATATGGATGGAATGACCGAAGAGAGCGGAAAAGTACTCTCCAATGTAAACTTTATTAAGGCACTTTCTTATGCCATTGACCGTGAGGGATTAAATATGGCATTGGCCAATGGAACATATGATGTAGCCACACGTCTGATTGATCCGGCAACACCAGGTTCCACAGATGAAACTACCTATTGGGAAGAATACCCGGATGTATCCGGGGCGCCTACTACAGCAGATCCTGAGAAGGCCAATGAATATCTGAACAAGGCATTGGAAGAATTGGGAATGACAAAAGAAGAGTTGCCACGTATGACATATCTTTGCATGGAAACAGGGCAGTTAAAGCTGTATGCCGAAGCCATTGTAGATTCCTGGAAAACAGTGCTTGGATTGGATTGTTTTGATATTGTCCAGTATCCTGTTCCAACGACGATTCAAAATATGTTGGACGGTCAGTATGATATTTACTGGCAGCAAAATGGAGATGACATGAACGACCCTTATATGTATATGTCTTATTGGACCAAAACAGGAAGTATTAATGTGACAGGATGGATGGATGATACCTATACGGATCTGATTAACCAGACTGAATTGACTATGGATCGGGGAGAGCGTTTGGAATTATTTGCCGAAGCGGAACAGTATATTCTGGATAATGGTCCTCAGATTCCATTATTCTTCTTTACCACATTAATTACGGTAAATCCGGAATTTACCGGAATCGATTATGGAGCCAATGCGGAATATCTGTATGCGGATTATGCGGAATAAATGGCATTTGGATATGCTGAAAAACCGGGACTTTGGGATAAATGACCAAATCCCGGTTTTTACATAAGCAAACAGGAGGTATGACAGTGAAGCGTTATATTGCAAAACGTCTTGTGATTTCTGTGATCACCATATGGGCTTTGGCTACGTTTTCTTTTTTTCTTTTGAAAACATTGCCCGGAAATCCGTTTCAGACAGAACAGCTTTTAAAACCTGAGATTCAGGAAAAAATGATGAGTTACTATGGGTTGGATAAACCCTATTTTGAACAATATCTGACCTACATGGGAAATCTGCTTCATGGGGATATGGGGTATTCTTTTAAATATACCAACCGAAGTGTGTGGGATATCATTATGCAAACGTTTCCCATATCCGCTGATTTAGGATTACGTTCCCTGGCAATTGGATATCCGGTGGGATTATTACTGGGAACAATTGCTGCCAGGAGAAGGGGAAAAAAGGCAGATTATCTGTGCGTATTGATTTCTGTTTTGGGGGTATCGGTACCAAACTTTGTTATAGGTTCTCTTTTACAGTGGGTATTTGGAGTAAAAACGGGACTTTTACCCATTGCTCAGTGGAAAGGATTTTCTTATTCGATTTTGCCGACGATTACTCTTTCCATCGCTACCATTGCTTCGCTGACCCGTACTATGAGAGCCAGTATGCTTGAGGTGGAGAATCAGGATTATATGAAAACAGCAAAAGCAAAGGGGTTGGGAGAAAAAGAAATTGTTTGGCGCCATCAGTTGAGAAATGCTATGATCCCCATTGTAACGGGATTGGGACCGGCGGTGGCTACTACATTGATGGGATCTTTTATTGTAGAACAATTATTTTCCATACCGGGAATCGGAAAACATTTTACGGAATCCGTGCAGGCACTTGACTATACCATGGTTTTGGGACTTACGATTTTCTTTGGTGTTTTTTTGGTTGCTGCCAATTTCATAGTGGATATTTTATATGGAATTATTGATCCACGAATCAGAATTACGGATTAGGAGGAGTGTCATGCAAAAAAAACAAGTTGAATTGGATTTAAGTGATTTTACACGACTCTTGGATGAGGAAAAAAACGGAGAAGAGATTGTACGTCCATCCACTTCGTTTTGGAGAGATTTTGCACGCCGTTTGTTTACCAACAAAGCGGCGGTTGTCAGCCTCACTGTTGTGGCAATCATGGTGGTATTATCCATTGTCATTCCTCTGGTCAGCCCCTATCAGTATGATGCCAATAATCTGATGAGTATTAATCAGGGCCCGAGTGCCAGTCATTGGTTCGGAACGGATACATTGGGAAGGGATCTGTGGACCCGTGTATGGTATGGAGGACGGATTTCCCTTGCCATCGGATTTTTTGGGGCAATTTTTCCGGCTTTGATCGGGGTAGTGATTGGCGGAATTGCCGGATATTTTGGTGGTGTAATTGACATGCTTATTATGCGTGTGATTGATGTACTGATGTGCGTACCTCAGATGGTATTTGTTATTCTTTTGATGTTGAAATTCGGAAATGGTCCGGTAGCCATTGTGACTTCTTTTGCTTTGATTGGCTGGATGGGATCGGCCAGAAATGTCCGGGGCCTTGTTCTGCAGATGAAAAATCAGGATTTTGTTAATGCATCCCGCATTTTAGGAGCTTCTCATTTGCGTTTGATTTTTAAGCATTTAATCCCCAATACACTGGGAATTGTTGTAGTAGGAATGACAATGTCGGTGCCTAGTGCTATTTTTTATGAAGCAACGTTAAGTATTTTAGGTTTGGGAATTAAATCGCCTCTGACTTCATGGGGACAGCTTTTACAGTTGGGCGTTCAGAATTTTAAGCTATATGCATATCAATTATTTATTCCGGCAGTTATTTTAAGTATCACACTTTTGGCATTTAATATTTTGGGAGATCGGGTGAGAGACGCCTTGGATCCTAAGCTGAGAAATTAACAGAGAAACGAAAAAGAAAAAATGTGCCAAAGGGTACAGAAATGAGGAAACCTATGAGTATATTAGAAGTCAAAGATTTAAGGGTATCGTTTCATACATATGCCGGGAAGGTACAAGCAGTAAGAGGTGTTAGTTTTTCTGTAGATAAAGGAAAAACGTTAGCCATTGTCGGTGAATCGGGATGCGGCAAGAGCGTTACCGTTCAGACAATTATGAAATTGACACCGACTCCACCGGCTTTTATTGAAGAAGGTTCCATTTTATATGAAGGAACTGATATTGTAGGATATTCGGAAAAACAAATGCAAAAGCTGAGGGGAAAAGAATTTTCTATGATTTTCCAGGATCCTATGACATCACTGAATCCAACCATGCGAGTGGGACGTCAGATCAATGAAAATATTTTAAAACATATGACCTTGTCGAGTAAAGAAGCAACGAAACGAACTATGGAAATGATGCGTCTGGTGGGAATTGCAAATCCGGAGATCAATATGCTTCGTTATCCGCATACATACAGTGGCGGTATGCGCCAGAGGATTATGATTGCCATGGGAATGGCAGCAAATCCAAAGATTTTATTTGCAGATGAGCCGACGACGGCTTTGGATGTTACGACACAAAGTCAGATTTTGGACCTGATCAATGATTTAAAGAAACAGTTTCAGATGGCAGTGGTGCTGATTACCCATAATTTGGGTGTGGTGGCACGTATGGCGGATTCGGTAGCGGTTATGTATGCGGGAAAAGTGGTGGAGACAGGAACGGCCAGGGAAGTTTTTTACGAACCGAAACATCCTTACACATGGGGACTTTTAAATTCCATTCCGGATACGGCCAATATGAATGGAAACCGGGAACTTCCTGCAATCCCCGGGACACCGCCGGATTTATTTGCACCTCCAAAAGGGTGTGCCTTTGCTGCCAGATGCCCCTATGCCATGAAAGCATGTATCAAGGCTCAGCCGGAAGAAACCTGTCTTTCCGATACACATAAAGTAAGCTGTCACCTTCTGGATCCCAGAGCGCCCAAGGTGGAACCGTATCATGTAAAAAGACAGAAAACGGAATAAGGAGGAAGTCATGGCAGAAATACTTTTGGAAGTAAAAGATCTGAAAAAATATTTTAAAGCAGGCAGTAAAATTCAACTGTTTAAAAAGCCTTTTTACGAAAAATATTATCTTCATGCAGTGGATCATATCAGTTTTTCCATTGAAAAAGGAACGACATTGGGACTGGTAGGAGAATCTGGATGTGGAAAGACCACAGTGGGGCGTACGATTTTACGTCTGTATGAAGCAGACGGAGGGGAAGTCCTTTATGAAGGGAAGGATATTGCTCATATTCCCATTTCATCCGATAAAACCTATACAAAAAAAATTCAGATGGTTTTTCAAGATCCCTATGCATCGTTGGATCCCCGTTGTACCATTGCCGATATTATCGGAGAGGGAATAGAAGTTCACGGATTGTATAAGACAAAAAAAGAGAGAGAAGAGAGAGTCTGCGAGCTTCTGGAAATGGTGGGGCTTAATAGGGAACACAGAAATCGGTTTCCCCATGAGTTTTCCGGCGGGCAGCGTCAGAGAGTGGGAATTGCCAGAGCTCTTTCTGTGAATCCGGAGTTTATTGTATGTGATGAGGCAATTTCTGCTCTGGATGTGTCTATTCAGGCACAGATTATTAACTTGTTGATGCGGTTGCAAAAAGAAATGGGATTGACGTATTTGTTTATTGCCCATGATCTTTCCATGGTACGTCACATCTCTGATCAGACGGCGGTGATGTATTTAGGAACGATAGTAGAAATCGGACCGACAGAAGAAGTATATCAGAATCCATCGCATCCTTATACAAGAGGGCTTTTAGCATCCGTGCCGCTTCCTGATCCGGATTATGAAGCAAAAAGAACAGTACGGGGAATGAAGGGGGAAATTAACAGTCCCATTAATCCAAAGCCTGGATGTCGGTTTGCAGATCGATGTGAATTTGCCTGTGATATATGTCGGGAAAAAATGCCGGAATTAAAAGACTTGGGAAAGGGTCATAAAGTGGCCTGCCATTTCACTGAAAAGTTAAATTCCAAAGAATAACGGAATGAATGGAAAGGGATTGGAATATGGAAAAGGAAGAAGTGCTGGATTTTTTAAAACGACTGGCAGAAAGTATTGCGATTATGTTTGGAGAAAATTGCGAAACTTTGATTCATGATATGAGTGTAGCCGGACATCCTATTTTAGCAATTTATAATGGCCATGTTTCAGGAAGAAATATAGGATCTACGCTGGATATTTATGGTAATAAGCCGGGAGAGGGATTTTTTAATGAAACCATAGTGAAAAGAGATTTTGTTAATATGCAGGCAGTGACACTTACGGGAAAAAAGATAAAATCTACCACGATTCATTTTCATGGGAACGGTTATAGTTATGCTTTGGGGATCAATTATGATTATACAAAATTGCAGCAAATGGATCAGTTTCTAAATAACTTTATTCAGGTAAACCGGGATTTGTATACAGAGATTGAGGATACAGAACATACAGGGTTGGAAGAGATTGTGGATGATTGTATTTCAAGAATCGGTAAAACACCAAAACAGATGGGAAAAAAAGAACGTCTTCAGGTGATGACACTGTTAAAAGAAAGAAATGCATTTCATTTTCAGAAAGCTGTTCCTTACATTTCAGAGCGTTTGCAGGTGTCCCGCTATACGATATATAAATACAGGAACGAAATATGAGCTAAAAAGAGGGAATAATCCGTGAATTGGCAGGGAGAGAATCATGAAACAGTTTGATTTTGAAACAATGGTGAAGAGAAAACCATCGAATCTGAAATTATCCGTCACAGATCCGGAGGTGTTGCGGGCGGGAAATATTAGTTTTGATGGAGCAGAACCGGATTTTAAATCGGCGCCGGTCATTGGACAGGCATTAAAAGCACTGGCAGACAATGGTCTATATGGGTTTACATTGTGTGATGATACCTATCGGGATGCGGTTTGTACGTGGATGGAAAGGGAGCGGGCGTGTAAAATTGATCCGCAGTGGGTTGTACCGACATTGGGAACCATCCATTCTGTGGCAACCGCCATTCGATTATTTACAAAAGAAGGTGAGGGGATTATTGTCACACCTCCTATTTATAATCGTTATGAACAGGCGGCTACAAGACTACAAAGAAAGACAGTAAAATGCCCTTTGCTTCTTTCAAAAGGGAAGGATGGATTCCTGAGATATCAGATGGATTTTGATGCCTTGGAAGATAAAATGAAGCAGGAGGAAAACCGGCTTTTTATACTGTGTAATCCCCATAATCCCATTGGAACAATTTGGAAAGTGGAGGAATTGGAACAATTAGCAAAACTGGCGGAAAAATATCATGTGATGGTTTTTTCTGATGAAATTTTTGCGGAAACAGTTTATGACGGCCATCATACTCCATGTTATTTGGATATAAAAGGGGCAAAATCCCATTGTATTGTTTCCACATCTCTCGGAAAAGCATTCCATTTTACAGGGGTGAATCATGCCAATATGCTGATTCCTGATGAAACAATCCGGGAAGCGTTTATCCGCCAGAGGAATGCGGATCATTATGGAAGTATCGATCCTTTTGCATATGAAAGTTTATTAGCTGCCTACTCAGAAGAGGGAAGAGAATGGCTTCACGCCATGAATGATTACGTGGAAGAAAATATAAAAAAAATTAAAACTTTTTTCCAGGCAGAACTTCCTTTGGCGCATGTATACGGCGGAGAGGGAGGCTACATTTTGTGGATAGATTTCAGACCATATTTTGATACAGAGGAAGAGATGGTTTCCTTTTTGTATCATAAGGCATATTTTCATGTGGATCCAGGAAGTAATTATGGGACTGAGCGGTTTGTAAGAATGTGTGTGGCGAGTCCCTGGTATGCTATAAAAAAGGCGCTGGATGATTTGAAAAAGGCAATGGAATCCCGATAAGAAGGAGATAGGTATGACAGAAAAAGAGCGGATGCTGGCAGGAAAGTTGTATGTGGCAAAGGATGAAGAGTTGGCAAAGGATTTTATGCGTTCCAGAAAACTGGTACGGAAAATCAATGAAACAACAGAGGAACAAGGAGTAGAGAGGATTGAACTGTTTCGAACATTGTTCCGGAAAACAGGAAAAAATATATGGATTGAAACGCCATTTCATTGTGACTATGGTTGTCACATTTCTGTCGGAGAAGAATTTTATGCCAATTATGACTGTATAATGCTGGATGTATGTGACATAACGATTGGTGATTATGTTTTATTTGGACCCCGTGTCAGCATATATACAGCCGGGCATCCCATAGATGCTTCTGTGCGTGCATCGCAATTGGAATTTGGAAAAAAAGTTACCATAGGTAATCATGTATGGGTAGGGGGAAATACGGTGATTAATCCCGGTGTTACCATAGGAGATAATGTGGTAATCGGTTCCGGATCTGTAGTTACAAAAGATATTCCATCTGGAGTAATAGCTGTCGGAAATCCATGCCGGGTATTGCGGGAAATTACACAGGAGGATCGGAACTATTGGGAGGAACAGGCAAAGGAATATTACAATGACAGGGAAAAGAAGTAAATAGAAAATAACAGAGGTAGTACAGATTATGTATGAGCAAAAATTTGTGGTATATAATTTGTACTACTTTTTTTGACAGATGAGTTTAATGGGATCCGATAAGTTTCATTAGCGCAAGATACGCAAGAAAAAACACAATTCCTGCAAAGTATGGGCGGCTTTTTTTTTCTATACTAAATTTACAAGTGATTTGATTATCTCAAACATTAAGTTTGGCAATACAGGAGGTTAAAAGTGGAAGCACAGGTTTTTAATTTTAATTATGGCTGGAAATTTCGATTGGCAGATGCCTTTCCACTGAAACATGCATTGGAAGCTACAAAAGATGCATCAGGACATTTTTTTTATGAGAGAGCCTATCAGGAAGAGGGATGGAAAGAAGTCAGTGTTCCCCATACATATAATGATGAGGATTTATTTGTTAATCGAATTGAAGATGCGGGAAGCAATCAAAAACGTACATTTTCCTGTTATCGTAAATGGTTTACGGTACCAAAGGAGCATAAGGGAAAAAAGGTATTCATTGAATTTGAGGGAATCCGGCAAACATGTTATTTATATATGAATGGAAAAATGGCGGGATATTATGAAGCAGGGGTGGCACCCTTTGGATTTGATTTGACTCCATATCTGGACGAAAGCGGAGAAAATCTGGTGGCTGTGGCAACGGATAGTACGTCTTCCAGAAATATGGATTATTTCGGGGCAGAAACACCAAATCTTCCGGAAGCGGAACCGGGAAGCTTCATGACTTCTTTAAATGTAGAGGAAAATATTCCGAAAGAACAAAGAGGAGTGGGATTTTTTTGGAATTGTAACGACTTTAATCCTTGTCTGGGCGGTCTTACAAAGAATATCCGTCTTCATTTTAAACCCCAGATTTACTTGACATTGCCCTTATACAGTAATTTGAGAACAAAGGGAGTTTACATTTTTGGAAAGGAGTATGATATTCAGAAAAAATCGGTTGTGGTTGCTTCCGATGCTGAAGTCAGAAACGAATCGGGAGAAACGGCTTATATAACGATCCGGACGACGGTAACGGATCCAACGGGTAGGAAGATTCTTTCTTTTTCGTCTGAAGAGACAGAAGTGCTTCCGGCAGGGGATCTGGATACCGCGATTTCTCTTTCTATTACACCATCGGATGCCTATGAAAGGACAGAAGAGGGGTATCGTGCAAGAGCCGAGGAGGAAGTGAAACCGGTGGAGACCGATTCCATAGATTGTACCAATATATGTTCAGAAGAAAAAGCGGAGGGAATTCGGTTTTGGTGTTGTGAAGATCCATATCTGTACACTGTCACTACAGAGCTTTTATGTCAGGGAAAGGTACTGGACTGTGTGGAGACTGTGACAGGTTTTCGCAAGGTTTCCTACGACGGAAACGAAGGGTTAAAGATCAATGATGTACGGGTATGGCTGACCGGATATGCCCAGAGATCGACGAATGAGTGGGCTGCGATCGGAGCTGCCACAGATTGGCTGAAGGATGTGGATGCAAAGCTGATACGGGAGAGCAATGCAAACCATATTCGTTTTATGCATGTGGCAGGATGTCCGGCGGATATCCGTTCCTTTGATCGATTTGGCGTGATCTGTACACAACCGGCGGGAGATAAGGAAAGGGAAAACTTTGGTCGCCAGTGGAAACAGAGAGTCGAATTGATGCGTGATATTATCATCTATTTTAGAAATAGCCCTTCTATTGTATTTTGGGAAACAGGAAATAATTCTATTTCCAAAGAGCATATGAGAGAGATGCGGCTTGTAAAAGAGGTATTGGATCCCACAGGAGGACGATTTATCGGATGCCGTACCATTAATACCGAAGATGTAATTGGTGAAGCTGAGTATGTGGGAACCATGTTAAATCGCCATGCCGCCCGTTTTCAGTCAGAACGGATGCCAATCACGGAAACGGAATACCTGAGAGAGGAAGCTCCGAGACGTGTGTGGGATGATTTTACACCACCGGATTATGATTATGATAACCTTTGGCTTGGAAAAGGCGGAAGAAAGCAGAATGGCGGAGATAATCATGACCTGACATCAGAGGACTTGGCTTTGTATGCCGCCAGAGGATATGCGGAATTCTTTCACGATCGAATCGGTGGAGCATCGGGAAAGGATTTGTATACGGCAGCAGCGGCACTTTGCTGGACGGATTCTGCCCAACACGGGCGACAGGCATTCAGTGAAAATGCCCGCATGAGTGGCCGTGTGGATCCTGTCCGGATAAAAAAACAAAATTTTAAGGTATTTCAGACGATACAATCAAAGATTCCTATGGTGAGTATTGTAGGACATTGGAATTATCCGAAAGAAGGAGAGGATCATTATCGTTATGCATTAAAAGAATTTGATGGGACTTACTGGAGAAAACCCGGGGAATATGCATATCGCAATCCAAAGGATAAGACCATCTACGTCATCGGAAGCTACGGAGTGGCGAAAGTGGAACTATATATAAATGGAAATTTGGCTGGTGTTTGTGAAAAACCGCAGGACACTTTTGTATTCCCATTTCCCCATATGGATATCACAAGATCCGGTGTGATTGAAGCAAAGGCATATGATTATGAAGAACATTTGGTGGCAGAAGATAAGATTGAAACCACCGGAGAACCGGCAGCGTTACGTCTGACTGTATACACGGGAGAGAAAGGTTTGCTGGCAGATGGATCTGATTTGGCGTATGTAGATGTGGAAGTCGTGGATGAAAGTGGCCGTATATGTCCGTTGTGTGATAAGAGAATTGATTTTACATTTGAGGGTCCAGGAGTTTTTCTGGGAGGTTATAACAGCGGAAAATTCAATGGATATGGCAGACAGGACAGTGTAATTCATACCATGCATGTGTATGCGGAATGTGGAAATAACCGTGTTTTTATAAGGGCTGGAAAAAAAGCGGGAGAAATGATTTTAAAAGCAACCATGGAAGGGGTAGCTGAGACAGAAGTCCGTATCACTTCCATGGAATGTGATGGGAATGCGCTTTCAAAAGAAGCACCCCAGCATTTGACCCCACAGTATGCTAAACAGGCTCCGGTGGTTACCTATGGGTATGAAGCAATTCCGAAAGCAGATGCAGCCAAATATGTACCGCTGGATAAACTTTATTGTAAGGTATTGGTGAATGGACAGGAACCGGATACGAGAGGGATTTTAAGTATTGTGGATCACGGTGCCATTTATAGTCCGATCTTATATATTTTGGAACGGATGAAATCACAGAAACCACAAGTTTTTGACTATTCCTATCAGGATAAGATACTGACGATACATTCCGGTTCTCATGTAGTAAAAGCAGAGGTGGGAAGAACCCATCTTTTGGTGAACGGAGAGGAAAATCTATTGAACGGCCAACCATATGAAAACGCTGACGGAGTGTTTATAGTGGAAATTAATGCTGTTATTTCATATATTGAAGGAGTATCAGCTTGGTATGATGATAAAATAAATGTATTTCGGATCGAATGGTAAAGGAAATAGCTTGACTTTCCCTGGAAAACGATCTATCTTTATAGGAGAGCAATTGTATATAGCGGATTTAGGATGAAAACATAGGAAAGACAGGAAACAGAGGTCCCTGTTTTTCCTTTGTTTTCGTTGAAAAATGAAACAGAAGAAAAATGGCATATTGTTTGCGAAATGGAAAATCCAATGCTATAATGCTTTTGCCAGTGCAAAAGGAAAATGATAAACGAGAGATAAAGGGAGGAACATTTTTGTGCCTGTAAGGACAGAAACAGAAATGGAAAAGTAAAATGAAATGTATTATAATCGGTTGCGGAAAAGTAGGAATGACTTTGGCCGAACAGCTTTGTGAAGAAGAACATGATGTGGTTTTATTGGATTCTTCTTTAAAAAAACTGCAAAGTGTTCCGGATCATTTAGATGCACTTAGGATTGTAGGAAACGGGTCAAGTATTCAGGCACAATTAGAGGCAGGAGTGGATCAGGCTGATATATTGATTGCAGTGACAGGATCGGATGAATTGAACTTATTATGTTGTGTGATTGCAAAAAAAGCAGGCAATTGTCATACCATTGCCAGGGTCAGAAATCCTGTATACAGTCAGGAAATAGGTTTTATAAAGGAACGTTTGGGAATTTCTATGATAATTAATCCGGAATTGGCTGCGGCAACTGAAATTGCAAGAGTTTTGCGATTCCCTTCTGCCATAAAAATTGATACATTTGCCAAGGGAAGAGTGGAATTACTGAAATTTAAAATTCGATCGGAATTTAAACTGGAAGGTATGGCAGTCTCCTATTTGCAGGAAAAATTGAAGAGTCATTTCCTTGTGGCAGCTGTGGAGAGAAAGGATCAAGTTTATATTCCAAACGGAGAATTTATATTGCAGGATGATGATCTGGTATCCATTGTTGCTTCAGCACAGAATGCGGCTGAATTTTTTACTTTATAGGAAAGTTCGATTTTTATTGAAACTATAAATGAAAAGAGCCCGCACAAAGTCGGGCACAAGAATAAGATGACACCGGTTAGAAGATGTAAAAACCTTCTACACCAGCCTCATCGGCAAATAAATC
>JAPFDH010000016.1 GCA_026169045.1 Lachnospiraceae bacterium | reverse complement strand
TGTCTCACGGTTTCCAATATCCAGTTGGGAAACGTTGTTTCGGACACCTTCGGCAAATCTGCTCAGGCAATACTGGATAAGATTTTAGAAAACCCTGAAGATACTTCCTTTGACCTTGAACCCCTTGTTTTCAAAAGTTTGAAAAAGAAACTTCCCGAACTGCGTGATGCCATTGACGGCTATATCACACCGGAACAAGCAGGAAAACTCAAGATAATCAAGGCTCATTATGAAAGCCTTGAATCCCGGAAAGCAGAGCTTGAAGAACTCATTCTTGCGCTCGCCGCTCCCTATCAGCAGGAACTCGCCATTCTTCAAACCGCTCCTGGTATCAGCAGTGACTTCACTGCCATCGGAATTATTTCCGAAATCGGTACCAATATGGAGGCTTTTCCTTCGGCGAAACACTTATGCTCATGGGCTGGTCTTGCTCCGACCAACAATGAAAGCGCAGGGAAGAAAAAATCTGTCCGGGTTTCCAAAGCCGGATGCTATATCAAGCCGCTTTTAGTACAGTGCGCAAACGCTGTTGTTAAAAGCTCAAAGCATCCTGAAATGCGTAACCGTTATCTCCGTCTCAAAAAGCGTCGCGGTCACAAGAAAGCAATCATTGCCATAGCAAGAATGCTTCTTACCGCATTATACCACATGTTGAAGAACGGCGAAAACTATAATGCAGAACTTTACAGGAAATCAGACCTGCCTCCAGTTGACCGTGAAATTACGGTAGAACAGGCAATCCTTATCGCAAGAAATCAGGGTTATAAAATCAAGTCAACAACCGCATAACCTTAACTTCTCAATATTCAATTTTTAAAGCAGCCACCGAAAGATGGCTTATTTGTCGTGTGCTTAAGGGAATGGATACCCTCTACTTCTCATTTTCAATCTTTTGACCTCTTTCACAACGTATTTATCATAGCTTGACTTCATATGTCGTAAAAGTGTCGTAAATTCAGGTCCGATTTTGAAAAAATCCTTGATTTTCAAAGGTTTTCAGCACTATTTTCGTCACCTGCCGTGGCAGATGAATAATATTTTTATCATTGTAATCTCCATTCCGCCGCCTTTCAGTTGGCGACACAAATAGTAATGAAAGTCTTTCAATTCTCCACGTTACTGATAAAATAATTGTTAAAGAAGCTATACTACAAAG
>JAPFDH010000033.1 GCA_026169045.1 Lachnospiraceae bacterium | reverse complement strand
TTTCCTTTATCATTGAATTCATCATACAGACTCCTTATGTTTTTTCTCGTCAATTAAACAATAAGACAAATCTGTATGATTGGGAAGAGGTTTCGGTCTCTTCCCTTTATTTTTTTTGCCAATGATAATTATACTCTAAGATTCCCCTGGAAAACAAGAAAACATTTATTCTATACACGTACCGATACTTCCGATTTCAACGAGGGATAAGCGTTGTTCTCTCCATGATTCCATACTTTTTGCCAGAGCCGCCGCTGTATCCAGCGATGTAATCACATGAACACCTGTTTCAATCGCATTTCGACGAATCAAAAATCCATCTCTGGAATGCTCTGCACCTCTCTTCGGTATATCGATTATAAGATCCAACTGGTGATCCAAAATGAGATCCAAAAGATTTGGAGACTCTTCCTCCATTTTTCTTACCACCTTAACCGACAATCCTGCTTTTTCAAGCGTTCTTGCCGTTCCTTTTGTAGCGTAAATGATATATCCCATCTTTGCAAAAGAACGGGCAATTTCTTTAGCCTCTTCCTGATCTTCATCCCTTACCGTCATTACCATTTTTTTATAGCGTGGCAGATGAACTCCTGCTCCCAAAAAAGCCTTGTACAATGCCTCTGTAAAATCTTTTGCAATACCCAGACATTCTCCTGTGGATTTCATCTCCGGTCCCATATTTACATCTGCTCCCCGTATTTTTTCAAACGAAAAGACAGGCATCTTCACAGCACAATATTCACAGACAGGCGCTAAACCGTAAGAATATCCCAAGTCTTTAATCGATTCACCTAAAATTACCTTTGCTGCCAAATTGACAATAGGAATTCCCGTCACTTTACTGATATATGGAATGGTACGACTGGATCTGGGATTTACTTCTATTACATAAACCTCATCTCCACATACAATAAACTGGATATTAATCAGGCCAATCACATGAAGGGCTTTTGCCAATCGTTTCGTGTATTCTGTAATTGTATTTATCACCTTTTCACCAATGGATTGTGCCGGATATACAGAAATACTATCTCCGGAATGTACTCCTGCCCGTTCAATATGTTCCATTATTCCAGGAATTAATATACCTTCCCCGTCACAGACCGCATCTACTTCTATTTCTTTTCCATTTAAATACTTATCAACTAAAATGGGATGTTCCTGAGCAATACGATTAATTACCTGAATATATTGTTCCACATCTTCTTCGTTAATCGCAATTTGCATTCCCTGTCCGCCCAAAACATAAGACGGACGAACCAGAACCGGGTATCCCAAACACTTTGCTGCTTTTTTTGCTTCTTCCGCACTATATACGGTCACTCCCTTTGGTCTCGGAATATGGCACTGCTCTAAAATAGCATCAAAACGTTCTCTATCCTCAGCAGCATCCACATCATCAGCTGATGTTCCCAAAATAGGAACTCCCATTTCTGTCAGATCCTTAGCTAATTTTATAGCTGTCTGTCCCCCAAATTGTACCACAGCCCCATCCGGCTTTTCCAATCGCACAATATTTTCCACATCTTCCCTTGTCAGTGGTTCGAAATACAGACGGGAAGCAATATCAAAATCTGTACTGACTGTTTCAGGATTATTATTTACAATAATTGTTTCATATCCCTCTTTTTCAAATGCCCAGGCACAGTGTACGGAACAGAAATCAAACTCGATTCCCTGACCAATTCGAATGGGACCGCTGCCCAAAATCAAAATTTTCTTCTTCCTGTTACCATTGGTCTCTACCTCATTTTCTCCCCCGTATACAGAATAATAATAAGCAGATTCCGCTTCAAATTCAGCTGCACAAGTATCCACCATGCGGTAAGAAGCATGAATTTGATACTGCATTCGCAGTCTTTTTATTTCCTCCACATTGATTCCCTTTATGCGGGCGATCACAGTATCCGGAAATTCCATACGTTTTGCCTCTCGGAGCAATTCTTCTACAAGCGGTTCTGTCTTCAACCTATGCTCCATTTCTACTAAAGAAGCAATTTTATCCAAAAACCAAATATCAATTTTTGTATACCGATGCATCTCTTCCAAAGAGATTCCTCTTCTTACTGCTTCGGCAATTCTCCAGAGGCGTAAATCATCCACAATTTGTAACTTTTCCCGCAATTCTGTTTCTGATAAATTAGAAAAATCATAGGATAGCAGACTATCGGTATGCTGTTCCAGAGACCGGATTGCTTTCATAAGAGCGCCTTCAAAATTCATGCAGATTCCCATTACTTCCCCAGTCGCTTTCATTTGTGTCGTAAGGGTACGTTTTGCATGAATGAATTTATCAAAAGGAAAACGCGGTAATTTTACGACACAGTAATCCAGCATCGGTTCAAAGCTGGCATATGTTTTCCCGGTCACTGCATTTTTTATTTCATCCAACGTATATCCCAAAGCAATTTTAGCCGCCACCTTTGCAATCGGATATCCCGTTGCTTTACTAGCCAAGGCGGAAGAACGGCTGACTCTTGGATTTACTTCAATCACACAATACTCAAAACTATTGGGATTTAATGCATACTGTACATTACATCCTCCCGTAATCCCCAGTTCTGAAATAATGTTTAATGCAGAGCTCCGAAGCATCTGGTATTCTTTATCTCCCAAAGTCTGGGAAGGTGCCACAACCATACTGTCCCCGGTATGAACGCCCACCGGATCGATATTTTCCATGTTGCAGACAGTTATACAATTTCCGGCACTGTCACGCATCACTTCGTATTCAATCTCTTTCCATCCGGCAATACACCGTTCCACCAAAACTTCGCCTACACGGGAAAGACGCAGACCATTGGAAAGAATTTCTATTAATTCTTCCTCATTCTCGGCAATTCCTCCTCCACTGCCCCCCAGCGTGTATGCGGGACGCAAAACCACCGGATAACCGATTTTTTCTGCAAAAGCGCATCCGCTTTCCACATCGGTTACTACCAGAGAAGGGGCTACCGGCTCATTTATTTTTTCCATTGTATTCTTAAATTCCTGCCGATCTTCAGCCTTTTTTATGGTAGCTGCCGTAGTTCCGATTAGACGCACGCCGCGACTCTTTAAAAATCCGCTTTCTTCCAATTCCATGGCCAGATTTAATCCTGCCTGTCCCCCCAGCGTCGGTAATACACTGTCGGGTTTTTCTTTATCAATCAGTTGTTCTACTACTTTAACGGTGAGAGGTTCAATATACACTTTATCAGCAATGTCCTGATCTGTCATAATCGTAGCAGGATTGGAATTTAAAAGTACTACCTCTACTCCTTCTTCTTTCAGAGCACGGCATGCCTGTGTACCGGCATAGTCAAATTCAGCTGCCTGTCCGATCACAATCGGTCCGCTTCCAATCATCAACACTTTTTTTATCTGCGAATTTTTAGGCATGATTTTTTCCTCCCATCATTTCCATAAATACACCAAAGAGATCGGCGCAATCCCTTGGTCCGGGGCAAGATTCCGGATGAAACTGTACCGTCAAAATATTTTTTCCCACATAGCGGATTCCCTCATTCGTCCCATCATTGACATTGATAAAAGCAGGAACTGCAATCTCCGGATCCATTGTTTTCATATCTACCACATAACCATGATTTTGAGATGTAATTGAAACTCTTCCGCTTGCAAGATCTTTTACCGGATGATTTCCGCCCCTGTGACCATATTTTAATTTATGAGTATCTCCGCCCATAGCCAATGCCATCAGCTGATGTCCCAAACATATAGCAAAGATCGGTATTTCAGAATAATATAATTTTTTCAGCTGTTCAATTACATGGACACATTCTTTTGGATCTCCGGGTCCATTGGAAACCAGAATCCCATCTGGTTGATCTGCAAGTATATCTTCTGCCAAAGAACTTGCCGGCCAAACCGTTACCTGACATCCATATTTTTGCAGAGAACGAACAATATTCTTTTTGGCTCCTAAGTCCATCAATGCCACCCGATATCCAGTTCCGGGAACTATCTTTTTTTCTCTGCATGTTACCCGATCTACAGCATTTTGTACTTTATAGACATGAATCTTTTCCAGCACTTCTGAGAGATTAAAATTTTCATCGGTTGTAATCATACCATTCATTGTACCGGATTGTCGCAGTTGTTTCGTCAATGCTCGGGTATCCAAACCTTCAATTCCAGGAATTCCATACCGTTTCAAATAAGATTGGATACTCTCCCGGCTTCTAAAATTACTGGGAACCCTTGACAATTCCCTAACTAGAAAACCGCTTACCCAAGGATGCTCCGACTCCCCATCTTCTTCACAAATTCCATAATTTCCTATCAATGGATAAGTCATGCACACTGCCTGTCCGGCATATGATGGATCGGTTAAAACCTCCAAATACCCTGTCATAGACGTATTAAATACAATTTCGCTAATCCATTCCCCTTCTTCTCCTATACTTTTTCCGGAAAATATCATTCCATTTTCCAAAATCAGAAATGCTTTCATGTCAATTTCCTCCTATAAGTTGGTATATCCCATAAGGGAATCATCGATAGCGCGGGCAGCTTCTTCCCCTTCCCGAATGGCCCATACAACCAGGGACTGTCCTCTGCGCATATCTCCTGCTGCAAATACCCGGTCTTTCGTTGTCCTGTACCCTTCTGTTTTGATATTTGTGCGGCCATCCTGTTCAATATGAAACGCATTTGCCACATAGGATTCGCTGCCTAAAAATCCTGCGGCAATCAATACCAGATCCGTTTCAACAATCTGTTCACTGCCCTCTACCGGCAGCATCTGATTTCTTCCCAATTTTTTATTAAATTTTGGTTCCAAACGGATGACTTTTGCACCGGAAACATGTCCCTGTTTATCCTTGATAAATTCTGTTACTGTTGATTGATATCGTCTCGGATCTTTTCCAAACACAGCAATTGCTTCCTGCTGGCCATAATCTGTTTTTAATACTTTCGGCCATTGGGGCCATGGATTATTTTTTTGTCTTTCCTTTGGCAATGGCGGCATCATTTCCAATTGCACCACCGATTTTGCTCCCAAACGAATCACTGTACCGACACAATCATTTCCCGTATCTCCACCACCGATAACAAGAACCTGTTTTCCTTTCGCCATATCCATCGGTAATCTAGAATCTCCAAAATCCAATAATTGTTTTGTGACCTGACTCAAAAAATCCACCGCAAAATAGATTCCTTTTGCATCACGTCCAGGCACTGAAATATCTCTTGGATTAGAGGCTCCACAGGTCAGCAATACCCGGTCATATTGTTTTAAAAGATCGTCAGAAGAAATATCTTTTCCCACATTTACACCGGTTTGAAAGACAACACCTTCTGTCTCCATTAGTTTTACCCTTCGATCTATTATGGATTTTTCCAATTTCATGTTTGGAATACCATAGCGAAGAAGACCACCAATTCGATCACTTCTTTCGAAGACGGTCACACTATGTCCCCGTCGATTCAGCAGAAGCGCAGCTGCCAATCCTGCCGGTCCACTACCTACTACAGCGACTTTTTTTCCTGTACGTACAGAAGGTATCTGTGGAACAACCCATCCCTGTTGAAACGCATTTTCAATGACGGCTCTCTCATTTTCTTTTGTAGACACCGGCTTTCCGTTTAATCCACAGGTACAGGCAGCCTCACATAAAGCCGGACAAACTCTGGAAGTAAATTCCGGTAAACAATGGGTTTTTGATAAACGCCTGTATGCTTGTTCCCAATTTCCCATGTATACGAGCTCATTCATTTCCGGTATTAAATTATGAAGCGGACATCCCGATGTCATGTTCCCAATTTCTCCGCCATACTGACAAAACGGAACACCACAATCCATACATCTTGCTCCCTGAAGTTGTTGCCTTTTACTGCTTAAAGGAATGCGAAATTCATGAAAATGATGTATTCGTTCTTCTGGCGGCTGCTCGATGGCGGTTTCTCTTTCATACTCTAAAAATCCTGTTGGCTTTCCCATGATTCTCCTCCTTTACTTTTTTTCATCCGGTGTCATACATGTACTCTCATAAAACGCTTCCATTTGTGCCTGTTCGGTATTCAACCCTTTTTCTTCTAATTTTGCACTCAAAAACATCATCTTTTTGTATTCTTTCGGAATTAATTTTTTAAATTTTTTTACATACTCATCAAATTGTGCTAAGATTTCTTTCCCCTTTTGCGATCCCGTAGCATTCACATGTTCCTCGATGAAATGTCTCAATTCCTCTATATCATACTTATTATCTACTTTTTCAATTAAAATCATGGACTTATTTAGATTTTTATATAACGTATTGTCTTCATCCAATACATAAGCAATTCCGCCGCTCATACCAGCTGCAAAATTTTTTCCCGTTCTGCCAAGAACCACAACACGACCACCGGTCATATATTCGCATCCATGTTCTCCGACTCCTTCCACCACTGCATTGGCACCGGAGTTTCTTACGGCAAATCGTTCCCCAGCTACGCCGTTAATATAGACCGTTCCACTGGTCGCACCATAAAGCGCCACATTCCCGACAATGATATTTTCATCCGAACGGCAATGAAAAGCTTCTGGTTTTTGAATCACTAATTTTCCGCCGGAAAGTCCTTTTCCCAAATAATCGTTACAATCTCCTGTCAACTTTATCGTAAGACCTTTTGGAATAAATGCACCAAAACTCTGACCTCCCGCTCCTTGGCACTGAATCACAATGGTATCTTCTTCCAAACCGTCCTTATATCGCCGTGTGATTTCAGATCCCAATATGGTTCCAAATGCACGATCCGTATTTTTTACCTGCAAGGATACCCTCACTGATTTTCTTTCATTCAGAGCAGGTTTGCACTTTTTCAAAAGAATTTGTTCATCCAATGTCTGATCCAAAGCAAATTTATATACCATATCAGGATCAAACACCGGAGGTTTTTCCGGTCTTGGATAAGAAAGGATTCCTTGCAGATCCAATTTTCCATAATGGGACTGCACATTATTTTCTGAGATCTTCAAAAGATCTGTACGTCCCACCATTTCATCGATTGAGCGCACACCCAATTTTGCCATATACTCTCTCAATTCCTGTGCAACAAAACGCATAAAATTCTCTACATACTCCGGTTTTCCAGAGAAACGTTTGCGAAGTTCAGGATTCTGGGTCGCCACACCCACCGGACAAGTATCCAGATTACATACCCGCATCATGACACATCCCATGGTCACCAACGGCACAGTAGCAAAACCAAACTCTTCTGCACCTAAAAGCGCTGCAACCACCACATCTCGTCCGCTCATCAGTTTTCCATCTGTCTCTATACGAACCCGGTTTCTCAACCCATTTTGAATCAGTGTCTGATGTGCTTCCGCCAATCCCAATTCCCATGGTAAACCGGCATTGTGGATGGAACTGGCTGGTGCTGCACCGGTTCCACCATCATAGCCGGAAATCAAAATAATTTGTGCCCCTGCCTTCGCTACACCGGCTGCCACTGTACCTACACCTGCTTCGGATACCAATTTCACTGAAATATCTGCATTTTTATTAGCATTTTTTAAATCATAGATAAGTTCTGCCAAATCTTCAATGGAATAAATATCATGATGCGGTGGCGGAGAAATAAGACTTACACCAGGAGTCGAATGACGGGTTTTTGCAATCCATGGATATACCTTTTTCGCTGGAAGATGTCCACCCTCTCCCGGTTTTGCCCCTTGCGCCATTTTGATCTGAATTTCCTTTGCACTGACAAGATAACGGCTCGTAACACCAAACCGTCCGCTTGCCACTTGTTTGATAGCCGAACAACGATCATTTTTTGTTCCTGCGGAATCCAGACGATCCTCACTCTCTCCGCCTTCTCCCGTATTGGATTTACCGTGAAGATGATTCATGGCAATCGCCAGGGTCTCGTGAGCCTCTTTTGAAATCGAACCATATGACATAGCTCCGGTTTTAAATCGCTTTACTATGGATTCCACCGGTTCTACTTCTTCCAGTGATAACGGTTTTTCAGCATAAACAAAGGAAAATAGGCTTCGTATGTTTCCCGTATTCTCTTTATCCACCAATCGTGTATATTCCTGAAACATGGAATAATCTCCTCTTTTTGTGGATTCCTGCAGCAAATGAATCGTCGCTGGATTATAACGATGTTTTTCCCCGCCGCTGCGCATTTTATGGGTTCCTACACTATTTAGTGTCAGATCATTTCCCAACCCCAATGGATCAAATGCCTGGGAATGCAAGCGGTCAACCTCTTCTTCAATGTCTTCCAGAGTAATTCCTCCCACTCTGCTGATAGTACCTGTAAAATATTCATTGATTACTTCATCGGCAATTCCCAATGCTTCAAATATCTGCGATCCCTGGTAAGACTGAATGGTAGAAATCCCCATCTTAGAAGCAATTTTAACGATTCCATCTAAAATTCCTCTGTTATAGTCATCCACTGCTGCATAGTAATCTTTTTCGATCATATGATTTTCAATTAATTCCCGTATGGTTTCCTGTGCCAAATACGGATTGACCGCACAAGCTCCATATCCCAGTAATGTTGCAAAATGATGAACTTCTCTTGGTTCTCCAGACTCCAGTATGATTCCCAAACTTGTTCTTTTCTTGGTCTTTACCAAATGTTGATGAACCGCAGATACAGCCAACAGAGACGGAATCGCCATATGATTTTCATCCACCCCACGATCGGATAAAACTAAAATATTGGCACCGTCACGATATGCCTTATCCACCTCCACGAACAACCGATCCATAGCCCGTTTCAGTTTTGTACTCTTATAATATAAGATTGACACCACTGCCACCTGAAATCCGGGACGATTCAGATGTTTAATTTTCAGCATATCTGTATTAGTAAGAATCGGATTTTGTATCTTTAAAACATGGCAATTTTCAGGAGACTCTTCGATAAGATTTCCGTCTTTTCCAACATAAATTTCTGTGCTTGTTACAATTTTTTCCCGAATAGCATCGATGGGCGGATTTGTTACCTGTGCAAACATTTGCTTAAAATAATCAAACAATGGACGATGTTCTTCTGACAGTACTGCCAAAGGAATATCACTTCCCATCGCCTGTATACTTTCTGCCCCATTTAATGCCAACGGAAGAATGGATGTGCGGTATTGTTCATACGTATATCCAAATGCCTTTTGCAGACGGGCACGTTTCGTTTTTTCATATTCTTCCACGCGCATATTGGGAATCCTGATGTCTTTCAAAGTTAAAAGATTGCTATCCAGCCATTCACCATATGGTTGTTTTCTGGCATAAAATTCTTTCAGTTCATCATCCATAATCAAACGCTGGCGCACCGTATCCACCAGAAGCATTTTGCCCGGATGAAGACGTTCTTTTAATACAATCGTCTCTTCAGGTATGGAAAGCACACCTACCTCTGAAGACAAAATCAACATATCATCTGATGTAATATAGTATCTGGACGGACGCAAACCATTTCGATCCAATACCGCTCCCATCACATCTCCATCAGAAAACAAAATCGAAGCAGGACCATCCCACGGTTCCATCATCGTAGCATAATACTGATAAAAATCCTTTTTCGTCGCAGATAAGGTATCATTGTTAGCCCAGGGTTCCGGTATGGTTATCATCATTGCCAGTGGCAGATCCATTCCGCTCATCATTAAGAATTCCAATGTATTATCCAGCATTGCCGAATCGGAACCATCCCGGTTAATTACAGGAAGAATTTTATGGAGTTGTCCATTTAATGGAGCAGACCGCATATTTTCCTCCCTGGCCAACATCTTATCGGCATTTCCCCGAATGGTATTAATTTCTCCATTGTGTACAATAAGACGGTTCGGATGTGCTCTTTCCCAACTGGGATTTGTATTTGTACTGAATCTGGAATGAACCATGGCGATAGCCGATTCGTAATCCGAATCCTGTAAATCCGGAAAAAATGTCCGCAGCTGCCCAACCAAGAACATCCCTTTATATACAATGGTACGACTACTCATGGATACCACATATGTGTTGTCCGTACTCTGTTCAAATTCTCTTCTGGCAATATAAAGCCGTCGGTCAAATTCAATTCCAGTCAAAACATCATCCGGTTTTTTTATAAAAGCCTGCATAATACAGGGCATACACTCCAATGCCTTATGCCCCAGTACCTGCGGACATACCGGAACAGCCCTCCATCCCAAAAGCGTTAATCCTTCTTTTTCCACAATGATTTCAAACATCTTTTTCGCCTGCCCGCGTTTTCTTTCATCTTGCGGAAAAAAGATCTGCGCAATCCCGTATTCCCGTTCTTCTCCAATTGGAATGGTTTCTTCCCTGCATACCTTAGAGAAAAAACGATGGGAAATCTGTAAAAGAATTCCTACACCATCTCCCGTTTTTCCCTCCGCATCCTTACCGGCTCTGTGCTCCAAATTCTCAACAATTTTTAACGCATGTTCCACGGCTTTATGCGTTTTTTCTCCCCGAATACTGACCACTGCTCCAATTCCGCAATTGTCGTGTTCAAATACGGAACGATATAACCCCTTCGCTTTCTTTTCTTCATTTACTAGATTTTGAATTTGACCCATATAACCCTTCCTTTCTATATCGATCCTTCTTTCATTGTACCCATTTATTTCTTCTATTTTCTTATGTTTGTCCCATCCTTTCGAATAATTG
Organism: Lachnospiraceae bacterium; assembly: GCA_026169045.1. Lineage (GTDB taxonomy): Bacteria > Bacillota > Clostridia > Lachnospirales > Lachnospiraceae > Fimimorpha. The sequence continues at coordinate 66,437 of JAPFDH010000033.1, read as the reverse complement.
CTGCTTTGATTAATCCGCTAAACAACGGATGTGCATGATTCGGTCTGGATTTAAATTCCGGATGCGCCTGTGTTCCTATAAAAAATGGATGATCCGGTAATTCTATCATTTCCACAATTCTATGATCGGGAGATACACCGCTAATTTCCATTCCATTGGCAGCAAATACATTTCTATATTGATTATTTACTTCATAACGATGTCTGTGCCGCTCCGCTATCTTTGTTTTTCCATACAGTTGTTCCGCCAGACTTCCCTGCTTCAACACACAGGGATAGCTTCCCAATCGTAATGTCCCACCTAAATTTTCAACTGCTTCCTGTTCCGGCATCAAGGCAATTACCGGATATGTGGTATTGGCATTAAATTCTGTACTGGATGCATCAAAAAATCCCATAACATTGCGGGCAAATTCTACCATAGCCATCTGCATTCCGAGACAGATCCCAAGAAATGGAATTTTATTTATTCTTGCATACTCGATTGCTAAAATCATTCCTTCTGTTCCACGATCTCCAAATCCTCCCGGCACTAAAATTCCGTCAACATTTCCCAAATACTCTTCCAAATGCCCTTTTTCCAAACATTCGGAATCCACCCATCGAATGGAAACCCGACATTTATTTTGTATTCCCCCATGCTTTAATGCTTCCACCACACTTAAATATGCATCATGAAGTTTTATATATTTACCGACTATGGCGATTTCCACATTTGTTTTTGGGTATCGTAACGCTTCCGTAAGAGTATTCCACTCGCTTAGATCCGGATCTCTTTTTTCCAAATGCAAGCATGCCATCACCGTTTCTGCCAAATGTTCTTTCTCCATCACCAAAGGCGCTTCATACAGATATTCCACATCCAAATTTTGTAAAACATGGGAGGGAGGAACATTACAAAACAAAGAAATTTTGGAACGTATATCCTCTGTCAACGGATGTTCTGAACGACACACCAAAATATCCGGCTGAATTCCCAAACTCTGTAATTCTCTCACACTTGCTTGCGTCGGTTTTGTCTTCATTTCTCCCGATGCCTTCAGATACGGTATCAGGGTTACATGGATTAAAATTGCATTCTCTTTTCCCACTTCATGCTGAAATTGACGAATCGCTTCCAAAAACGGCTGGCTTTCCATATCTCCTACGGTTCCGCCTACTTCAATAATTGCAATGGTATCTTCTTCCTGATCTTTTCCTCTGTAAAAACGGCTTTTTATTTCATTGGTAATGTGGGGAATGACCTGAACGGTTCCTCCTCCGTATTCTCCTTTTCGCTCTTTTTTCAAAACTGACCAGTAGATTTTTCCTGTTGTGACATTGGAATTGGAGTTTAAATTTTCATCTATAAAGCGTTCATAATGGCCTAAGTCCAAATCTGTCTCTGTTCCGTCATCTGTCACAAATACTTCGCCATGCTGAATCGGATTCATTGTTCCCGCATCAATATTGATATACGGGTCAAACTTCTGCATCGTTACATGGAACCCTCTGGCTTTCAAGAGTCTTCCGAGAGATGCCGCCGTTATGCCCTTTCCAAGGCCACTCACTACTCCTCCTGTCACAAAAACATATTTAATTGCCATTTATTTTCCTCCTTTTCCATAACACAAAAAAGCGTCAAAAGCTCGTTGGGAGATACTTTTCCCATACCCTGCTTCTGACGCCTTTGTCAGTTATAACAATGTAACGAAACCCTGTATTTCCAGCCTGAATCTAAAAATACTGCATGTAGTCACTTGTTATATGCTATTCAAATCTTGTGATACTATAAACCATTTTTTTTATTTTGTAAATCCCTAAAATAATATTTTTTTCTCTAAATTCTTTTCTGACATTAAAACATTTTACATTCCATCGGATACTTTCCGTCAAAGCAAGCACTACAATACGGCAGGTTTCCCACCATCTCTGACAAATTTTCCAGTTTCATATATCCAAGAGAATCCGCACCGATCATCTGGCGTATTTCATCCGCAGAATGGGAAACTGCAATCAGCTGATCGTTGGATGGGACATCGGTTCCAAAATAACATGGATGGAGAAATGGAGGAGCACTGATACGTACATGGACACTTTTTGCTCCGGATTTTTTTAACATATGAATTAAATTGGCTATGGTGGTTCCTCTCACAATCGAATCATCCACCAAAACAATTCTTTTTCCTTTCACTACTGACTCCAATACACTTAACTTTAAATGTACGCTGGATTCCCGCTCTTCCTGGGTCGGCTTAATAAATGTTCTCCCAATATAGCTATTTTTATGAAATGCGATTCCAAATGGTATTCCGGATTCCAGAGAATACCCCTGAGCCGCAGCTGTTCCCGAATCCGGCACTCCACAGACGACATCTGCCTCTACAGGATATGCTTTCGCCAAAGCCCTTCCTCCACGGATTCTTGCCTCATAAACGGAAATACCATCCATGGTACTATCCAAACGTGCAAAATAAATATATTCAAAAATACAATGTGCATGTCTTTCCTGTGCCAATTCCATATCGGATTTTATTTCATCTTGTGTGATAGAAATAATTTCTCCCGGACGGATATCTCTTATAAATTGGGCCCCTATGGATGTCAGCGCACAACTTTCCGATGCAAGGACATATGCATTTTTTTTCTTTCCCAGACAAAGCGGCTTTAAACCTAAAGGATCTCTTACTCCCACCAACTTACGTGAACTCATAATTACCAAGCCATAGGCACCCCTGATTTTTTTTGCTGTATTTTTCACCGCTTCTTCCACACTATCCGTATGAACCCGTTCCCTGGCGATTTCACATGCAATTACTTCCGAATCCGTTGTTGTATGAAACACAACACCTTCTCCTTCCAACTGTCTTTTCAATACTGATGTGTTCACCAGATTTCCATTGTGGGCAAGGGCCAGTATTCCTTTGGCATATGACATAACCAACGGCTGCGCATTCTCCTTTGTGGACGCCCCTGTCGTAGAATACCGAACATGTCCGATCCCCACATTTCCTTTGATGTTTTTTATCTCATCTCTCATAACCTCACTGACAAGCCCCACGCCTTTGTGATACGATAAATTACCTTTCGCTCCTTCAGTATCCGATGCCGCAATTCCACAGGCTTCCTGTCCCCGATGCTGAAGAGCCATTAAACCATAATAAATAGACGGTACAACATTGTTTTCATCCCTGTCATACATTCCAAATACACCACATTCTTCATGAATCTTGTCTCTGTCCATTTCATCCTCTTTTCCGCTGTTTATACAGCCACTTTTTTATCCTTCAACGATGAGAAACATGTTTTTTGCGAATTTCTCATGTTCGCGGACAATCGCCGTATACGTATGCAAGCATCCGCGCACGGTTCGTTGTCTACGCACAAAAAAAGAGACTTCGATTTAACATCTAAGCCCCTTTGCTCCTTTTATGAAATACCACATTTTATTCTTCCTTGTCAAGCCCAATGCTTTCCGTTCCTACCCAAAACCAATTACAAACAACTCAAAAAAATTTTTTTAAATCTCTTGACATTCCGGCAAAATCAGGTATACTACTTCACAGAAAGCAAAGGCGCTTTGGATAAATCCAAGGCGCTTTTTCTATTTTCTACCGGATTCACCGGATTCCTTGCAAGGGCTACATTCTAAAACATTCTAAAAATTTGTTTGAAAGGAGTGTCTGTATATGACATCTACTATTCCTGAATTATTTGGTTCTTCTGTATTTAACGACAAAGTCATGCGTGCAAAATTGCCAAAAGATATTTACAAAGCTCTCAAAAAGACCATCGAAAACGGTACTCATTTAGAACTGGATGTGGCTAATGCAGTGGCTGTAGCAATGAAGGAATGGGCTGTGGAACATGGTGCCACCCATTACACCCACTGGTTTCAACCGATGACCGGATATACAGCGGAAAAACATGATAGCTTTATCTCTCCCATTGGAGACGGGCAAATTATTATGGATTTCTCAGGAAAAGAATTGATTAAGGGCGAACCTGACGCGTCCAGTTTTCCATCCGGAGGATTGCGTGCCACATTTGAAGCCAGAGGTTACACTGCCTGGGATCCCACTTCTCCTGCCTTTATCAAAGATCATACGCTATATATTCCAACAGCATTTTGTTCTTATAGCGGAGAAGTATTGGACAAAAAAACACCTCTGCTACGATCCATGGAAACATTAAGCAGGGAAGCAACACATATTCTGCATCTCCTGGGGCACACGGATGTTACCAGTGTAAACACAACCGTAGGTCCAGAACAAGAGTATTTTATTGTGGAACGTGATTTATATAAAAAGAGAAAAGACTTAGTATTTTGCGGACGTACACTTTTCGGTGCACCTGCCCCAAAAGGGCAGGAAATGGAAGACCATTATTTTGGTGCTCTGAAACCCAGAATTGCCGATTTTATGCATGAATTGGATGAAGAGCTCTGGAAGTTGGGGATTCCGGCAAAAACCAAACATAATGAAGTAGCTCCTGCCCAGCATGAATTGGCTCCCATATTTGAAACAAGTAATGTTGCCGTCGATCACAATCAGCTTACTATGGAATTAATGCGAAAAGTAGCCAGAAAACATGGATTTGTTTGCTTACTTCACGAAAAACCATTCGAAGGAATCAATGGAAGTGGAAAACATAACAATTGGTCTCTCATTACCAATACCGGAGTCAATCTTCTTGATCCCGGGAAAACTCCTGGGGAAAATACCCAATTTCTTATTTTCCTTATGGCCGTTATTAAAGCTGTAGATGATTATGCTGATCTTTTGAGAATCTCAGTTGCCGGTGCCGGAAATGATCACCGTTTAGGTGGGAATGAAGCTCCGCCTGCCATTGTATCTATTTTCCTTGGAAATGAGCTACAGGCAGTAATGGATTCCATTGAAAATGATACCTTTTTCAATGGTTCCCAGAGAGAACAATTGGAAACAGGGGCACATGTTCTGCCCCATTTCACCAAAGATACCACGGACCGAAACCGTACTTCTCCTTTTGCTTTTACCGGAAACAAATTTGAGTTTCGTATGCTGGGATCCTCCGCATCCGTTTCCACTCCAAATATCGTTTTAAACACAGCCGTTGCTGAGGTATTGCGTCAATTTTCCTCCCAGCTGGAACACGTTCCAAAAGAAGAACTGTCTACTGCTATCCATGATTTACTGAAAACAACCCTACTTGAACACAAACGAATCATTTTCAACGGAAACGGATACACCGATGAATGGGTCGCAGAAGCAGAACGCAGGGGACTTCCAAATTTAGTTTCTACACCGGATGCCTTGGAACACTTTACAGATCCCAAAAATATTGAACTTTTTTCCAAACACGGTGTTTTCACAAAAGAAGAAATTCTTTCACGTAACGAAATTCTTCTCGAAAACTACTCCAAGACCATCCACATTGAAGGAAAAACTCTGGAAGAGATGCTGAAAAAACAAGTTTTGCCTGCTATTTCTTCCTATTCAGAACAGCTTGCTGATGGTGCTATGAAAAAGAAATCTTTAGTACCCGGTCTTCTGCTTGACTATGATATACAACTGATCTCAAAGTTAAATGAATTACAAACAACAATTACAAATAAGCTATCTTTATTGGTTCAGCATATCGATGAAGCAGAAAAGCAGGATACTCCTCTTCTTCAGGCAAAATATTATCAGCGCTATGTTCTCTCTGATATGGAATCCATTCGTTCCGTTGTAAATGAGGCTGAATCACTTATTCCAGATACGTATCTGCCGTATCCTACTTATGATCAATTACTATTTTCTATTTAATTTGATCTGTACATTAACGAAATTATGACTAAATTTCTTTCTAAAATTTTCTAATTCCAAAAGTGGAGAATGTTTACTACATAGTAGCCATTCTCCACTTTTTTGAATTCTTTTATTCCATTATGACCTTCAAACCATAGTGACCCTTTCTATTCATAGCGCAACGCATCGATTGGATTTAGATTGGCAGCTTTAATGGATGGAAGCAGACCAAATAAAATACCAATTCCCATGGAAAATAATACTGCCGCCAAAATTGCCGGGACACTGATTCCGACAGGGGTCTGTGAAATTCTTGAAATCACTTCCGAGGCGGCAATACCAGCTATTACACCTAAAATTCCTCCAAGACTTGTCAGAACCGCCGCTTCTGTCAAAAACTGTGCCAATATTTTTCCCTTTCGAGCTCCGATTGCTTTTTTCAGACCGATTTCTCTTGTTCGTTCTGTAACCGATACCAACATAATATTCATAACGCCAATTCCCCCCACCAAAAGGGAAATACTGGCAATCCATATCAACTGTTGATTTGTGCTTTCGCCGACCTCTTGTAAATCTTTTGCTTTTTTTAGCAAATCATCTGCTTTATAGGAAAATCCATTCTTCGATTGCTCTTTACTGATACAGGCATTCATCAATTCCGATGTTTTATTTCCCGCATCCGTCATTTGTTCAATACCAGCAGCCCGAATCATTGCATTTTCTGCTTCATCAAAGCGAAATAAAATAGGCCAGGTCTCTGATGGAATTAAAATCAACCCAAATTTCTCATCCTGACGATACGTCATATAATCCTTCATGGACTGAACGACAATACCAGTATTTTCTTCTTTTTCCACTACTCCGATAACCTGAAACGGTTCGCCCTGAATTTCCACGGTTCTTCCCAATGGCTCCTCTTCACCAAATATACTCTGAGCCGCTGCCAAATCCAAAATAGCAGCTTTGTGAAAACTTGCTCCGTCCTGAGCCACAAAATTTCTTCCTTTTATCAACTTATATCCGCTTGCCTTTAAATATTCCAGATCAACACCGTAAATATTTGCTTCAAATGAAGTTTGATTTCCATATACGGGTACATAGGACTTATTTCGATAAAATGTCGCATATTTTACCTCTTCCAGATTCCGTACCGCATCTTTTTGCTTTTCTTTCAGAGGGATAATTCCACTGGGGGTACCCTGTTCCAGATAATATTCCGAATCGCCCTGATTCAATTTCACATAAATACTGTTATTCCCTGCGCCCACCAGGTTTTGTTTAATCAATTCATTCGTTCCTTTTATTGTAGAAACAATTGCAATAATCGATGCGATTCCTATAATAATCCCCAGCATAGTGAGAAAGGAGCGCATTTTATGTGACCAGATACCTTGAAATGATAATCGAATATTTTCAACCATTTGCTTCCTCCCAAAACTCATTTGCCGATTGTTCTTCTGTTTTTGCTCCCTCTTTTACACTCTTACCATAGGGAAACGCAATATAATCTTCTTTCTCTAGTCCTGATACAATCTCATAATTTTTTTCATATACAATTTTTCCCAGTGTTACTTCCTGACGTATTAATGTTCCGTCATCTCCTCTTTTCATTACATAATTTTTTCCATCTTCTCTTTTGATAAATGCCTGATCCAGATAAATTCCTTCTTCACCAGATACCTCTGTCTGAATTGTCATTTCAACATATTCATCTTTATGTAATCCTTCTGTGTTTTCCAAATATGCAATAAACGGATAATAGGATACATTTTCATTTTCATATTGCATGGTTGTAGTAGAGGGAAAATGACTGACTTCACGAATTTCTGCTTCAAATGTCATTCCGCTTTCATAGGATAATCCGCTCACCAGATCACCTTCATTTAAGTACGGTAACATCGTTTCCTTAGATTCGCCAATAATATACCATCCGTCCTGACTGACCACTTGAATAATCGGATCTGACAAGGAAAAATCATCCTTTCTCGGATCAGAAACACTCTTCACCACTCCATCTACAGCACTATTTATTGTGCTCATTTCCAAGTCTTTTTCCAGTTTTTTCTTATTCAAATCTGATTGCCGCATCTGCAACGTCAAATTTCTCAATTCCTGATTCGTTTCTTCTTTCCTCTTCTTGATTTCCTCTGCCAGTACTGCCGGATCTTCTTGGGGAGTTCCTACGGATTCTTCCACCCAAACGTCCTCACCATCCCCCCAATATATGGGAGGATTATCTTCTACAGAATCGCTCTCCCATTCATCACCAGAATCGGGAGACTCTGTTTCTTCTGGTTTGGTTTCCTCCGGTTTGGTCTCCTCGGGACTGCTTTCTTCCGGCTTGGTCTCTTCTACAATATCTTCCGGTTTCAAAGCTTCTTTTAATTCCGTCACTGCTTCTAAATTTTCCACCATAATTTTACTGTCTGAATGCCATTTTTTTAGAAGGCTTCCGTTTCCATTCCATGCCTGAATCAGACTTCCTTCCGGTTTATCTTCCTGATGCACTTCTAAACGAAACCAATAGGGTCCTTCCGACATTTTGTTAAAAAATGTTCCCATAATCGCACACTGAGGTTTAACCAAAAATACGTATGGCATTTCTTCTGTTCCATCTCCTTTAAACGGAATTGTCATATCACTTAAAACCTCTTGCCCATTGTTTTCTGCTTCCGTTTCTGTCTGTGTTTCCCCCTGTGTTTCTGTCACAGTTTCCTTTTCGCTTCTTCCACCTTTTACCGGTATGGTTTCTTTTTTCACAATAGTCTGCACAGGTATTTTTCCCTGTTCCAGTTGTCCCAAATCCTGCTGACATTTCTGGATTTGTAACTGTAAACTTTTATTTTTTAATTCCTCTTCTTCCAATTGAAGTTTCAGTGCTTCCGTATTATATACTGCCAATGCCTGTCCCTTTACAACATGATCTCCCGGTTTTACATAAATCTCTTCTATTATTCCATTCTCTTCCAAAAATACATTCTGCAATGCTTCATCGGTAACTGTTCCATTAAGGCGAACACTCTCTCCATAATATCCGCTATTCAATTCCTCCACAGAAATCACTTTTACTGCAGCATTTTCATTACATGCTGACAGAATTCCTGATATTGCTAATATGGCTATCAAAAAACCTGCCTTTTGCCGACTTTTTTTCATCTGTTTTCCTCCTGATTCAGAATTCCATCCCGTATCAAAACACGTCGACCTGCTCTCGACGCAACTTCTCTGTCATGTGTTATCATTAAAATACTCGTTCCTTCCTGATTGAGTTTTTCGAACAAACACATTACCTGTTCTCCCGATTTGGAATCCAACGCACCTGTTGGTTCATCTGCCAAAAGTAATTTCGGATGATTGACCAATGCCCTGGCAATGGCAACTCTCTGTTTCTGCCCGCCGGAAAGCTGATTAGGAAAAAAATCAATGCGCTCTTCTAATCCTACTCGGCACAACGCCTGTTCTGCTCTCTTGCGCCGCTCTTTCTTGGACAATTTTGCATAGATTAATGGTAACTCTACATTTTCCAATGCATTTTGACGTGGCAGCAAATTGAAATTCTGAAATACAAAACCGATTTTTTTCAATCGCAGGTCTGCCATTTGTGCATCGCTGTACTGTTTTATATTTTTTTCATCAAAAAAGTAATTACCTGATGTTGCCTGATCGAGACATCCGATAATATTCATCAATGTCGTTTTTCCTGAACCGGATGGTCCCATAATGGCTACATACTCGCCTTCTTCCATTGAAAAACAAATATTTTTCAAAATCGGGATCTGCATATTTCCCTGAACATAATCCTTACAAATCTGCTCTAATTTTAAAATCATTTATTACACCACCTTTATTTGTTTTTCAAAATTTAAAGCTCCCAGTATCACGCTTTCATTTTCCATAACACCTTCTTGATCCGGTACCTCTAACGCGTCATCCCCGTTTTCCTCTTTATCCATTTCTTCGCTTTCTGCTTCATCCGTTTGAGGATTTACACTGCCCATTTTTCCTGCTTCACTTTTTAAAGTCACATCTCCCTCTTCCAGATTATTTTCAGGAAATGTGATCCAATCTGATTGGGATAAGCCGCTCGTTATTTCATATTGACTTCGTTCTTTATCATATTCTCCCAAAACTACATTTCTTTTCTCCAACTTTCCATTCCCGTTATCTGCCCAAACGTATGGCATGGTATCACTGTCAACAATCATAAATTCATCCAACCAAATTCCTTCTCGCTCTTCCTCCTGTCCGTAATCCATTTCTACCAAAACATGCTGTCCAAGCATCAATCCGTCTGTATTTTCCATATTGACATAAAACGGATATTGGGTTGATTCACCGGAGCCACTCATATTCATAGAATTTTGTGGTGCTTTTACATCAATTTGGCTGATTGTTCCTTTCCAGGTCATCCTCTCATCTGCTCTTGAACGTACAATCACACTGGCATCCTTCTCCAATGAAGCCACATTCAATTCATTAACCATTCCTTTAATACGTATTCCGCCTGTCCCCACAACAGAAACAAAGGGTGCCATTTCCCCGTTGCTATTTCTTTTATCTCCGGTCTTATTGAGAGACTTTATCATTCCGGCAATCGGACTGCTCACTGTAGCTGTATCAACCACCTTCTGTAAGGATTCCATTTCCTTTCTCTTATTCATTTCCTCCAGATCTTTTGTTTTTAAAGAGGCCTGCGCATTTAATAATTCAATATCATATGACACCTGCTCTTCTTTTTCTGCCTTTTTCTTCGCCTTTTCAAGAGCTTCTACCTGTTGATGTAAATTTTGCTTATCATTGGCAATCGTCTCCAAATCCAATTGGATTTGTGCCAAACTTTCCTGAGTTTTTGCTGTATCATATCGGAATAAAGCAGTACCTTCTGTCACTTCCTGCCCTTCCTCTACATACCATTCCGCAATATTTTTATCCGATTGAAATTCCAAATCCCATGTCTGCTGGGTTTCAGCAACTCCCGTATAGCGATTCCACAAGCCACTTCCCATGGTCAACTGCATTCCTGCCACATTACTGACATATACTTCCCGTTCATCTTTTTTGCCATCTCTCCAACTCCAAATCCCCGCTCCAATCACTGTAATTATCAGTACGGAACTTACAACACCTAAGAAAAACTTTTTTTTCATATTTGATCCTCCATGCATTTTTTATACTATACAATAGTTTTTCGGCAATCTTCACAATAATGTCACCCTTTATTTGGTTAGTATACCATATATTCCTATTACGTTGTCTTACGGAAACCTTACTATATTCCATCTTTTTTTTCACAGTTTTATATCATTTTGTTGTCTTTTTTATAACAATTGACTTGAATATACATATCCCCTATGCTACGATAAACATACCGTAACGATTACATATTGTTTTCATGCTTTTACACATGGGATCAATTATATATTTTAGGAGGCTTTATGAAATTATTGATTACCGGCGGGAACGGGTTTTTGGGATCTCGTATTCTTTCTTTTTTTTCCAATTCCAATCATTGTCTGGCGCCTTCTCATCAAGAACTGGACATCACAAACTTGAAACAATGTCAAAACATACTTTATAAATGGCAGCCGGATATTGTCATTCATACTGCCGCCATATCGGATGTTTCATATTGCGAATCCCATACGGAGCTTTCCAACGCTATCAATGTAAATGGTTCTGTAAATCTTGCTTACATTTGTAAAGAACTGAAAATTCCTATGCTTTTTATGAGTTCTGATCAGGTCTATTCATCCAATCACACTGCCTTACCAAACAACGAATCGGATTCGTGTCATCCACTTACACTCTATGGCAGACAAAAACTGGAAGCAGAACAACGGATTTTAGATCTTTTGCCTGATCAGGGTATCTGTCTTCGCCTTTCCTGGATGTATGATCATTCCGCATCCCCATTCAAAACAAAATCCAACTTTTTAACTCAGCTGATGAATGCCAATGAACAGTCACCAGTTTTCTTTTCTGATTTGGAGTATCGGGGAATCACATGGGTATGGGAGGTAATTCAAAATCTCTCCACTGCTTTCTCTCTTCCCGCCGGAATATACAATTTCGGCAGTTATGCCACGACAACCACGTATCAGCTCGCAGCAGAAATGCTGGAAATCTTGAAAAAAAAGAACAACGGAATGTCAATACTCCAAAAACGGACAAATGTCTCTCCACGCAGCCTTTCCATGTCACAAGACAAACTCCAGGTACATCATATCTCTTTTTCCGAAAATCTGACAGGATTGCAGTCGTGTCTGACCCATTACAGCAATAACTGCATGAATTAATAAAATACAGGTAACAGTTCAGCCATAGGGCTGTAACGGGAGAAAAAATTATGCTTGCATAATTTTTTGACCGGTCATACCTATGAGCTGAGCGCCTGTAAATGAGTAAAACTACAAATGGCGCGGGCTGAACTGTTACAAATACAGTAAAAAAAACAGCATTTTGTACTTGACAAAAGGCTGTTTTTTTCTTATTCTTTATACTTAGAATTCTAACTATTAGTATTCTAATAAAATAGCAAAAAGGAGTCCACATATGGAAGAATCATTTCATTATCAATTAATGTCCAGTCATATCAATCTGCAAAAACAACTTTTTGCCAGTCTCAAACATACGGGGCTAACTTCTGGACAACCCAAAATTCTGGATTATCTTCAAGATCATAATGGTTCAACGCAGAAGGACATTGCCCTCGCCTGTCACATTGAAGCAGCTTCTCTTACTTCCATACTATCCGGCATGGAAAAAAAAGGAATGATCGAACGCAAAGCATTAAATGGAAATCGCCGTTCCCTTCATGTCTTTTTAACGGAAAAAGGATGGAGTCTTCAAAAAGAGGTGGCACAAAAATTTGCTTCCTTAGAAGAACTGGCTTTTTCCGGTTTCAGTGCTGAACAAAGAGAAACTTTCAATGAAATGTTCCGACTTGTCTATGAAAATCTGACAGCACACAATGAAAAATGAATTCCTACGATTGTTTTATAATTTTTTTACTTGGAGGTATCTAAATGAATAAAAAATTATCCTTTTCACCATCTATCCTGAAACGTTACCTGATTTTTCTACTGGGTTTATTTATTAATTCTCTTGGGGTCAGCTTTATAACAAAAGCCAATCTAGGAACATCACCAATCTCATCCATTCCCTATGTTTTGAGCCTGAAGTTTCCCTTTACCCTTGGGGAATTTACCATTGCGTTTAGTATTTTATTAGTTTTTCTACAATATATCATTCTACGAAAAAATTTTAAAAAACAAGCTTTACTTCAAATTCCAATATCAATTCTTTTTGGATATTTCATTGATCTTACCATGATTCTTTTGAATCAAATGAATCCAACATCCTATATGTTGCAGCTTTTTTCACTTTTTATCGGATGTATCATTCTCGGAATCGGAGTTTATTTGGAAGTCCTTGCCAATGTCGTCATGCTTCCAGGAGAATCCTTTGTTCAAGCCATTGTCTTTACCTGGAAAAAAGATTTTGGAAGCACCAAGATCTTTTTTGATGCTTCCATGACAATCATCGCAGGTTTATGTTCTGTTCTTTTCTTATCTCAGCTCCAAGGTGTACGAGAAGGAACAATCATTGCTGCCCTTTTGGTAGGTTTTATTGCCAGACTTCTTGGAAGAATTTTTTCATTTCTCCCAAATCTTCTTTTCTCTACCGAAGGTTCTACAAAAGAAGATACAACTTATGAGCAATAATTTTTATAAACTTTCATTCTTCAAACTGTAGCCGATAATATTTTGCATAAATAGCATTTTTCTGCAGAAGTTGCTCATGCGTTCCCCGCTCTTCTATTCCCCTCTCTCCTATGACAATGATTTCATCTGCTCCGCGAATGGTGGAAAGACGATGGGCTATGGTAATACAGGTACGATTTTTTGCCAAAGCTTCCAGGCTTTTTTGAATATGACGTTCACTTTCATTATCCAATGCACTGGTGGCCTCATCTAAAATCAAAATTTTCGGATCTTTAAGAAAAATACGGGCAATGGATATTCTTTGTTTTTGTCCTCCGCTTAAACGGGTTCCCCGTTCTCCCACATATGTATCATAGCCATCCGGAAGGCTCATAATAAACTCATGAATATTTGCCTTTTTTGCTGCCTCCATAATCTCCTGTTCGCTGGCATTTCTGTTTCCATAGGAAATATTATCACGGATGGTTCCGGTAAACAAATAGACATCCTGCTGTACAATACCTATGGCTTGCCGCAGCGATTTTAATGTCAACCCTCTGACATCTTTACCGTCAATCTGAATGCATCCTCCTGTTACATCATAAAATCTGGGGAGAAGGGAACAAATGGTGGTTTTTCCTCCACCGCTTGGTCCCACCAGTGCCACCGATTTTCCCGATTCAATATGGATATTAATATGATCCAAAACCTTTTCTTCTCCGTCATAGCTAAAAGATACATCTTTATAATCAATGACGCCCTTGACATCTTTTAAATCCACACATCCCGGTTCATCATGTACATCGATAGGCGTTTCCATTACTTCATTAAAACGTTTAAATCCGGAATATCCCTTTTGAAGCATTTCTGTAAACTCTACCAATACCTCAATAGGTGTAATAAAAATATTAATATACAGTGCATAGGTTGCCAATGCCACCGGTTCCAATGTTCCGTTGGCAATAAAGAAACCACCGCCAATTAGTATGGTTACATATAACATTCCCTGGAAGAAACTATTTCCCCCTTGAAATCTTCCCATGCAGTTATAATTATCCTTTTTGCTCTGCAAAAACTTTTCATTGCTTTCGGCAAATTTCTTTCTCTCCACATCTTCATTGGTAAAAGATTTTACCACACGGATTCCCGCTAAAGTATCCTGTAAAGCGGCATTCACTCCCGCAATTTTCCTTCGGTTATCCATAAAAGTAGCCTGCATCCGTTTGTTTTGCAGCATAGAAAAAATGAGCATTAACATGGTAACCAGAACCAACAGAATTGTCAGCGGAACATTGATAAAACAAAGGAACACAAAAGAGCCAATAATTTTCAGCAGAGAAATAAAAACATTTTCCGGTCCATGATGGGCAAATTCAGCAATCTCGAACAGATCACTGACTAATTTACTCATCATTTCACCTGTATTATTATTATCATAATAAGAAAATGATAGTTGTTCGTACTTATCAAATAATTCCTGACGCATATCTCTTTCCATATGCGATCCCATGATATGCCCCTGCGCAGATACATAATATTTACAAAGTGCTCTTACGGCATACATGGCACATAATCCCACTGCCAGTAAAAGCAGACTGTTTAATATCTGCTGCCTGTCCGATACAAATAATGTGGCATTCAGATAGTTCAAGATCTGCGGAAATGCCAAATCCACGGCACTGATCACAAGTGCACAAATCATATCCAGATAAAATACCTTTTGATATGGTCGATAGTATCCAATAAATTTCTTCAGTAACTTCATATCTTCCCTCTTATTTCATGTTAGTCATTATAATTGATTTACTCTTTCCCCATCCCTCTTGCACCAAAAGAATCTATTGCAATCACAAAAATTCTTTTAAATCATCTCATAAAATCCCTCATTTCTATTATTCATTTCTATTTCATGTCCAAGGTCCGCTTCTATTATACGTTCTTTTTCTTTCTTCCTGCAAGAGCCAATATCATTTTTCATCCTATTAATCATCATTCCCCATACCTTCGCTCCTTTAAATTCGCAGTCTATCCGTTGCACCAGCCTGTAAAATATTGTATACTGTCTTTGGAATACCATCAGCCGTTTCTTTCCGGTTTGCTTTCCTATTATTATAAGTTAAAATCAAGCGTTACCACTTTAAAATGGAGGTTATTGTCATGAAACGTGAACAATTAAAAGATTATGTTACCAGTATCCCTGATTTTCCCGAACCTGGAATTATTTTTCGTGATATTACCACAATCCTTCAGGATCCCGATGGTCTCAACATGTCTGTAGACGGATTAATCCATCTCACAAAAGATATTCCATTTGACGGAATCATCGGTCTGGAAGCCAGAGGTTTTATCTTCGGAACACCTGTAGCCTATGCTGCACACAAAGGTTTTATTCCCATTCGAAAAAAAGGAAAACTTCCTCGAAAAACAATATCTACCAAATATTCTCTTGAATATGGTGAAGCTGAAATTGAAATTCATGAGGATGCCATTCAAAAAGGTGGAAAGTATATTATTGTAGATGATCTTCTCGCCACTGGCGGTACGGTAGAAGCGGCTTGCCGCTTAGTTGAAAAGCTGGGTGGAGAGGTTGTCCGCATTTGTTTTGTTATGGAATTAGCCGGTCTGAAAGGACGGGAAAAATTAGCCCGCTATGATGTAAAAAGTCTCATTACCTATGAAGGTAAATAAACGGCTGCGATCCTATCACCTAAGAAAGAGAGTACAGAAATCATGCGTGAAACAGTCTTATTATTTCATTTTGATGATATAAAACAAAAGAAAGAACTGCAGATGCTTCTTTTATCTCAGAAAATAAGAATTAAAAATGTGGAACGAAGCGAGTATCTGAAGCCTTTAGGTGTCCTGGCTGGTGTTCTTGAAGATCTTCCCTCTGCCCCTTATGACGGAGAGGATCTTCCCACGGAAGCCATGATCTTTTGCGGTCTGTCCAATGCCCGTTTAAATGAGATACTGAATGGAATCAGGCAAAGAAAAATAAAACCAATTCCATACAAAGCCATACTGACACCCACCAATCAAAATTGGACGATTCTGGAATGTTATAAAGAACTTCAGAAAGAACGTGCTGCCATTGAAGCAGCACAACGAACACAACACGCCGATACTTCTAATTAGAAGTTTTAATCGAATTGCTATCATAAAAAATGGGAGCCGCTAAAGCGACTCCCGTTTTTTAATTTGCGCGTAGACAACGAGCCGTGTGCGGATGCTTGCATACGCATACGGCGACTGTCCGCGAACGTGAGAAACTCGCAAAGCGTGTTTCTCATCGTTTCTACTTTACATATTTTTCTAATACCTGTTCCACAGCCTTTGGTCCCGCAATCAATTCATTGAAATAAGATGCTACCAGCTCTGCCAAACCTGCTTCATACAAATCCACGCCAAAAATAGTTGCATCGGATAATACCGGGCGCAGCTTAGTCAATACATCCACAGTATCTCCCAATTTAATATCTTTTACATAAGGGCAAACAGTATCCAACAGCGGATCCGGACTTAATGTGAATGGATCTCCATTATCATCCACACCCATCAGATATCTGAGCCATCCGGCAAATACCAGCGGAATCATCTTCAAATCACTGACTTGCAATGTATCAGACTTCTGATATGCTTTAATCGTTTCGCCAAAACGAATTGCCAACTTTTGTGAAGTATCTGTTGCGATACGCTGGGGAGTATCCGGCATAAAAGGATTGGGAACACGTACATTTAAAACTTCATCAATAAATGCCTTAGGGTCAATGATTCCAGGATTAACCACTACCGGAAGGCCTTCCTCATATCCGATTCTTTCTACCAAACGCTTTAACTGCGGATTCTGCATTTCCTTGGAAATCAATGTATATCCCAACAGACAACCATATACAGCCAAAGCCGTATGCAGCGGATTCAGACATGTACATACTTTCATTTTTTCTACTTTATCTACGGTTTCTCTTTCCGTAAATATTAATCCGCCCTTTTCAAGATTTGGTCTGCCATTCGGAAATGCATCTTCAATAACCAGATATTCCACCTCTTCCGCATTAACAAATGGTGCAACATACGTATTTTTTGATGTAATAACAGGATCCAGTCCCTCCACACCATCTTTTTTCAATATTTCTTCCACAGATGCATCCGGACGTGGAGTAATCTTATCAATCATCGTCCATGGGAATGATACCTTAGACTTATCTTTTACATACAATGCAAATCCCTTTTCGGTTAATCCTCTCTTTTCCCATTCATCAGCAAATGCGGTAATTGCAGCATATAATTTGTCACCATTGTGCGAACAATTATCCATACTTACCATGGCAATTGGTTTTTCCCCGGAAAGGAAACGGGTATACAGCAGTGATGCAACTTTTCCTATATAGCTCTGTGGTTTTTGTGGACCTGCCTCATAATCGGCTGCTACCGCCGGAAGAATTTCTCCCTTTCCATTTACCAGACTATATCCCTTTTCTGTAATGGTAAATGAAACCATCTGCAATGAATCCTGTTCGAAAATTTCTTTCAGGCGTGAGTATTCTTTTTCATTTTCACTGTCTAAGATCAGGGATTCCACTACACTGCCTACTACTGTTTTTTCCACAGTTCCATCCACTTTTAATGTTACAAGAATAGAATAATCATCACTAGGACGATTCATTTTTTCAACAATTTCATAATCATATCCTTCAGCTACCACCAGACCCTTGTCCAGTACACCATCATTTAACAGATTTTGAACTACATTGGCCTGAAATGCACGGAAAATATTTCCTGCTCCAAAATGAATCCAAAATGGTGCTTTTTTTGTATTTTCTGTCACTTTTTCCCGGTCAAACTTAGGCAAAGAAAATCCGGCTGCTTCCCAAGCTGCTCTATTTTCCAGTCCTTTTTTATTCAACTGCATAGATTTCACCAAACCTTTCTTTTATTTCCATCCAGCGCTCTTTGATTTTTACTGTTCGAAGTAACCGTTCAGCCCGCGCCATTCGTAAAACCGCACTGCGTGCTTATTGTGGCTATCGCCACTGTTTTACTCATTTACAGGCGCTCAGCTCATAGGTCTGAGCGGTCGAAAAATTATGCAAGCATAATTTTTCGACCGTTACAGCCCTATGACTGAACTGTTACTGTTCAAAATTATTTCTTTGCGTTGCTCTTTACAATTGCTTCCCAAAGTCCATTTAAATAGGTTGCACCCAATGCTCGGTCATACAGACCATAACCAGGCATAGCCACTTCTCCCCAAATCATACGACCATGATCCGGACGAATCGGGCCATCGAATCCGATATCATACAATGCTTTCATAATTTCGTACATATCAAAGCTTCCATCCGATGATAAATGAGCTGCTTCTTCAAAATCAGTCGGTGTATTGAATTTCAAATTACGTACATGTGCAAAATGAATTCTTCCCTTCAGTGAACGAATCATATCCGGAAGATCATTTTCCAAATTGGTTCCGTAAGATCCAGAACAGAATGTAACTCCATTATGAGGATTATCCACCATTTCCATCATACGAAGGATATTTTTCTTGCATGTAATGATTCTTGGAAGCCCAAATACACTCCAAGCCGGATCATCCGGGTGAATCGCCATGTTAATATCATACTTGTCGCAGACAGGCATAATACGCTCTAAGAAATACTTCAGATTTTCAAACAGTTTTTCATCGTCCACATCCTTATACATGGCAAACAATTCTTTTACACGTGCCATACGTTCCGGCTCCCAGCCTGGCATTACTGTGTCATTCATATCTCCGGCAATGGAATCAAACATCTTTTCCGGATCCAGATTATCCACAGCTTCCTGCGTATAAGCTAAAACAGTGGAACCATCTGCTCTTTTTCTTGCCAGTTCTGTACGAGTCCAGTCAAATACCGGCATAAAATTATAACAAACCATATGAATATCACATTTTCCCAAATTTTCCAATGTAGTAATATAGTTTTCAATATACTGCTCTCTCTCCGGAGCCCCTGTTTTAATGGCATCATGAATATTTACACTCTCAATACCAGACACACGAAGGCCAGCTGCCTCCACTTCCGCAATCATGGCACGAATTTCTTCTTCTTTCCAGACTTCTCCTGCTGCTTTATCATACAGAGTTGTAATTACTCCTGTTACGCCAGGAATCTGACGAATCTGCTGAAGTGTCACTGTGTCAAATTTGCTTCCATACCATCTGAGTGTCATTTCCATAATTCATTCTTCCTTTCTTAATTTAAATATATTTTATATCTCAACAAAAAACCATGGTTATCTTTCCCATTCATTGTAACAAATGTTCGAATGCTTTCCCATATGTTTTTATCATTTTGTAACTTTATTATAAAAAAATATCATTTCATTTTCCATTGTCTGGGTTGTTGTAAACATTGCAAAACTTGTTATTTTCATTTATACTGTTCATAGAATCTATAAATAAACCTGTATCTTCTAAGAAAGGAAAGCATTTCATGAATACAACTGCGATTCACTCATCTCCCAGTCATAACAAATCAAAAAAAAATCTTCAGGCGGTTTTTTCCACACGTCAATATATGATATCCAGAGATTTCGAATTATACTACTACAGTGATCTGCATTTAAAACCGGTTCCGGTTCATGCCCACGATTACTATGAATTTTATTTTTTTCTGGAAGGAAATGTTTCTATCACCATAGAAGACAAAACATACTTTGTCTCCCCCGGGGATTTTCTTCTGATCCCTCCCAATGTACCCCATTCTCCTTCCATGATTGACCCGGAAAAGCCATATCGCCGATTTGTTTTATGGATTAATCAGGATTACTGCAGCCAACTGATGGAAACTTCCACTGCCTTTGGATATTTGATGCAGTATGTCAGCACCACCAAAAACCATTTGTTTTCCAATGATGTGGTGACATTTAATACCATTCATACACGCTTATTCTCCATTTTGGAAGAAATACAAGGGAATCGCTTTGGAAAGGAAGCAGAAATACTGCTTCAGGTTAACAGTCTGCTTCTTTATTTAAACCGAATTGTTCACAGTCAAAATAATTCATTAACCCCAACAAATGCCCAGTCATTGTATCAGAATATTTGCCATTACATTTCCGGTCATCTGGATGAAGATCTTTCACTCTCCACGCTTGCCCGTGAATTTTTTGTCAGTAAATTTTATATTGCCCATCTTTTCAAAGATAATATTGGTCTTTCCGTCCATCAGTACATTTCCAAAAAGAGACTTTCGGCATGCAAAGATGCTCTTTTGGGTTCCATCCCCATAAGTCAGCTTTTTTTACAATATGGTTTTCATGATTACTCCAGTTTCTATCGGGCTTTTAAAAAAGAATACGGTATGTCCCCAAACGAATACCGTCAATCCCATCTGACTGTCAACGACCTAAACCATTCTTCTGATACAACAAATGTATAAAAATATTTCTTTTTACTCATACGGGGCGGATTACTTCTTTTCCAGCAATCTGCCCCGTATCGTATTATTTATAACTGGTCTGTATTTTTTGCAATTTTCTGAAGAGCGGCATTCGCCCTTTTCAAAATAATTTCTGCTGTTTCCTTGTTAGAAGAAACCATTCCCATCATATCTTCCACCGGAATACCAGACATAATACCCATCATCGACTTCTTTACTTTCATACTTCCGTACTTGTTAATGGCATCCACCAAAATGGTTCCGGCTTCTTCATGCTGTAAAATATCAGCTACTGTATCTTTTACACTGTAAAATCCTTCTTTAAAGCTCAGTTCCGGCAATGTTGCTTCATCATCCACTTCATCAAACCAGTTCTTTACACCATCCCGGTCATCCTCTTCTTCCTGCGGTTTTACATAACATGGATTCGGATCTTTTGTACGAACCCAGGTAACGGTATCTGACTTACATCCGTCTGCGCTGGCTGTTACAAAGTTAATCGTCTCGTTTAATTTCACATCTTCAAAAAGGAATATTTTATCCCCTTTCATTGTAATCGCTTCTCCATTATTCACACGAAGTGTCACTTCCGGCTGATTGGAATATACCTTAACTGTCATCGTATCATATGGACGCTCTGCATACCGTCTTCCGGTAATGTACACAAACGGTTCCTTTGACCAATATGCTTTATATACATAATAAGCATCCTTTCTTACTTTTCTGTCCATGGTTACCAGGCCTTTATTATTGCGTCCTTTTACGCCGCCCTCATCTCTTGCATCACATCCGAAATCAAACATATTCCAGATATGAGTTGCCCACAGATACGGACGTTCTGCAATAATTTTTGCCATATGTTCATGGTAAATTGCCTGATATTCTTCTGAATAATCCTTACATTTCGGAGTATCGGTGTGCCAGCTTATAATTCCTTCGCAGCCATATTCGGATACCCCAAACGGACGATCCGGATGCATTTGATGGAATGCATCAAACCATTCCTCATTCATCGTATAGTCTCCACCATACCATCCAAAATAATGATTATAGCTTACTACATCTGTAATCTGGTTCTGCTTGGAATCCTTTGGCAACATGGATACCTGTGCCATGGTCGTCAAACGGGTGTCATCCAATTCTTTCACTAAATGGTTCAAATCCACAAGATTTTCATATAATCCCGGCACTTCTCCACCTATGGTAATCTCATTGGAGATTCCCCAAAAACAAATGGAGGGGTGATTAAAGTTCTGATAAATCAACTCTTTCATCTGTTCTCTGCAGTTTTCATGTCCTTTTGGATCACGATTCATGGCAGATATAAACGGAATTTCAGCCCACACAATAAATCCCAGGGCATCGCAGGCCTGATAAAACGCCTGATTATGTTGATAATGAGCCAGACGAATTGTATTTGCCCCCAGTTCAGCAATCTGGTAAGCATCCTCCCAGTGATCTTCTTCCGTCAGTGCATTTCCTTTCCCCAGCATATCCTGATGACGTGATACCCCACGCAGCGGCATAGATTTTCCATTTAAGAAAAATCCTTTTTCCGGATCCACATAAAATTCTCTCACACCCAGTTCTGCTTCCACTTCATCTAACACTTCATTGTGGCGAATCAGACGGGCAACGACCGTATAAAGGTATGGATCTTCCACACCCTGCCAAAGATGGACATTTTCAATCCGTGCTGCTGTCTCCGTATATTCTTTGGCAGGTACAAAACATTCTGAAACCGTATCCCCATCCTCATCTATCAGCTCAAACTGCACTGCATCACTCTCTTTTGGATTGGTAATCCAGGCAGATAGCTTAATTTTTGCATCATTTCCCTGTCTTTGCGATGAAAATGCAATTCCTTTACTTCCATAATAATCCAGGCAAAAATGGGTCGGTGAAACCACAAGCATTTTCACATTCCTATAAATACCTCCATAGAATGTAAAATCCGCCATTTGAGGATACACATCGGAATGATTGGAATTATCTACCACAACAGCCAACACTGCCGACTTTCCATCTTCCAGCTTTTCTGTCACATCTACCCGAAACGCAGAATATCCGCCCCGATGTTCCTTTACCTTTTCCCCGTTTATAAAGATTTCCGCAATGGAATTGACACCTTCCCATTCGATATAAACTCTGGAATCAGCGGGAATATCCGGTTTTTTAATTTCTTTCAGATATACGGCTTTTCCTTTATAATAATCGCCTCCGCCATCCTGGCCGTCCCATCCATTATACGTATGTGGAACCTGTATTTCACAAAATCCCTGTTCTTTCGCCATTTCCACTGTTTTTGGAATTGTCTCCCCTTTTGAAAAATACCATGACTGATTTAGAGAAATTTCCTGTCTCATTTCTTATCCTCCTCACTTATTTCATATTGATTTATTCCAGATTTTTTCTTCTCTCACGAAGAACCTGTGCATTTTTCTCCACACGTTTCTTCGACAATGGATATACAAACGCCAGCATAATTGCTACACATAAGAAAAGAATACCCGGCACAAATGTTCCCAAATTGTAAAGGCCCTTTAATACACTCTGCGTCTGCGTTACAGCTTTTTCATCGTATGCAATAATGGATAACGCGTATCCTCCCAGTCCTCCGGCCAAAGCCTGTCCGATCTTTCTCGCAAATGAATATACACCATATACCACGCCATCCTGCCGTTCTTTTGCCTGTACTTCAATATCATCAATTACATCTGTCAAATTAGCCCAAATCACCATATTGAAATAGTTTACTCCAATATATCCAATGGCCGTAATGGCTACATAAATCCACACATTGGTAATGCGCAAAAATCCCAGTACGATGAATACAATTCCAGTGAATGCCGTAGCCACTGCTGCCGATTCTTTTTTCCCGAATTTCTTCGCAATGGTTCCAACCACTGTAGCCAGAAGAAGCGAACAGATCATCGTAATCAGATTATATGTGGATAAAGCCTTTGAACTTCCAAAATAATCGGTATATAAATAATTATTAATGCTTCCCAGCAGCAGGGAACTCAAAAGCAGGAATATGGCAGCTGCCACGATACCCAGCAATGCCCGGCTGGTAAATACCGCTTTGATTGTATCTTTTAATGTAATCTTCTGTTCATTAGGATCTCTTTCAATCTTGACACGTTCTGTCGTACACTTATAACAAACAATATAACAAATAATTGCACTCACAGAAAAAATACCGGCCAATAACGGGAAAATTGCCCCACCGTTTCGAATCACCTGTGCACCATTTGCGTCAGTGGTGTAAATAAGCATCGGTCCTCCCACACCAATAATCAGATTCGCCAATGTCGCACCGATACTACGGAATGTGGAAAGAGCGGTTCTCTCTTCCGGTTTATCTGTTATGGCAGAAGCCATTGAACCATACGGAATATTAATACCTGTATAGCAAATGCTTCCCCACAAAATATAAGTGATATACATATATACATACTTAACCGGCATAGAAGCATCTGCCAATGCGGATTGATACATCAAAAAACTGGCTAACGCTACGGGACCTGCCATAATCCGTATCCATCTTTTAAATTTTCCGTCTTTTCCCGGTTTACAACTATCCACAATTCGTCCCATCGTAACATCTGTGACTGCATCGACAAACCGGGCAACTAAAAATAACGTTCCTACAGCTGCACTGCTGATTCCCAATACTTTGGTATAAAATACCATCAAAAACATACTGGAAAACATAAATGTAAAATCGTTTCCGAAATCTCCAAACATGTAGCCTATTTTATCTTTTAAGCCAAATGGTTTTACATGATTTTCCTGCATAACTTTCTCCTTTTCTTTTTCTTTTGGCAATGACTCGCTAACCTTCTTTAACACAATAACCCTTTTTTCAAAATAAAAACAGAGATAAAATACATTGAAAATAGTATGATATTATGCTATTTTAAAAATAGCAATAAAATATTACTTTTTTACTACAATATGATACGATTTTCTGGATCTTTACAAAATACGGAGGATTACTATGGAAATTAGTAAACTTAATTTGTTTCGGCAGGCTCTGACCGCTTATAATGTCAATAATATCATTCTCTATAAAGATTATTCAAACATCAATAAAACCGATCTTGGATTTCGCCTTCGCTTATATGAAGGAAATGCTTATCAGCAAATGCTTCTTTTCATGATTCAGCGTGTCACTCCCCTTTCCATGCTTCGTTTCACCGATGAATTTGAAATGACTTATTTTTATCTTCATATCCCGGAAACATACCTCAATGAATATGAATCTTCTTTCTTTATCATCGGACCATTTTTTGAAAAATCACCGCAATTATCGGATATCCATAGAATTATGGAAAAAAATAAAATTCCTTCCTCTCTTTTTGATGACATCTTGGCTGTGTATTCCTCGATCCCGGTAATACCTACGTTCAATCATTTGGAATCTCTTGTTTTGAACCTGGCATCCGGACTATTCGAAACCAGCTATAATGTCACGTATTATCCTGATCACAATACCACTTCCATTGAGCACTCTCCTTTTCTCGGAAAAATGCGCAAAAATCCGGAACTTGCAGTCGCCAGCATAGAAGAACGCTATCGCGTGGAATCCCAAATGCTGGACGCTATTTCAAAAGGGGATTACAAACATGCCAAAGAACTTCATCAAAAATTCGGCAACTTTCATATACAGCCTCGGACAGAAAATTTACTTCGCAATACCCAGAATTTTCAAATCATACTAAATACCTTATGCCGAAAAGCCGCTGAAATTGGAGGCGTTCATCCACTTTACGTCGACGACCTTTCCACTAAGTTTGCTGTATTAATCAATGAAGCCCGCTCACAACGGGAATTAACCGTGATCTCCAACGATATTATTCATAAATACTGCCTCCTTGTACAAAATCATGCTATGAAAGGATATTCTCCCGTCATAAAAGATATCATTTCCTATATTGATTTTCATTATGCAGAAGACTTAAATTTATCCTTTTTTGCCAACCATTTCAATTTAACAAAAACCTATCTTTCCGGTTTATTTAAAAAAGAAGTAAAATCCACACTAACCGATTACATTCATCAGATTCGAATTCGTCATGCAATCATTTTAATTAATTCCTCATCTCTTTCCATTGGCACCATTGCTTCTGCATGCGGCTACCAGGATATCAATTATTTTATTCGTGTGTTCAAAAAAATAAATGGTGTATCTCCAAAACAATATCAAAAAATGATTCTTCGTTCCTGAATTTTAGCTGACAATTCCCACTTTTCCACAAAAAAAGGAAGAGCAGTCATCCAAACGACTGCTACTTCCTTTTATTTACGCCCAGACAACAAGCCGTGCGCGGGTGCTTGCATACGCATACGGCGACTGTCCGCGAACGTGGGAAACTCGCTTTGCGTGTTTCTCATCGTTTACGCCCAGACAACAAACCGTGCGCGGATATTTCTTCTATTGAAACATGGCTGTCGATAAGTATCGGTCGCCAGAGTCAGGTAAAAGAACCACTATAGTTTTCCCTCTGTTTTCCGGTCTTTTCGCCACATATTCCGCTGCCTTTAAAGCAGCACCGGAGGATATTCCCGCCAAAACACCTTCTGTTTTGGCAAAGATGCGGCCAGTTTCCAATGCCTCTTCATTTTCCACTGTTATAATCTCATCATACACCTTTGTATTTAATGTGTCTGGAATAAATCCCGCTCCAATGCCCTGAATCATATGGGGAGCCGCTTTCCCACCTGATAAAACCGGACTGGCTGCCGGTTCCACAGCAATAATCTGAACATTGGGATTTTTTTCTTTTAAATAGTTTCCCACTCCGCTTATGGTTCCCCCTGTTCCTACGCCAGCCACAAAAATATCCACCTTTCCTTCTGTCTGTTCCCAAATTTCCGGCCCTGTCGTCCTATGATGTGCATCTGGATTTGCATTATTTTGAAATTGTTTCAGGATCACAGCATCCGGAATCATCCCGCAAAGTTCATCTGCCTTTTCAATGGCACCTCTCATACCTTTTGCTCCCTCTGTTAAGATGAGCTCTGCTCCATATGCTTTGAGCAGTGTTCTTCTCTCCACACTCATCGTATCCGGAAGCGTAAGAATAATTCGATACCCCTTTGCCGCCGCGATGGCCGCCAAACCAATTCCTGTATTACCTGAAGTCGGTTCGATAATGGTAGATCCTGGTTTCAAAGTTCCTTTTTTTTCCGCATCTTCTATCATAGCCACAGCAATTCTGTCTTTTATTGATCCTGTGGGATTGAAATATTCCAATTTTCCCAACAAATCGACACCCAAAATATTTTTTTCTTTACAATACTGATGCAAGCGCAACATTGGTGTTTTTCCAATCAGTTCCGTTACACTGTTTTTTATCTGTTCCATTTTATTTTCCTCCATCCAATCTCTTTTCCATGGTATCCTTTCACTTAAACAATCTCATCAAAAAAAATGGTTTTTATTGTTCTTATTTTATTTAGCCTATCTATTTCATCCGATTTTTGTTCTCTCCAAATATCTTTCGGTGTCCGAACTCCAAAAAGCCACTCCGTTATCTCTCCAATGGTAGCATTTAAAACAATGGTGTCGTCCGATTGCTTCTTTTCCTTCTGGTTACCCTTTTTTATTTCACTTCCCTGTTCTGTTATTTCCCAAAAGAACACAGAATTTTGCTGCTCAATTTGTTCATCTTTCAGCCTCAATTCCACTCGAAGCGTTCCAGGCTGCATCAGGCAAAACTCCGGGAGAAATGTCATTACATCTGTAATTCGTGCCATAATGCGCGGTTTTCTTTCTTTTTGTTCACACCATTCTTTCCCGATATACAGCAATCTCTGTTCCCGTTGTTTCATTCCCCAAAATGCCTGTAACCCCACTATGTTTCCTCTGTCTAATAAAAATTCCAATTTCCCCTGTTCGCTCTTCAATTCCTGAATCAAACGTTTGACATACTCCGAATCTCTTACCGTTGACATTTCATATTGTGATTTTATCCATTTCATCATCCATTCACTTGCCATAGTGCATTCGTATTCATTTTCCGAAACTTCCTTTCGCTCCAGATTCTCGTTTTGATTTAGAGAAAAACATTTTTCCCACTCTACAAAACGAAACGAATAAGGATAATAGATCGCTTCTGAAACAGGCATCAAAAAAGTAAATGGCATATGTTCCCGATTCATATCATTGAGACAGGTAATCAGAACTTTTTCCATATAACCTTTTTTTCTTCTGTCATAACGTGTAGCTACACCCACAATATAATCCACATTCCAATGTTTCTTTCTCATTCTTATCTGGTATGGATTCCTATGCAGCATCGTAATAACATCATTTCCGTCCAGTTTGACCAGTATTCGATTTTGCTGAATTTTTTCTTTATAATAATAAGAGACAAATTCGTTTGAATCTTCGGCAAAGCAAGATTCCCATAAACGTTTCGTCCTCTCTTTTTCATCCCGGTTCAAATAGCGAATGGAATCATCATCCCTCTTATCCACATTTAATTGTTTATCTGTCATTCCCATACCTCTTTTGTTTTACCAGATACTTTTTTGCAAAATCAGCCGGACAATATGACATTTTTGCCTTTCTAAGTCCTTCCAATCCCAGATCATCCTCACGATTCACCCACTTAACATCCGGGAATTCGTTAAGCAAGAATAATTGGTTTATAGCCTGATAGAGTCCTGGAATAGATGCATCCGCCTTTTCAATATGAATAACTGCCATATTCTCCAATTCATTTTTACTCCCTATGGAAAAGGCTTTTAATTTTCCATCAATAAAAATCCCTCCCATGCGAACTGGCAAACTGGAACAATGATTTAAAATATCTTGTATTCCCCGGATTTCATACTCTAGATGTTCTTCTCCTTCCTCACCTTTTACTGCTCTCCACTCATCCAAAAAATTCCACATTTCCGTCTTGTGGGCACAAGTAAGTGTTTGGTACATAAAGCGGTTCTCATATTGACGCATAAATGTATTCAAACGGTTTTTCTTTTTATGCAGCTTTCATCCTGACAAAGTGCGCAATGCTGTTCCTTCATATAAATAATCCTTTGCGTCCTCCTGTTCTTCAATCCAATACGCATCACCGGATAAATCCAAACAGCGCACGGCGTCTTCATCCGCCAAATGAATCACCAAAGGAACTTGAAGCACATGATTAAAATATTGTTCCAACATCAAAAATGCATCTTTCAAATCCCGTTCCGCACACAATGGCATAGCGGAAAAATATTCTCCCTCATACTCCATCAGCCACAAAAGTGCTTTATTTTCCCAAATCGCGTAACTTACTTGATAGAATTCTTTCCAAATGAAACTTTCAAGAAAAACACTGTCACATGTTCGGTTATTCCGCATTCCATAAAACGGAAGCATCTTATGACAGTCTTCTGCGGTCACTTTTTTAAACTCCAGATTCATCATATTCTGCTCCTTACATTGCAATCAAATTTATATGATCGGTCTTAATAATCAATTATCTCCAACTCCTTATATCCAATACACACTTTCTATATCCTATCTATTTAGTAGGATATAGAAAGTATAATAAACCAAAACCTATCTGTCAAGTATATTTGTAAATTGCAACGTAATCCTACGATAACCGTTTGCTTTCTTTCTAACGAAAAACAGACGTTACAAAATTGGTGAAACAATTTCATAACGTCTGTTTTTATCAATTTTATTCCATATTTTTGTAACAGTTCAGCCATAGGGCTGTAACGGGAGAGAAAATTATGCAAGCATAATTTTCTCTCCCGGTCAGACCTATGAGCTGAGCGCCTGTAAATGAGTAAAACAGTGGCGATAGCCACAATAAACACGCAGCGCGGTTTTACGAATGGCGCGGGCTGAACTGTTACATATTTTTTCTTTCAATTGTGCAGAGACCATCCAAAATCTCCATGATAGATCATCTGCTTTGTCATTCCACCATCAATACAAATATTTTCCCCGTTAATAAATCCTGCTTTTTCTGAACACAAGTATAATACCATATTGGCAATATCCTCAGGAGTTCCCACTCGCCCTACCGGCTGCTGAAGACAATCTGCTCCCTCAAATACCTTTCCGGATGTTTCAATCCAGCCGGGTGAAATGGAATTCACACGTACTTTTCCGGAAAAACTCATGGCCAATGCATGCGTAAGAGCGGCAATACCACCTTTCGCAGCTGTATAACTTTCTGTCTGCGGCTGACTCATACGGTCCCTGGAAGAGGAAATATTAACAATCGCCCCCTTATCTGCAAAATGATTCCAAAATAATTTAGAAAGATAAAAAGGCGCCGTCACCCCTACCGATAACGCATATTGAAATTCTTCATAGGAACAATTTTCAATTCCTTTCATAAGAGGGAGCGCATTATTCACCAGATAATCCACATGACCATATTTCTCAATCACAAACGATACAAACGCTTCCAGTACCTCTTTTTTGCTGATATCTCCCACAAAATGCTCCCCTTTTACTATGTCAATCACACAAACTTTGGCCCCTTCCTTTTTCCATTGATCAGCAATACACTTACCGATACCGTGGGCTCCTCCTGTAATAACTGCCACTTTTCCCTCAAATTCTCCCATTTTTCTCTTCCTTCCATTCGTATTTTCTTCCGTTAGTCATTTCCTTCTCCAATCATTTTATGTACCTTTTTACGTACAAATACAAAGCACACCACCTGCATCAATATTGTAATAATCCAAGATGCCGGATAAGAAATAAATAATACATCCAGAGAACGATGACTTGGAAACACACCATAAATCCATACAATTCTCATTCCCACCGTTCCTACAATCGATAAAATCATGGGAACCAGCGAATATCCCATTCCCCGCATGGATCCGGGCAGCAAATCCATCAATCCGCACATAAAATAAGTCACTGTAGTATACAACAAAATCTGCATTCCACAGCGAACTACTTCGCTGTCAGATGTATAAATTCTCAGCAGCTTATCACCAAATATATAGGCACCACCTCCCAAAACGAGAGCCACAACTACCGAGAGAATTACACAATCAATAAGGACCCGGTCCATACGCTTTTTTTTCGCCACACCGTAATTCTGACTGGTAAAACTCATACATGCCTGTGTCACAGAATTAACAGCCACATATAAAAATCCGAATATATTATTGGCTGCGGTATATCCGGCCATAGCGATTGATCCAAAAGAATTGACGGAAGACTGCAAAAGTACATTGGAGAAATTAATAACAACACTCTGTATTCCTGCCGGGATTCCTACTTGAAAAATTTGCTTCAGATAAAAGGATTTCAGTGTCAATTTTGAAAACCGAAGCTGATAGCTTCCCTCTGCATTCCAAAGACAGCGAAGCACAAGCACACATGAAATAAACTGAGCTATCACAGTGGCTATAGCCACACCTGCCACTCCCATATGAAATACAATAACCAGAATCAGATTTAATCCGGCATTAATCATACCGGATATAATAAGAAATAATAAGGGACGCTTTGTGTCTCCGATTGCGCGTAGCACTGCGGCACTATAATTGTAAAGCATAAAAAAGGGCATGCCAACAAAATAGATTCTCATATAGAGGGTCGACATATCAATAACATTATCCGGTGTATCCATCCATTGCAACACTATTTTCGCGCATCCGATTCCCACAAAACTCATTACGATACCACTGATCAGCGCAAACATAATTGCGGTATGTACCGTTTCTGACATCTCCTTTTCTCTACCGGCGGCATAAAAGCGGGCAGCCAATACATTAACTCCCAAAGAAATTCCTATAAAAAGATTGACAAACATATTGATCAATGCAGTCGTAGATCCCACCGCAGCCAATGCATCACTGCCACTGAATCTACCTACCACAACAATATCCACTGCATTAAACATCAACTGCAAAATTCCTGATAACATAAGCGGCAACGAAAATGATATCAATTTATCCATGATCGTCCCATTACACATATCAATTTCATACTTACTTCTTTTTCCAGATAGGGAAGCCATTTTTTTCCATTCCTTTCCTTTTATACCTAAGATGACTTTTTTTCCGTACATCTTGCTTCTTTCGTCATGTCCATATAATCATATATTCATAACAAACAACGACTACTCATAGCATTATATCACAGGATAGAAAAAATAGGAAAATCTTAATTTTTTTTAATCTTTATCAGATCTTCATTTAATCGTCGGCAATCCTCATCGCTAAAGTCCTTCTTCATATAACTCAGAATACGTTCCAACGGCAGTTTGCCCTTTCTTTCCATCAATTGATCAGCCAATTTCCTGGAAAACTCAGAAATTACATTCATAACCTGTTTATTTTGCACCAGATCATCTCCGCAGTCACGGATAGAATAAAAACCTGTTGGAAAGAGTTTTTCTTCTTGGGCTGCATCCTCAAACCAGTTTTTCACATTGATTCCCGGATTACGATCCACATAGATATAAGATGCATCCGCCTCTGTTGTTCCACACAAAAATACCTGATCATTTTGATCTTTGCTGTATGCTTCTATTTTATGCATTCCCAATGCCAACGGAACATTTTCAAATACAAAGACTCCTGTATCCGACAATTGCTTTTGTACATATCCGTCGGTACGAAGTGTCACTTCTTTTTGATTGGAATATACTTTTACAGTTATCATTCTTTGTTCATGGTTAATGAAACGACTGCCAGCAATTTTGACAAAAGGATCCTTTGACCATTGCGCCTTATAGTAATAAAAAGCATCCTTTTTCACGTTACGGTCATAACTGACAAGTCCTTTACAATTTCTATACTTTGTACCGCCCTCATCACGGATCGCACTTCCAAAATCAAAAAGATTCCAGATAAAACTTCCCCATATGTACTCTTGCTTTTTGAAAATGGGATATACCGTTTCATGATACAATGCCTGATATTCCTCAGAATAATCTTTTACTTTGGGATTATCGGAATGAAATGCAAGATTACAATCCACTCCATATTCTGTAATACCCAAGGCAACATCCGGATTCTTCCTATGGAACTCTTCAATAAATATAGCATTATCTTTCATGTCCCCATAATACCATCCAAAATATATATTATATCCTACTGCTTTTGTCACACGATTCAACTTACTTTCCGGCTTTACGCAGTATAGATTGGCACATGCACTCAGACGGGTAGAATCCAATTCTTCCACCAGATCACGCAACTGTCCCATCTTTTCATACATCGCCTCATTCTCTCCAAAAATTGCAATTTCATTTTGGATTCCCCAAAAACAAATGGACGGATGATGCATATTTTGATAAATGAGCTCTTTCATCTGCTGACAGGCATTTTCAAATAACTCCTTTTCGTCCAAAAATTTCAACATGGGAATTTCTGCCCAGACCACTAATCCATTCTCGTCACATAAATCATACATGGATTGCGGATGCTGATAATGAGACAAACGGACACTATTGGCTCCTATATCCAAAATCGTATCCAAATCCTTTCTGCAATGTTCTTCTGTCACTGCACAAAAAACACCATCAAAATCCTGATGTTTGGCAACACCATTTAGCTTGAATTTTTTGCCGTTTAAAAAGAAACCATGAGTTGCTGAAAGTTCTACTTTACGAAATCCAAAAGATCTCTCTACCCAATCCAACTCTTTTTCATTCTGCCGTAAAACCGCTCTTAAGTGATAACAGGAGGGATTTTCCATTCCATCCCACAAAATCGGATCCGTTATTTTTAACACACATTTCTCTACCGGCATACTACATTCCAAAATCACATTTTTAGCCGGATCTGTTATCTGATAAAAAATATTTTCGTTTGCCTTTCCCAAAACATGGGGATCAATAATGACCCATCCCTCGTTTTCTTTTACATCTGCCTGAACCACAACACCACAGGTGCCCCAAAAAGTACGATCAAAGCAAACCTCATCGGTAACCGTCAAATAAACACCACGATACAATCCTCCGTATACCGTAAAATCACCGGACAATGGAGAAATTTCATTATAGCTTCGATTATCCACAAATACTATAATTTCATTATCCTGCTGTTCCTTACAAAAATCTGTAATCTCAAATGTAAATGCCGCATATCCCCCTTTATGTTCTCCCGCAAAATTCCTGTTCACAAATACCTGACACCAGCGATCCGCTGCTTCAAAAGTCAAAAAAATCC
Source organism: Lachnospiraceae bacterium (assembly GCA_026169045.1). Classification (GTDB taxonomy): domain Bacteria; phylum Bacillota; class Clostridia; order Lachnospirales; family Lachnospiraceae; genus Fimimorpha. Next base: position 32,406 of record JAPFDH010000033.1, on the reverse strand, counting down.
GTTTCTGTACAACTGTTTCCACTCGGATCGATTTTTTGTAAACAGCCATCCCCTGATAGGCTTCTCCGTCTTTATACCAGGTATGAGGCAAATTAACTTCCTCATATTCCATGGGCATCTCTTCTTTATCCAGCACATTCTTTGTCATTTTACCATTCGGAATTTTCCCGAATTTCCAATGTTCATTCAAATACTGTTTCACTATATTCCCTCCTTTTTGTATGATCTCCTGCGAAATATTGCTTTTATTTTACACCATATTTCCTTTTTATGATAGAATAAAACTATTTAAATAGAACGATTCTCGTATCACCCGCTATTTTATATTCTGTCAGGAGGATTTATAATGGATCAAACATTTCAACACACAAAAACCCTTATTGAAAACATTTTTCAATTTCCCATCCAACTTCTCAATCATGAAAAAGAAATCCAGAATTTCTGTGATACCAATATTCTTCTTCCAATCCAAAAATTTTTTCATCCCCAAACTCTGTCTATTTTCTTTAAACAGCTTTCCCCCAATACCATCTACCATATTCAAGATGAATTATGTGTTCACTTTTTTCTTTGCATAACTCCGTTGGGACCTTTAGCTGCCGGACCTTTTTGTCCCCGTTTATTTTCCAAATATGACTGCATTCATTTATTGAAACAGCTCTCCCTGCCATCCGGCCGTTTTCAGGAACTTCTTTCCTATTACAGCCAATTTCCCGTTCTGTCGGAGTCATTTGCTCTTCGGATTATCACCCAGTTTCTTTCCATAAACGGCTGTATTTCGCAAAATCCTTTGACAGAAACCATAAATGCCACTCCTTCCGTTCTCTCCTTTGAAGAACTTCCATTTCAGCTGAACCATTCCCAGCAAATCCAAAAACACTACCTCACAGAAAAGGCCTTTATGGATGCCATTGAAAAAGGCAACACCACACAGGCCCTTCAATATCTGCGTCAACAGCAACGCAGTTTTCAATCACTCAAAGCACTGGGGACTACTTTGGAAAATGAACGGATCGCCTCTGCCATCGTCCGCACGATGGTTCGCATCGCTGCTTTAGAGGCCGGTCTTCCTCCCTTCATTATTCATCAATTATCCAGAGAAAATACCATCGCTACCCAAAAAGCGAAAACAGTCGATGCTATTTTTTTAGCAAAAGAAAAAATGGTCACTTCCTTCTGCCATCAAATTCAAACACAAAAAGCGGGCTGTATGAGCCCGCTGGTTTTCAATGTCATCCACTATATAAAAAGTCAATACTCTCAAAATCTGACAACAGCACAATTGGCCAGGGAATTTCACATATCCCCAAACCATTTAACTACCATCTTTCATAAGCAAACCGGTTTTACACCGTTACATTATCTCAATCGAATACGTACCGAACAAGCGGCACATCTTCTTACCTCTACCCCCCTGTCCATTCAAGCCATCAGCACCCTTGTCGGTATTCCTGATGCCAATTATTTTACCAAAGTTTTTAAAAGAGAATATGGAATAACCCCTTCCTCCTATCGCAAACGTTTCATGGAATAATTCTTTTTTCATTTTGAATATACTCTTTTCATCGGGCAACACTAGAGAAAATCAATTTGGTCAATGAAAGGAGTTTTCATGTATCAATATTTTTATGGTTGGTATTTTAAATGCCAATCGGAAACGCAAACGCTGGCTATTATTCCGGCCTACCATAAGTCCAAATCCGGCTCCTCCTGCTCCATTCAACTGATTACCAACGACGGTGCCTGGAATCTTTCGTTTCCATATCATACTCTTTCCAATCATTCGTTTCCTATCTCCATTGCTCAAAACTACTTTGGACAAGACGGGATTCGCCTCTCCATCCGCACTTCCGATTGCTGTGCTTTTGGCTTCCTTCGTTTCAATACCCTCTCCCCCATCCGCTACGATATTATGGGGCCCTTTCACTATCTTCCTTTTATGCAATGCCGTCACAGCGTTCTTAGTATGCGTCATTCTGTTCATGGATCTTTAACGATCCAAGGCATTCGCTATACTTTTACAGACGGAATAGGCTATATCGAAGGAGACCGGGGATACTCATTTCCCAAACATTATATCTGGACGCAATGCTTCTTTCAAAATGGGTCTCTGATGATCAGTGTTGCTCATATTCCTATGGGCTTCTTTCACTTTACCGGAGTGATTGCCATCATACACTGGAACAATAACGAATACCGCTTGGCCACTTATCTGGGCGCAAAAATAGTCAAAATTAAAAACCGAGAAATTGTGATTCAACAAAAAAACTGGATCTTATCAGCCAAATTGCTGGAAAGTCATGCGCATCCCCTTCTTGCACCTGTAAAAGGAGCAATGAAGCGAACCATATCAGAGAGTGTATCCTGTTGCGCATCCTACTGTTTCCGGCAGGATGCACAAACACTTTTCTCCTTTGAAACCAATCAGGCTTCTTTTGAATATGAATATCCTGATTTTCCACTTTCATAATAATATTATCAAATCATATGATTTATTATTTAATAATTTTCCTCATCCCTTTGCGCTTCCTCTTTTGTCTTCTGAACCGTACCAAATGGATGCTGCGGCGGTGCATATATGGAATATAATTTTAATGGAGTACAGCCAATATTAATTATATTATGCCATGTATCCGATGGAATAAGAACAGAAAACTCATTATTGACCTTACGTTGACAGGTCAATGCATTTTTACGTTTTCCCATTCTCACCAATGCGCATCCCTCTACAATACCAATAAACTGATCCAAATTTTCATGTATCTCCAAACCAATTTCACCACCGACCGGTATGCACATCATTGTAACCTGTAAATTTTCTCCTGTCCATAATGCAGTGCGATAATTGGAATTTTGCTTCACCAAAGAATCCAAATTGGCGATCATTGGCTCTGGACCGCAATCTCTCACATTCAAATTTCTATTGCATCCTCTATTTTGATTCATTTTAGCCTCTTAAAAATATTTTCATACTATAGTATGAACGGTACGCAAAAAGGACACATCATTTTTTCTCATACCTATAAGTAATCTTTAATACTATATCACTCCTATACAATCCCCTTATAATTTTGAAGTTTCTGTCTATATTTATTGGGTGTTTCTCCCTGAAACTGTTTAAATGTGCGGAAAAAATAGGACATATTGAAAAAGCCACACTCTTGTGCAATTTTTTCTAAGGTATCTTCTGTTTCTTCCAACAACTCACAAGCCCTTCGAATTTTGCAACGCCGGATAAACTCAGATGGCGGTTCATTCATAACCATTTTAAATATGTTTGTATAATGGTTGAGACTATATCCTGATTTCTGTGCCAGGACTGAAACCGATAACGGTTGATTAATGTGGTTGTAGATGTATTGTATCGATTTTTCCACTACAGGATTTTTTTCACTGTTTTGCTTACGTATAATCGCTGCAATTATTTGTAAAATACATGCTTTAATTTCTAATTCACTACTACTGTCCGGATAAAGAAAATTTTTGCGGATTGTTTTAAAATAAATTGTTAAGAACTCCATATTTTCCATATAAAGAGGCATCGATATCTTCTCCAATTCACCACTGGAATCAGAAAACACAATATAATAAGAAAAATACGGGGTAATTCCCTCCAATTTCATTCCTGGCATACGAATAAACAGACGTCCTGCCAATGTTTTCAATACATTCTTATTTGTGATAATAGCCCCTGATCCTTCCACAATTAATTCCAGTTCATAATACTTAGCAATACGTTTCCCATGGGATTGACGCGTAACAGGACTATTATTCTTTGTTAACTGTATTGCGGAAACCAGTTCCGGTGAAAATGCTTTTAACATATCTGGAATCTCCCTGATTAAATCCATGAATTAGTACATAAAATAAGGATTTTATGCATTATATTTTCTTTTATTCTACATTATACTATGATTATTATAAAAGAAGGGAGTTGATGATTCAATATGAAAAACGCACCATTCACTGCTGCACAAATGAGACAAGTCATTGAGGGAAAACAAGCAGGTGATCGCATTCCTATGATTTATAATTTCTGGTCTTCGCCTTCTGTATTTGGAGAAAATAAAGAAAAAGCACAGCAGCTTTTGAACGAGTACCCCTGTGACGCTCAAATTATTTCTATCCGGATGCCCGATATTAATCAGGCTCCTGACGATGACCCGGATTACAAGTTTTTGTATAAAACAGCCTCATTCTCTTTATCTGCCGGATTGGACGCACAAGTATTCCTTGAAGACTGGTCTGATCTGGATGATATTATTGCTCATTTTCCTAATCCTGATTACGTAAATCTTTTTCCCCACAAAGGAATAAATGATTCTCGATATAAAATCGCACACTGGTGGTATTGTTTTTTTGAACGCCTTTGGTCATTGAGGGGGATGGAAAATGCATTAACCGATTTTTATCTATATCCAGATGAAGTACATAAATTTTTTGACAAACTATGTGATTTTTATATGAGGATTATTGAACGCTGTAAGTCAGAACTTCTTGTTGATGCAATCTTTACTTCCGATGATATTGGTACACAGAATGCTCCTTTTTTTTCAGAAGAAATCTTTGTGGAATTTTTTAAACCATATTATAAAAAAATAATAGAAAAAGCGCATTCTCTCGGAATGCACTTCTGGCTTCATACCTGTGGCAATATTGAGCTTTATTTACCGCATTTTATAGAAATTGGTTTAGATGTGATTCATCCAATACAAAAATACACGATGGAAGAGAAAAAAATTGCTGAATTATATGGTGACCAGATCTGTATCTGGGCCGGTTTTGATGTACAACGAATAATCCCGTTTGGAACTCCGGAAGATGTACGGGCAGAGGTACGCCATATGATTGACACCTATGCCCGAAAAAATGGACGCTTTATGTTAACATGTGGAAATGGTCTGACAGAAGACTGCCCTATTGATTCTTTAAAAGCTTTACTGGATGAGTCATTGTCATATGGAAAACAAAAAATGATGTCGTATCATGAAAAACGATGAGAAACACTCTTTGCGAGTTTCTCACGTTCGCGGACAGTCGCCGTATGCGTATACAAGCATCCGCACACGGCTCATTGTCTGCGCGCAAATAAATAGGGGAGATTTTCTCTCCCCTCTCACACTACGTTCTCCTCCATTTCTCCTCTTCGACGTACCTTACTGATCAATGCCCAAATACCGGAAAAGAAAAAGCCTATTGTTGTAAGTAGTGCTCCACATACCAAAAATATAATTAAATTTTTGAGACTGGGAGCCAGGATATCCGTAGAATGTTCCGGTGTATCCGGATCATATTTTATTTTAACCGTATCACCCAATTCCATTGCCTTGCTTCTGTTATAAAGTTCACCGGAATACTCTTTTCCATCTACTTCATACTGATACATAATGTCATAATTAATTCTTCTGTTATGTCCGGTACCCGAATAATCACTGGATATATCTATCACATAAGCTGTTGTGAATACCCAGTTTTTCTGATTGTGTTCATCAATATAATTATATATTCCCTCTCCAATCATACGGATACCGAGAATCAACACGAGCACTCCCATTAGTCGAAAACAAACTCTACCTATTATTGCATTCTTCATATTCCCACCGTTTCTGACTTTAAACCCCTTCTATCTTTTTTATACCTGAATCTTATACACCTATATCTGTTGCTTCAATAATATTACTTCCGATATCACTACCCCAAAAGTCAAATTAAAAGAATGTTCCGGTTGTTCCTCTTTTTTGGGAAAGCATGGTAGTCAACGCACTTTGAGCCTGACTTACATCGGAAAGATTTTGTAAAGCACATATCCAATTATACGGGCTGTTGTTTTTAGTCGAATAATAGGTTCTTTCAAAATAAATTGTCCCCGTACCATTTTTATTTATATGAATTTGCATTGGCGTAAGCATATCGGCAGTAAAAATTTTAATTTCGTCCCCCTCTCGGATGAGCAGACGACTATCCGTTATGGTATAAAATATTTTCCCCTTATTTTTATGTTTTCTTATCATTTCTCCAAAAGTCATAAGAAAACCGATCAGCAAAAATGGAACGGAGCATAAAATCATAACAATATTTGTACTAATAAAAGCCGCAATTACTAAAACCAACGATATAATCAGCCAAATCACTCCAAAAAAGATTGGAATTTTTCCATATGAATACATTTTTCCGGAACCAGGTTTTCCATGCCATAATATATGTTCATCCGGTTGTAAAAACGATTGAAAATAATCATACTCTTCGTTATAATCCATCAACACCAACTCCTTTCATAGAATACAAAATAAATTTGTAACTATTCAGAGCCATGCAGATTCGCCTCACAAAAGCATTTTTGCAAATGGGTTCTAAATCATTACATAATTTTTTTATATTTGATGTTTTTCTATTTTCATTCTGGAAAAATATGTTTCCAACCAATATGATAGCATAGCCTTTCTCAGTTTTTCAAGTAGCACAAATTTCTTAAATAGAATGTATTTTCCTATACAAGCATCCGCACACGGCTTGTTGTCTGCGTGCAAAATAAAAAATGCCTGCCGTCTGATGATGACGACAGGACATCCTACTAATTAATACAACAGCATTCCGAAATATGTAACCTTATTTTTGCCATTGTTGTATCGAAGGTCTGCATTCTGTGCAAGTTTCATGACATTGATTCCATACCCCTCCAATGAAGGAAACAACATTTCAGCCTTCCTGCAATCAGCAGAAGGATAAGTGCAATGGTCACATCGCTTACAGCCCTCATTAGAGAGCAAATGAAATGATGAAATGTCTTTTTGTATAAGCATATACAACCTGTCGCACAGTTCTTTGAAAGCTTTGTGCCCTTTTTTCATTCCTTCATAATCAAAACAATCCTCCAGCGGATACACAGCACTGAACACCATTGCCTGTTTGTATTGCAGACATCGTTCTTTGCACTGCTCCACCGTTCCAACTGCCGGTGGACAAGCCCAGGTCTTTCCGTATAAGCGACAGACATTATCCTCACAAATCTTACGGATTTCTGGTTCAAAAGGAATATCATTGGTTGAAATCACCTTATATTCATGAATACCGATTGCTTTCCAATCACTTTCTTGCGGTACCATTTTATCCCCCTTACAAAACAAATTTTCTTATAATTAAAGAAACAATTCATTCTCTTTTCGATCAGAGCATGTCTTCTTCAGTGCCATACCAACAGCAGAAAGTATGACAGGATTTACCTTTCGGGCAGAACGGGGACATACAGAGATGCATCGCATACAGGAAATACACGATTTTTCATTGACTTTTTTCGGATTTTCCAAATCAATTGCCTGAACAGGGCATTCCTTTGCACATACACCGCATGTGATACATTCCTTTGTAGGCTTAGGAACCACTCCGGCGCCACCGGCTTTTTTGTAAGGTCGATTTCCAGGGATAACCGGTTCTTCTGAATTTCCAGCAGAAAGCTTCTTTTGAATCTGCTGAGCAAATGCAAAAAGTTGCTGCGCATCCTTTGTATCAGGTCTGTTAGCAGCAAATTGTCTGGCAATAGAATGCTCCGCAATAGCGGCGACTGCCGCGATCACCTGGAATTTTGTCTGTTTTGCAGCGTCTTCCAATTCCACCAGCGTGTCTTCATAGGCTCGGTTTCCATAAACACATACCAAAACCGCACGAGTGCCATGCACCTTCATGCTGCTCAGTCGCTCAATTGCAACAGCAGGTACACGCCCGCCGTATGAGGGTACAGAAATCACAGCAATATCATCCTGCGTCAGCTGAATGCTGTGAAAATCCTTCTTGCTATCCGTGAGATCAATAGTGATTGCTTTCTCACCCAACCCCTTTGTCAAATATTCGGATACTTTTTGTGTTCCACCTGTTGGACTGAACACAATATCATAAAGTTTCATAAAATCTCCTCCTTCACAACTGAATAATCACTTTACCGTTGAGTTTCCCTTTGGCCACCAATCGCAGTGCATCATTGGCTTGAGATAGAGAAAAGATGCGGGAATCAATAGCAGGTTTGATCCGCTGTTTCTCCACAATCTCTGTAATTTTCCGAAGCTGAATACCATTGGAGCGAACGAACACAAAATGATATTCCTTACCTTGCTTTCGGGCCACTTTATCATACTTGCTTCCTGCCAGGGTGAACAACAGTTTTTTGAGGCCAGAAAAATGATTCTGTTTTGCAAATGCTTTGTTAGGCCCTGTTCGCAAACTCACTAATCGTCCACCTTTTTTCAAGACAGACAGCTCATGTTCAAACTCCGATGCGCCCAGAGTATCGATTACATAGTCGATCTCCGACAGCTTCTCCCAATAGTTTTCCTGCTTGTAATCTATATATTGGTCAACACCCATCTCCAGAAATTGTTCCTGTGCCCGGATATTTCCAGTTACAATAACACGCAACCCCAATGCTTTTGCAATGGGTACCGCCATCTGGCCAAAACTTCCAGAGCCACCAGGGATCAGAACCGTTTCCCCCGGTCTTGCCTCCAATTCCTCTACGATAGCCTGATAAGCTGTCAAGCCAGCCAGCGGAATGGCTGCAGCAGTGATATAATCATAACCCATTGGCATTTTGGCAATTTCCTTCTGATCCACTGCCACATATTCTGCAAAAGCGCCGATCTTGCGCAGAGGCAGACGGGTATAGACAGCATCTCCCAACTGGAAATCCGTCACTTTTTTTCCAACCTTCTCCACCACTCCGGAACATTCGTTCCCTAATGTAAGGGGCATGGCGTACTCCTGGATTAACTTTACACTTCCTGTCAAAATCAAAAGATCCAGAGGATTGACTGCCGCAGCTTTCACTCGGATCAATACTTCATAATCCGATATTTCAGGCTGATCAACCTCACATACAACAGTATTTATCTTTTTAGAATAACTTATGATTTGAACTGCTTTCATACAATACCTCGTTTTGCGTGGAATTTATTCTTGCGATATTTCTCTTGCTTTTTTTGTAGAGAATCGATAAAATAAAGATGTAAAAGATAAAATTACATCTACTTCATTTTATCACCTAATTGTTGTAATGTCAACATTTACAACAAAAGAAAAATTACTCTCTTACCTGAAAGGATATGAAACATCTATGCAAATCAGTATGAAATGCTCGGTTGCGGTTCACTGTCTGATATTTATTCATGAAGCAAAAGGAATTGCAAAAGTCACCAGTAATCTGCTGGCAGAAAGTACCGGCTGCAATCCCGTTGTGATCCGCAATATTCTTAGTGCGTTGAAAAAAGCAAACCTTATTACAGTGCCTCGTGGAACCGGTGGAGCAGAGTTGTGTGCATCCCCATCACAAATCACACTCTATCAAATCTATTCTGCTTTAGAGCCGGATGGTATGACTTCTCTGATCGGAATCCATCCTTGCCAGGGACGTCCATGTCCAGTGGCACAAAACATACAAACTGTGTTACAGACGCCCTATCATAAAATTGAAGATTCTATCAAGGAAACAATGGAAACTATCACTTTGCAGTCCATGATCGATGATTTTCATAGGCTTGTTCAATGTGATAATCCTGATTGAACGTATAGATAAAAAGTAGTTTTGGTATTTGTTAGGACTGCTTTTCTGTAAATGAATACAAAAAAACCCCTGAAACAAGCCATTTTACGGGCTTTTCAGGGGTTTTCAAATTCTTTTAGTTTATGAGATTACATTCCCATCTGCTTTGCAACTTCTTCAGCGAAGTTTTCTTCTTTCTTTTCCATACCTTCGCCTGTTTCAAAACGGATAAACTTCTTGATAGCGATCTTTGCATTATTTGCCTTAGCAACTTCTGCTACATATGCACTTACAGACTGCTTTCCATCTTCTGCCTTTACATATGTCTGATCCAATAAGCAGATTTCCTTTAATTCCTTATTGATACGACCCTTTACCATACCAGCAATGATCTTATCGTTAGCATCTGGCTTTTCCTGCTTAGCAGCTGCTGTCAGAATTTCTTCTTCTTTTGACAGATATTCTGCATCTACTTCACTTCTGTTTGTATATAATGGCTTCAGAGCTGCTGCCTGCATTGCTACATTCTTTGCCATTTCCTTGATTTCATCATTTACTACATCTGTTTCAACATCAACCAGAACACCGATCTTTCCGCCTGCATGGATATAGGAAGCGATAAATCCGTTTTCTTCCTTTAACTGTGCAAAACGACGGATATTCATGTTTTCACCGATTACAGAAATCATGGAAGATAACTTTTCCTTTACTGTCATAGTTGGATCCAGTTCCCAAGCTTCTGCCATAAATCCTTCGATATCGGTTGCTGTTGTCTTTACTGCCTGAGAAGCAACTTCTGCTACATAAGACTGGAATTTTTCATTCTTTGCAACAAAGTCTGTTTCAGCATTTACTTCTACAACAACTGCGCTCTTTGCATCTTCTGTCAGGCAAGTAGCTACAATACCTTCTGCTGCAATACGACCAGCCTTCTTCTGTGCACCAGCAAGACCTTTTTCACGTAAAAATTCAACAGCTTTATCCATATCTCCTTCTGTCGCTGTCAGGGCCTTCTTACAATCCATCATACCAGCGCCAGTCATTTCTCTTAACTCTTTTACCATACCTGCTGTAATAGCTGCCATTGTTCCTACCTCCAAAATTTATTTTATCCCGTTTTTATATCACAGCATTCCCCAGCTTCTTTTTTCAAAGAAGTTGGGGAATGAGAAACATTCTTATTCTTCTACTGTTGTTTCTTCAGCTGCTTCTTCCATCATTTCTTCTTCTACATCAGCAACTGCTTCACCCTGATTTGCTTCGATAACAGCATCTGCCATCTTGGAAACAATCAATTTTACGGCTCTGATTGCATCATCATTGCCTGGGATTACGTAATCCAGTTCTTCTGGATCACAGTTTGTATCTGCAATACCAATCAACGGAATACCCAGTGTATGAGCTTCCTGTACACAAATTCTTTCCTTCTTAGGATCTACTACAAAAATAGCATCTGGTAATTTCTTCATGTTCTTGATACCGCCCAGATTCTTTTCCAGCTTATCCCATTCTTTCTTTAATTCGATAACTTCCTTCTTTGGCAGAACATCAAATGTTCCATCTTCAGACATTGTTTCGATTTCTTTTAAACGTTCAATTCTGCTCTGAATTGTCTTGAAGTTTGTCAGCATACCACCTAACCATCTCTGGTTTACATAGTACATACCGCATCTCTCAGCTTCTGTAGCTACTGCATCCTGAGCCTGCTTCTTTGTTCCAACAAACAGAATTGTACCACCTTCTGCTGCAATATCAGATACTGCCTTGTAAGCTTCATCTACCTTGCCTACGGATTTCTGAAGGTCAATGATATAAATACCATTTCTTTCTGTGTAGATATATGGAGCCATCTTAGGGTTCCATCTTCTTGTCTGGTGTCCGAAATGTACACCTGCTTCCAGCAACTGCTTCATTGAAATAACGCTCATGTTCATTCTCCTTTTGGTTTTTCTAGGGTCATGCCCTGTTCTTCTGCATATTTCTCCAGCCGGGGACCTTTCGGCACCGTCCTGCTCATCCATATGCATGTTTATTCACTGATCAACAGTGTTAAACTTCAACTTTCTCATAATACCATAATAGGGCAGAAAAAGTCAACCCTTTTTCTACCCTATTATGCCATATATGATAAATCTATTATCACAATTTTATTTTTCCATTGCTTTTCTCTTTAATTCATCAAACACCACATCATTGAGAACTTTTATATATGTTCCCTTCATTCCTGACGATCTGGATTCGATAACTCCGGCACTTTCAAATTTTCGCAAGGCATTTACAATTACAGAGCGGGTAATTCCCACACGATCTGCAATCTTGCTGGCTACAAGAATTCCTTCGTTTCCATCCAGCTCTTCAAAAATGTGCATAATTGCCTCTAACTCTGAAAAGCTCAACGTACTGATAGCAGAACGGACAATCTGCACTTTCCGATTCTCTTCTGCATTCTCTTCATTTACAGAACGCATCATTTCCAATCCCACAACCGTAGTACCATACTCACTTAAAATAATATCATCAATGGTATAGCCATCTCCACATTTATAAATAAATAGTGTTCCTAAACGCTCCCCGGCAATGTCAATCGGTGTAACAATAGCCTGGTATGGTGCAACTGCTTCTTCAGAAAAACCAAGTGTCGCCAAATTTACATTTTCCTTTGTAGACAAGATACTGAGAAGACGTTCATTCAGCATTGGATCAATAAATCCGCCCACTTCATTTTCAATCAATTCATGAATTTCATTTACTTCTTCCCGGGAACTGATTCCCAATACCTTTCCTTTTTTACTAAAAACCAGGATATTGGAATCCAGGATATCACTGAGCACTTCGCAAATATCATTAAATACCACTTTGCTGGTACTGCTGTTATGCAGAAGTTTATTGATCTTTCTTGTCTTATCCAACAATTGTACGCCCATCTTATTCCTCCTTTGGAAATTTTCCAGTGAATCTCCACGATTTTGTCTCTGTGTCAATTCTATCATATATTTTTCCAACTAACAAGAGGATTTTTGCAAATTTGTCAGAAAATTTATTTTTATTTACTTTCCTGATCTTTCTGTTTGTTTTCCACATAACCGCAGTTTTCATCTGCACAAACCAGCTTATTTCCCTTTTCTACCATATAGCTGCCACACTGCGGACATTTCTTTGCCGTCGGTTTGGACCAGGACATAAAATCGCAATCCGGATTATTCTCACATCCATAGTAGCGTCTTCCCTTTTTCGTCTTTTTAATGACAATTTCTTTTCCGCATTGCGGACAGGGTACACCTATTTTCTCCAGATATGGTTTTGTATTCCGGCATTCCGGGAATCCCGGACAGGCTAAAAATTTTCCATGGGGTCCATATTTTACAACCATATTTCTTCCACATTGGTCACATATGACATCTGTGACTTCATCTTCCACTTTTACCTGCGCCAGTTCTTCTTCTGCCTTTTTTACCGCTTCATCCAGATCAGGATAAAAATTGCTTACCACAGTTTTCCAGTTGACACTGCCAACTGCTACCATATCCAAAAGTGATTCCAAATTTGCCGTAAATGTAACATCCACAATACTGCTAAAGGATTGTTTCATAATTTTATTGACCACTTCACCCAGCTCAGTGACATAAAGATTTTTATTTTCCTTTATAATATATCTTCTTGCCAAAATAGTGGTAATAGTCGGTGCGTATGTGGAAGGGCGGCCAATTCCCAACTCTTCCAATTCTCTGACAAGAGAAGCCTCGGTATAATGGGCCGGTGGCTGGGTAAAATGCTGTTTTGGATCAAAGGATTCCGGCTTTAATACTGACTCGTTTGTCAATTTTCTGACAGCAGCATTGTTTTCCGGTTTTTCTTCATCTACATATACAGCCATAAATCCGTCAAATACCAGTTTGGATGCGGAAGATGTAAAACGATATTTTCCGGCATCTATTTTTGCCTGAATCGTTTCATAACGGGCATTCTGCATTCTGCTTGCCGTGAATCGCTTCCAAATCAATTGATAAAGACGGAACTGATCCCTGCTAAGAGATTCTTTCACCTTTACCGGCGTCAATGCAATATTGGTCGGTCGTATCGCTTCATGTGCATCCTGAATTTTTCCTGCATTCTTTTTATCGTTTTCCTGTTCAGATGTATATTCTGCCCCGTAATTTTCTCTGATAAATTCTCTGGCTGAAACATCTGCTTCTTCGGCAATTCTGGTGGAATCCGTTCTCAGATAGGTAATAATACCAATGGTTCCTTCTCCTTTTATATCTACACCTTCATATAACTGCTGCGCCAAACGCATGGTCTTTTGTGTAGAAAAATTTAGTACATTGGCTGCCTCCTGTTGAAGGGTACTGGTCGTAAACGGTAAAGGAGCCTTTTTTGACCGTTCTCCCTTTTTGATTTCTTTAATCTGAAACGTTTCCTTTTCCAGTTCTTTTATAATACCATCCAGCTGTTCCTTATTATCAATACTGATTTTTTTATCGCCTTCTCCGTAAAATTTTGCGTCCAAAGGCTTTTTCTCGCCATCTACCAGAAGATGCGCGTCCAGGGTCCAATATTCTTTTGGAATGAATGCTGCGATTTCTTCCTCTCTGTCACAAATGATACGCAGAGCAGCTGACTGCACACGTCCGGCACTCAATCCGCGTTTCACCTTTTCCCATAACAAAGGACTAATCCGATATCCCACCATACGATCCAACATACGGCGTGCCTGTTGGGCATTTACCAAATCCTGATTAATTCCCCTGGCCTGTTTTATAGATGCCTTTACAGCATTCTTTGTAATTTCGTTAAATGTAATTCTATGAATATCTTTTCCTTCCAGCTTCAAGGCCTGTGCTAAATGCCAGGAAATGGCTTCTCCTTCACGGTCAGGGTCAGTCGCCAAAAATATCTTATCAGCTTTTTTCACTTCTTTACGAAGTTTTGCCAAAATTTCTCCCTTTCCTCGTATAGTGATATATTTTGGTTCAAATCCATGTTCCACATCAATTCCCAGCTGACTTTTGGGCAAATCCCTCACATGTCCGTTGGATGCCATTACTTCATAGTTACTTCCCAGAAATTTTTTTATTGTTTTCACTTTAGCGGGTGATTCCACGATAACCAGATACTTTGCCATCGCTTCTCCTTTCTACTGCTGAAAAAACGAATCTTCTATTTCCTATTTTGGCACTTTGCCTAAACGCTACTCACTATAATACAAGTTCTCTGGAAAGGCAAGCACTTTTTTTATTTCTTTATTTTACATTTATTTCGAAATTAGGAAAAATTTATAAATGTATAATAATTTTTTTCCGGTTGTCTGACGTAATTTTTGATTTCTAAATGTAGCAATGTTTCTGCTAAAACAGAGATTGGCAGCCCTGTTTCCCAAAGCAACTGTTCCACGTGTTTCGCTTCTGCCTCCAGGTGATCCAAAACTATTTTTTCCACCGGTGTCAGCGAAACTTTTTTTATTTTCTGTTTTGAAAATTTTTTATAATTTATCTGAAAACACGAAAAAACATCTTCCGGTTTTGTCAAAATATGCGCTCCATTTTTGATCAGTTCATTGCATCCACTGCTGATTGGATCACAAATTCTTCCCGGCACTGCAAATACTTCTTTCCCCTGTTCCAAAGCCAAATCTGCAGTAATCAGCGATCCGCTTCTTTCTCTTGCCTCAATCACAATTACACAATCTGCCATTCCGCTGATAATCCGGTTTCTCATCGGAAACATTCCGGGGACAATCTTTTCCTTATCATATTCTGACAAAACAGCCCCATTTTTTTGTATTTCCATATAAATTTCAATATTTTCCCTTGGATAGCATACCGATACATTGGAGGCTAATACTGCAAATGTGGCATTTCCTGCCTCTAATGCCCCTCTATGGCCCGCTGTATCAATTCCCAGAGCCATTCCACTGACAATCGTACATCCGGCATCGGATAATACTCGGGCAAAATGTCTGGCTGTCTCTCTCCCATATTCCGTACATTGCCTGGCACCCACAATCGCCACACTGGGAAAATCAAAAAGATCCATCTTTCCCTTGACATAGAGTCCAATGGGCGGATCATAAATTTCCTTTAACTTTGCAGGATACTCCGGATCTTCCATACTCAAAAAAGTGATTCCCTTTTTTTCCATTGCCTCCATACTGCCAATGATTTTTTCTTTTTCACTTTTTGCTTTTTTCCATGATTCTATCGCGCGTTGCGGCAAAATGCCACAAGCTTCCATTTCCTTTTCCAAAGCGCAATAAATTGCCTCCGGTTCTTCAAAGTATTCCAACAATTTTCGAATCCGTACACTCCCAAGACCATCTATATGGCAAAGCCAATACCAATATTCTTTTTTTGTCATACATTTCCTCCCCAGTATTTTAAATCCACATCCCGATAACTAATTGCTTCTGCTAAATGACAGGATAAAATCTGCGTTTCTCCCTCCAGATCCGCAATAGTCCTTGCAACCTTCAGGATTTTTTCATAAGACCTTGCACTGAGTTCCAAACGGACAAATGCCTGTTTCATCAGTTTCTTTCCTTCTTTTTCCAACTGACAATACTCATCTATTTTTGCACCTTTTAACTGAGAGTTAAACAGAAATGATTCCTTTTCATATCTTTTTTTCTGTATCTCCATTGCCTGTTCCACACGTATACGAATATTGGCAGATGATTCTCCTCTGCGCTTTTCCTCCAGATCTCTATATTCTATCCTTGGAGTCTCAACGCAAATATCAATGCGATCCAGCAATGGTTTGGAAATACGGCTGAGATATCTGTGAATTTCTGCCGGTGTACACCGACATTTGGATCGATCCGGATAGTATCCGCATTTACAGGGATTCATGGCACACACTAACTGAAAATCCGCGGGATAGGTATACGTACCATGCACTCTGGAAATCACCACCTGCCGTTCCTCCAACGGCTGGCGCAGAATCTCCAATGTTTCTCTTTGAAATTCCGGCAGCTCGTCCAAAAACAGAACCCCTTTTCCTGCGAGACTAATCTCTCCCGGCTTAGGAATCCTTCCTCCTCCCACAAGAGCTACAGCTGACATGGTGTGATGCGGATTGCGAAATGGACGTTTCACAATCAAGGCTTCGCCTTCCGGTAATAATCCTGCTATACTGTACACCTTGGATAATTCCACACTTTCTTTTAGGGTCAATGCCGGAAGAATCGTTGGAATCCGTTTGGCTGCCATCGTTTTACCGGAACCCGGTGGTCCGATATATAAAAGATTATGAAAGCCTGCTGCTGCCACCTCTGCCGCTCTTTTTACCATTTCCTGCCCACTCATTTCCGAAAAATCTAAGGAATCATCCGTCCGCTTTTTCAACAATTCTTCTCCATCGATTTGAACCGGTTCTTCCATATCCTTTTTCTTCAGGCGTTCTACCATATCTTTTAAGCTGGATACACCATAGGAATCAATTCCATGAATAATGGCTGCCTCATTTGCATTTTCCCTTGGCACCATCACTTTTTTTAATCCATTTTCTTTTGCGCAAGAAGAAAGTGATAAAACACCATGTATCCCCTTCAATGATCCGTCCAGGCTTAATTCTCCTGCAAACAAAATTCCATCCGTTTCTTCCTCCTTCAAATACCCTGCTGCCCGCAGGAGCGCCACAGCAATGGGCAAATCAAAGCCATTTCCCTGCTTTCTCAAATTAGCCGGAGATAAATTTACCGTAATCCGGCTGGGCGGAATGGAAAAACCGGAATTTCGCAAGGCTGTTCGTACCCGCTCCCTTGCTTCTTTTACTTCTGCGCCCAGATATCCTACCATATCAAAAGAAGGCAGTCCATTGCTGATATCGGCCTCAACCTGAATCAAAATACCTTCAATGCCCACTACCGTAGCTCCCATTACTTTTCCAAACATATTTTTTCCTCTTTTCTTAAGACATGTTTCCAGAATTGTTACTTAAATTTTATAAAAGGGATTTTTCATTTTTTATTTGATTTGTTATTCGATTTGTTTTTTATGATTTGTTTTTTGACCGGAATAGTAGATTTGTTTCTTTTTAAAATTTTTTCAAATAATCACTGTTTTGCTGAATTCTGTTACTGTTTGATCCTTCCGCCGCATCCATAAACCGAATACGGCGGCATCCTGTTTTCACATTAAAATATACCATAATCATTTATATGGATGCATGTTCGGTCAAAATTGTACCGTCCAACGTCATCAAACGGAACATACCATCCTCATAAATCATATAGCTGTTCTGGCTTCCTCCCTTGGGAATAGAAACCGAACCGGGATTTAAAAATAAATATCCGTTCTTTTGCTTCATTTCCGGTATATGCGTATGGCCATACAAAAAGCACTGCCCCTTCTCCAACGGAAGCATATTCCCTTCATGATAAATATGGCCGTGGGTAGCATAGATCGTGGTATCACCCAATACAAAAACAGCATAGTCCGACAGAATGGGAAATTCCAACACCATCTGATCCACTTCAGTATCACAGTTTCCACGGACGCAAACGATTTTTTCTTTTAAATGGTTTAAAATCGGAATCAATTCTTTTGGCGCATATCCTCGGGGCAGATCATTTCTGGGACCATGATACAGAAGATCTCCCAAAAGAAGAAGACGCTGTGCCCCTTCCTTTTCAAAACGATCGGCTAATTTTTCGCCAAAATATGCGGAACCGTGAATATCCGATGCAATCATCCATTTCACTTTTTCACCCTCCTTTTTTGTTCATCTATTTCTTTTAAGACTCTATGCCCAGTTTTTTCAATCCTTCAACCGCAGCCTGATGGCTTGTCACATGAATGGTTCTCATACCCAATTTGCGGGCAGGAGGTAAGTTTTCTTCTGTATCATCCAAAAAGACGGCCTCTTGCGGACGAATACCATATTTTTGTATCAATCGTTCATAAATTTGTATCTCCGGTTTAATATACTGTACTTCGTATGAAATCACGCCTCCATCAATGTAATGAAGAAAACGGAAATTCTGTCTTGCATATCCAAACAATGTTCTTCCATAATTGGACAAAACATATACCTTATATCCCTTTGCTTTCAGACTTTGAATCCATCCTGCAGCATATCCGCATTCCATTACCAGATCTTCCAAATTAGAAAAGACTTTATCCATTTCATCCGGATATTCTGCCATAAGTGCACGACATTTTTGTTCCACATTTTTGTCTCCCAATACACCACGGTCAAATTCCTTCCACAAAGGATTTTCAAATACTGCTTCACCGATTTTTTTACACATTTCATCAGAAAAGCCCAAGCGACGCAAATATCCACGCCAGTCATACCGTACCAATACATTTCCAATATCAAAAATAATCGTATTTATCATAACTACCTCTTATCCTGCAGTCCAAATGATTCCCTGCTCTTTTCTGTTTTGTAATTCTTTTTTTAGTATAACACCCCTTTTTCTTAAAGTCCATCTCTAATGTTTTTATGTTCTGCTTCTTTCATCCTCAGACCATTATAAATATGAATATAATAAAAGCCTATACCGATTCTCCGCCAAACTCCGGCATATAGTCACGGTAACGATATGGCAGCATTTGCCTCTGAAGTTTTGGATTGATTCTTCCTTCCACCGCTATGGTATCCACAAAAAGTTTCCAAAGCAGTGTGTAGTCCTCTCCTTTTCTGACCTGATTTTTCTGATCTTCTTTTAATCTTAAAAAGATTGTATCCCATTCCTTTTTACTCAATTTCATCAGAAACCACGGTTTTCCCGCCGGATGAACCACGGCTTCTCCTCTGTTTTCATCATATATCAAAAAATGCTCCGGATTTAACCGGTCAGAAAAGTGTTCGGCAATCATGGGAAGTACCTGATTTTTGGAATTTATTTTAGCGACATAAACTCCATTTTGCATTTGATCAAACCGAAGAAATTCCAGAATATGATGGCTTTCCCTTCCAACTGCCCTGGTTAATTCAAACGCCCTCATGATATCTTTATCCTGCAGCATATCCAACGCCCTTTTCCCATACGTAAATCCTTTCAATAAAAAACGGTACATGATATCTGCCTTTTCTTCATCACAGCTTAAGAATATCTGATACAATCTTCCAAAATACTCTTCTGACAATTTCATTTTTACAGAACGTATGACTTTCGCTGCTTTTTCTTCTTCTCTCTTCACTTCCTGATATTCACAGAAAAGCATTTGCTGATACGATGTTTTTATTGCCAATCGCACCTGATCGTGGGCCTTTATACACCAGGCATCATAAATCCCACATAAAATCGTTTCAAAATCATCTTCACATAAAAATACAAGCATTTCCAATCACTCTTTCTGTTTATTTATTGTTTACATCTGTCCGGTTAAAGCTTTCCATCCGTCTTCCTGAACGGGTGGAGCCGTTATATTCCAATCATCGAAAAGAGACAATTGACGGTATGAATCGGTATTGGAAATTTCCCAGTTTTTCTTTTGTTCTGCATAAACCAATTGATTTGTAATATAGTTTTCTTCAATACGAACAGCGTTCATCATTTTTCCGTTGCAGGTAATAAAATATTGGGCCCTCTTAAGAACAATCCCCATTTTTTTCAATGCCGGAAAATCTAATTTTCCCATTCTTCTTGCACGGACAATTCTCTGTGCGCTTTTTACACCAATCCCCGGAACACGCAGCAGCATATGATAATCCGCCTTTTCCACTTCCACCGGAAAATACTCCAGATGGCGAATGGCCCAATCACATTTGGGATCCAGAAAAATATTAAAATTAGGCCGTTCCTGTGACAATAATTCATCCGCTTTAAAACCATAGTATCGCAACAGCCAATCCGCCTGATAAAGCCGATGTTCCCGTAAAAGCGGAGGACCTCCCGGTAATGTCGGCAATAAAGCATCCTGCACCATCGGTATATATGCGGAATAAAATACCCGTTTCAATTCATACTTAGCGTATAATGCTTCTGCCACCGAAACGATCTGATAATCACTCTCAGGTGTCGCTCCTATGATCATCTGGGTACTCTGTCCGGCGGGAACAAACCTTCCCTGTCCTGATCGCACCATCAGTTCCTGCTTCTGAGTTTTAATTCCCATTTGAATCTGGCGCATAGGTCCTAAAATGGTTTTTCTGGATTTCTGAGGTGTCAAACGTTTCATTCCTTCTGATGTAGGCAATTCCAGATTAACACTCATTCGATCAGCGAGATAACCGATTCGTTCAATGATTTCGGAAGCGGCTCCCGGTATTCCCTTCACATGAATATACCCCTGAAAGCGATACTTTGTACGAAGTTTCCACAAAATTTCATACATCAATTCCATTGTGTAAGTAGGATTTTTTAATACACCGGAACTCAAAAAAAGTCCTTCAATATAATTTCGCTTGTAAAATTCCATCGTTAAATTGCAGATTTCATCCGGTGTAAACGTAGCCCTTTTGGTATCTCTCGAAACTCGGTTAACACAATATTTACAGTCAAAAATACACTCATTTGTCATTAATATTTTTAACAGTGAAATACATCTTCCATCAGCTGAAAAGCTGTGACAGATTCCACTGGCCACTGCGTTTCCAATCGCCCCTTTTGTCCCCTTTCGATCGACTCCGCTGGATGTACATGCCACATCGTATTTCGCAGCATCTGATAAAATCTTGAGCTTTTCAGATAATGTCATGGTATTCATTTCTCCCGCCTCCTTTGATCGAACATATGTTTGTATTTCAAATTATAACACCATATTAACAAAAAAACAAGAGAAAACAAAACCCCTATCCAAGAATTTATATGGTAATTCCTGGATAGGGGCCAATCTGGCTGTTTTGTAACAATATTCATTTATATCGTATTTATAAATTTCCTTTCATACAATCAAAAACGCCTTTCCAACCAAGACAAAATATCCTGATAAATCTCTTCCCTTCCTATCTCGTTTAACAGTTCATGGCGCATTTCATCATACAATTTTATTTCCAAATCACGGATTCCCAAATCCTTAAACTGTTCATAAACCTTTTGCACACCTTTCCCGTATTGTCCGACAGGATCTTCTTTTCCTGAGGCAATCAGAATAGGAAGTAATTTGGGGATTCGTTCAAAATATTTTTTTGCCGCCAATTCAGCTAAAATCTGAAAAAGATCATTGCATGCGCTTGTTGTAAATCGGAACTGGCATAATTCATCTTTTTCATATGCATCAACAATATCCGTATCTCTGGATAACCAGTCATGTGGCGTTCTTACATTTGCAATCCTACGATTCATAGAACCTAACATCAACTGATACAGCAGCCAGCTGCGGTAATGGTTTCCCTTGATTTTTCCCAATATAACTGCCAAAGTCCTCCCTGCCGCCGCTTCCATAAATGTATAGTTACCTGTGCCGAGAAGAATCACGCCATTGATTCGGTTTCCGAATACCGTAATATATTTTCTTACAAAGAAGGATCCCATACTGTGACCTAAAAGAATAATCGGTATTCCAGGATATCTTTTTCTGGCATAACGAGTTATCTGATACATATCCCGGATTACAAAATTGCTTCCATCTTTGTCCGAAAAATATCCCCGGGCTTCCGGCTTTTCCGCCGAACAACCATGTCCAAGATGGTCATGCCCGATAACAGCAATCTGATGTTCAATTAAAAAACGGGCAAATGCGTCATATCTTCGGATATGCTCTATCATTCCATGAGAAATCTGCACCACTGCCTTTGTCTGTCCCTCTGCCAGCCAATGATTACAGTACAGCTGATCTTTTCCATTACGTGATTTTATATAGAATTCTTCTTTTTTCATATGCTGCTCCTTTCCCGTTTGCATCATCAGTCATATTCCTAAAGGAAACTGCACGCTACAAATATCCCATTTCTTCAGAATCAAAGCTGCTTCCCATTTAGTATACCGACAGAGTATTTGTTTGTCAATCGGCGGTATGAAATCCGTTCAATCATTCCATGTATTTTTTCATTTTTGCCAATGCTCCTTTTTCTATTCTCGATACATAGGATCTGGAAATTCCCAACGCTTTTGCAATTTCTCTCTGTGTATATTCATCATTTCCAAATAATCCATATCGAAACCGTATCACTTTTTTTTCTTTTTCAGAAAGACATTTTTCATAAGCTTCATACAGTTTTTTCATGTCTTCTTTGACTGAAATCTGTTCAGAAATTTCCCGGTCATCCATTTCTATAACATCCATCAGATTAATTTCATTTCCTTCTTTATCTGTCCCGATTGGTTCATATAAACTGATTTCGCGGTTTCGTTTCTTTTCACTGCGCAAAAGCATTAAGATTTCATTATCAATACATTTGGCAGCATAACTGCTTAGTTTATTTCCCCGATCCGGATTAAAGGTATTAACCGCCTTAATCAGTCCTATCGTTCCAATGGAAAGCAGATCGTCCATTTCTTTATCCGTAAATGCGTATTTCTTTATGATATGAGCCACCAGTCTCATATTATGTTCAATCAAAATGTCTCTTGCTGTCTGGTCACCCTCCTTCAGCAGCTTCAGATATTCTCTTTCTTCGGCACTCGTCAACGGTTTTTTAAATGTTTTCAAATAAAGCCACCTGCGACACGCATTTATAATAGTCTATGCGCCGCAGATGGCTAAAGTGCTTTTACACCTTATATTTTCATTAAAGTTATACGGTCACAGAAATTTCCTCTTCTGCCTCTTCTTTTATTTCCTCCAACTGTTCTGGATCAGCCATCGGAAGTTCCATCAAAGAGCTGACACCAAAACTCCTTAAAAACTCCTCCGTTGTTGCAAATAAAATTGGTTTTCCCGGAGCATCCATACGGCCTACTTCTTCTATCAAATCATATTCTACCAATTTATTAATCGCATGGTCACTCTTTACTCCCCGAATACGTTCAATTTCCGACTTTGTAATGGGCTGCTTATAGGCCACAATGGACAACGTTTCCAACAAGGCATCTGTCATAACATGCTTTTTGGGCTGTGCTGCGATTCTTATCAGGTATTCATAATATTCTGCCTTAGTACAAAGCTGCAGACTATCTTCCAATTCAATCATGTGAATTCCCCGCGCAGATGCTTCATATTCCTTCATCATTTCCTTTGCCAGCTGCCTGATTGTTTTCTCCTCTAATCCAAGTGCGGCCGCAATTTGATCGATCTTTACTGAACGTCCCATGGTAAATAATATCGCTTCCATGGCTGCTTTCCATTTTATTTCTTCTGTCATTGTTTTCCCCCTATCAATCATATTGTTCCATATCTTCTTTGGTAATCTGATTGGGACAATCCTCATTCCATTCCAAATCAATATCCGAAAACGTATCCTCCTGCTCCACCAAAAGACGTCCGATTTTAATTAATTCAAGGCATGCCAAAAATGTCACCACTACATCGGCTTTTGTGTGCTGAGTCTCTAACAAATGCTGAAAAGAAAATTTGCGATGCGCCTTTGCATAATCAAATATGTATCCCAGCTTATCCGAAAGCCGAACCGGATCCTTTTTTATATTTCCAAATTTGCTGCGAATCGGATCAATTTTGTCCACCTGCCTGCGCATTACCATTTGAAAAATATCTTGCAATTTTTGGAGAGTTATTCCATTCAACAGGCAATCCAAATCCACAGGTTCCTCATATGCTGCCACTTCTTTCGGAATTGTAGGTGCTTTATACAAACTCTTATCTGCATCCTGATAAAGGTCTTTTAACTCCTGAGCCATGGATTTATATAATTTATATTCAATTAACCGTGCAACCAGCTCTTCTCTCGGATCAATCTCTTCACCTTCCTCATCCTTTTGCGTCGGCAGAAGCATTTTGGCTTTTATGGAAAGAAGTGTTGCCGCCATTACCAAAAAATCACTGACCAAATCCAAATCGGTTTTTTCCATCTGTTTGACATATGCCATATATTGATCTGTGATCTGTACAATAGGAATATCATAAATACTGACTTTATTTTTATCAATCAGATGCAGCAAAAGATCCAGAGGGCCTTCAAAAGTATCCAGCTTTACTGATAGTTTCATATCACTCTCTCCTTGTATGTTTATTTTTCTGCTCTATTCTCCGTTGATACTAATGTCACAAAAATCAGTTCCGGCAGGTTATTTAATCGGATATTGATAGAATGCGTTCCCAGACCTCCGCTGATAATGCAATCCGCATCACCAATTTTCAATCGCCCCTTATCCCGATTGGTAAAAAATTGCAGCTGGGGAGACATAACTCCTCCCAAATAAGGCAGACGAATGGTTCCACCATGAAAATGTCCCGAAAAAGTAAGATCTGCGCCCCATTGTTCATATTGTTCCAGGTATAGCGGGGAATGTGCTATGAGAATCTGGTATCCGTCTTTTTTACACAGTCCCAGCTTTTCTTTCAGATAATTACTATCCATCTCCTTAGGGCTGCCCTTTTGATAATATTGTGAATCAATGGAAACACCGGTAATCCTTATTTTGGCATTTCCTCTCTGTAATATCAGCGACTCATTCTTTAAATAGTTTACATGGCAACGCTTTAAAATATCCTGAAATTCTTCATACCATCCCGGATATTGTTCCGTCTCTAATTCCATCCTCTGTTCATGATTTCCGCTGCCATAGTAAATAGGATAATCCCGAAGTTTCCACAAAAGATTTTTTAAAACCGTAAAATCTTTCTTTTTCCATTCTTTAACAACAACCATATCACCGGCAATCACAATAATATCAGGGGCTTCTTTTTGTATAGCATCGATGAGGGTAGCATTTTTTTCTCCAAATGTATTATCATGCAAATCAGCCAACACAGCAATGCGAAATCCATCAAATTCTTTTTTTATTTTATCAGACTGTACCTGATATCTTGTCACACTCAAAGTCCTGCATTCGTAATGAGAACGCCAAAGTAATCCGATTCCTATGGCTAAAATGATTCCAAGAATGATCAACCACCACATACTATTCTCCTTATCCTTTGTTCATAAACCATCTATCCGTTCGTCTTACTGTTTCTTTCTAGATCAACCTTCGTTTCTCTTCTACTTTTTCGCATATTTTCCTCTATTTCTACCTATAATGTTACTAAAGACTTGGGAAAGGTTGTTACTATGAAAAGCTTTTTTCATTATCTATGCATGACGCTTTGTCTAACTACATATCTCTTTCATCCGCTTTTAACTCCATACACCACTGAAATCCAATCTCCGTCATCTTACCTCGTCTCGGAAGCAGAAACAACAGCGGCTACACCTGATCTGGGAATTACAGCTGCATCCTATGTTTTAATGGAAGCAAGTACCGGACAAATCATTTGCAGCCAGGAAGAGGATACCCGGTTAAGTCCTGCCAGTATCACAAAAATCATGACACTCCTTTTAATTTTTGATGCTTTGGATTCCGGTCAGATCAGTCTGACCGATACTGCCACTACCAGTGCTTACGCAAAATCAATGGGAGGATCCCAGGTATTCTTAGAAGAAGGAGAACAGCAGACAGTAGAAACACTGATCAAATGTATTGTTGTCGCCAGCGGAAATGATGCATCTGTCACTATGGCAGAATATATCAGTGGAAGTGAGGCAGAATTTGTAAATCAAATGAATGCCCGGGCCCAATCTCTTGGAATGGAAAATACGCATTTTGAAGATTGTTGCGGACTCACGGATTCCGATAATCATTATACCTCAGCCCGCGACGTGGCAATCATGAGCCGGGAACTGCTGACCAAATATCCGCAAATCAAAGAATACTCCGGAATATGGATGGAAAACATCACACACAGCACCGCTCAGGGGACAAAAGAATTTGGTCTTGCAAACACCAACAAGCTTCTGAAACAGTATCAGTGGACCACAGGTCTGAAAACAGGTTCTACCAGTAAAGCAAAATATTGTGTATCTGCCACTGCCGAAAAAGACGGAGTCGAACTCATCGCAGTCATTATGGCCTGCCCCAATTATAAACTTCGTTTTGCGGAAGCCGAGACCCTTTTTAATTATGGGTATTCCAATTGTAAATTATACAAAGATGAAACACCGGAAGCATTACCACGCCTGAATGTCTTAGACGGAAAAACAGAAGATATTTCTTTAAAATACGATTCCGTATTTTCCTATCTAAGTACCACTGGAGAAGATCTTTCTTCCATTACGAAAGAATGGAATTATATCGAAAATCCATCTGCCCCCATAAGCGAAGGCGATGTGGTAGGTACGTTAACCTATCGATTAGGTGATACCATTCTGGGGTCTGTCAACATACTGGCTGCCGAATCCGTGGAGAAAGCCGGATACTGGGATTATTTCCAAAAACTATTATCCCAAAGCCTGTTATAATCCACTATATTTAGAAAACGATGTGAAAAACGCTGCAGAACTCATTCAGTACTGCAGCGTTTTGAATTTCCTTCTGATCCTCAGACTTTATCTGCTATTTCATAGATAAGCTGTTCCGATGACTTCCAATCCAGACACGGATCCGTAATGGATTTTCCATATACATGATGTTCTGCTCCGATTTTCTGACAGCCACCTTCAATGTAACTCTCGATCATAACTCCTTTAACAAGATCTGCCACATCTTTCGAATGACTTCTGCTGTGAAGAACTTCTTTTACAATACGGATCTGCTCCATATACTGCTTATTGGAATTGGAATGATTGGCATCTACCACACATGCCGGATTTTTTAAATCACGCTCATTATACATGTCTACCAGACGAACCAAATCCTCATAATGATAATTTGGTATGGCCTGACCATGCTTGTTGGTAGCTCCTCGTAAAACCGTATGTGTCATTTCATTTCCTGTTGTACGGACTTCCCATCCCCGGAAAATGAAATCATGTCCGTGCTGACCGGCATAAACAGAATTTAACATAACGGAATAATCACCGCTGGTTGGATTTTTCATTCCAGCCGGAATATCAATCCCACTGATGGTCAGACGATGCTGCTGATTTTCCACAGATCTGGCTCCAATCGCCACATAAGATAATAAATCGGAAAGATATGTCCAATTTTCCGGATACAACATCTCATCTGCTGCTGTCAGTCCGCTCTCCTCAATCGCACGAATATGCATTCGACGGATTGCCAAAATACCGGCTAACATATCCGGTTTCTTTTCAGGATCCGGCTGATGAATCATACCCTTGTATCCTTCACCGGTGGTTCTTGGTTTATTTGTATAAATACGTGGGATCAGGATCAGCTTATCCTTTACTTTTTCCTGTACATTACTCAGACGGTTCACATAGTCACAGACTGCATCTTCGTTATCAGCAGAACAGGGACCTATAATAACCACAAATTTATTACTTTTTCCTGTGAATACATCTCTGATTTCAGAATCTCTTTTTACTTTTATTTCCGCAATTCTATCGGATATCGGATATTCTGCCCGAATCGCTTGCGGTGTGGGCAGTTCTTTCTCAAATGTAAAACTCATTTTTTCCCTCTTTCTGCCAGATAATACCCTGGCTTACACTTCCATGCAAAAAAAAATTTGGTTTCATTATAAAATTTGTTTTTCTTTCTGTCAAGATCCAACCTGTTTCATCCATTGGTATCTGCTGAAATCAAAATTTTCTATACTTTTGTATAATTTCATCTGTGGCGGCAAAAATACTAATGCAAATATAAATAATAAGTCAGACAAGAGGAGGCTTTTATGTTTTTAATTTTTCTAATCGTCTTTGCACTCATTCTCACTGCTTTTTGTATTTATGCACTTTTACGGGCTGCCAGCATGGCAGATGATATCACAGAAACCGTTTATGAACATATTCAGGAACAGTCACACGATGCATGGGATCACAAAAATTAATTACAAAAAGGTGCCATAAACTCCACGTTTATGTGAAGTTTATGACACCGATCTGTCTAACAGATATTTGGAATACTTTTATGCTCCGAAAACTTGTTGAAACAGCATTTTCAATTCACAATACATAGCATTCCCTTCCAAAGCAGCCAATTGCCGGATCATACTACCATAGTACCACTTTTGTTTTTCTTTTCCACGTTTAAATTTTGCCCAGACATTTTCACCTATTTGATCCAAATCATTTTTTATACTTCTTAAATTGGATAACTTATCTGCACAAACCAGCATTTTAGCATCTCGTGACATTGTAGTATTTACCGCTTGTATCGCATTTTCCTTCCTCTGTTCCCATGACAAGGTCTTTTCTTCTGTCATCAGGCCCACAAGCTCTGCTACTTCATTTCCGAATTCATTTTGAATATCTTCCAACACCACATTTGTATCTTCCACTGTATCATGAAGCAGGCCAGCACAGATTACTTGTTCTGATACCCCTGCTTCCGTTAAAATTTGAGCCACTTCAAATGGATGTACTATGTAAGGGATATCACTTCCTTTTCGTTTCTGTCCTTCATGGGCACATGCGGCAAATATGATTGCTTTATGAATCATAGACATCCTCCTTAATGCTTCTCAACTATTTTCGTATCCATTTTTTTTCTTGTTGAGCCACATATTTTCTAGCTTCCTGATAGTAACCCTGTTCTTTATTCCATTTGTCGACACTAAACACAACTCCCAGCTCTGCCATAAGAAATGTTATGGAAGCCCCTCCTGAACTGATAAACGGTAGTGTGACACCGGTTGATGGGATCACACTGGATACAACGGCCACGTTTAAAACCACCTGAAGTGCTATCTGTGCAAAAACTCCGGCAGCAATCATTTTTCCAAACAAATCTTTAGCATTCTGAGCGACCTGGTAAATCTGATATAATAAATATAGAAATAAAAACATCAAAAGAACAATTCCGAAAATCCCCAGTTCCTCCGCTATAATCGCTAAAATATAATCATTATGCGGTTCGGGAAGACGGAATTTAATTAAGCTTTGTCCCAATCCTTTTCCAAATAGTCCACCTGCTCCAATCGCATACAATGCCTGTGCCGGCTGCATAGCCTCATCAGAAGCATACAACGGATCCGTCGGATGCAGCCATGCGCGAATTCTCGTGATACGGAAATTTTCATTTTCCGAAACGGGAATAATCTGGTCAATAACAAAAACTCCCACCAGCGCCAATATAAGAAGTGTGATCACAACGGCAATACAAATCTTCGCGTTCATTCCGGGATTTGCTATAAATATCAAAAGAATACAAATACCAACAATAATAATGGCCGTACTCATATTATCTGAAATCTTCCAAATTAAAACTCCCAGCACACCTGCAATGGACAAGGCAATAGCCGCTTTTTTCTTTGTATCCATTTTGGTTTTATCAATGAAATACGCAAAAAACATAATCATGCATAATTTAATCGGCTCTGCCGCCTGAAATTGGATCGGTCCGAATTTCAGCCAACGGACTGCACCATGGGATGCCACTCCAATTTTCGGAACCAGCAAAAGGAAAACCAATGCAAATGCTCCTATAATAGCAAAACCGGATAATTCTTTCCATACATGATAATCAATAAAAGAAAGAATCACCATCATGCCCAAACCCAATATAACATATTTTGCCTGATTTTTTAAGAAATACGTTGAGCTGTATCCGTATGCTGTCTGTGCATAATAATAACTTGCACTATAAATCATAATCAACCCAAATACACAAAGGAAAATAATTGCAAGTAACATATTGTAATTAATCCCTGCACGATTAAACCACTTGCGTTCATACAGCAGATCTTTTATATAAGAAAAAATTCTCACAAACTATTCTCCCTTCTATATAAAATCACATAAAAATTTTTTAATACTGCCATAATATTTTTCTGGATCTTTCACCACACTAAGTGCATGTCCAGCTCCTTCCACAATAAGAAGACGTTTTTCACCTTTCGTTGCCGAAAACACATCATATACCATTTTTGTGGGAACAAAATCATCTGCTCCCCCATGAATAAATAAAACCGGTCTTTTGTTTTTCTTCAACTGGTGAATACTGGAGCCTTCTTTAAATGTAAATCCGTTTATCAGTTTATTCATTCCGCTGGTCATACAAAGTGTTAAGTATTTGGGAAATTTGGAATAATTGGAATATAAATAAAAAAACTGATCCCACACAGAAGAATAACCACAATCTTCAACGATACATTTCACCTGAGAGGGAAGTGCTTCGCCTGCTGCCATCATAACAGATGCTGCTCCCATGGAAACGCCAACCAAAGCAATTTGTGCTTCATTTTGAAATCGATCTGAAACATATTCGCACCATCTTTGAATATCATTCTTTTCTTTCCAGCCAAAGCCAATCCATTTTCCCTCACTTTTTCCATGGGCTCTGTTATCGATCATCAGAAGATTAAATCCCATTTCATGATAAAATGCAGCGGATCCGGCAAAATCACGAACTCCGTTTCCTCGGTATCCATGGACTGCAATCACTGTCTTTCCAGTCTGTCTGGGTGCCCATAACATTGTCGCGGTCAGCCGGAGTCCCTCTTCAGAAAGAATGGAAATACTTTCTGTTTCCTTTGTCTTCATCCATTCTTCCCCTTCTTTGCTCTTTCTCAAAAAAGTATTCCAATCTTCCGATGCTTCGTCTTTTTTCTTTCTTCCCAAAAGGTATATTTTTTCCCGATAAAAGGCATATAGAAACAAATAAGCAGACATAAACAGTTCCACAGCACATCCTGCGGCAATCCCTGTTTTTACAATTCTTTTCAATTCTTTTTCCTCCAGCCTGTTCTCTGCATATTGCTATATCTTTTGTATCATACAATACTTTTGGCTACGGTGCAACCAAAACTCCATACCTTATGGTATTTTATTCCAAAGATAAATTTTTATAAAACTCCTCTTCCTTCTCTTTTTCATATGCGCCCAGATACGTTCCCTCCAAAAGCGCATGCAGTCCTTTGTCTTTCAGTTCTTCCCAGGATTCTTTTTCTTTCTTCACTAAAATAGGGAAAAACATTACTTCATTTTTTCTGGCTGCCTGAAGATCTCCAGGTGCGTCTCCTACCATTAATATATGATCTTCTCTATACCCTTTCTTTTTCAGCAGTTCTATACAATGCGCCTTACTTCCGCAGTCCTGCGCCATCACAATATCTGTATACTCCAAAATATGCTCTTTTTCCCATTCATCCAGTACCGCCTGACGATTCGCAGAAGATACAATGGCGATATCAGCATATGTGTGAATTTCTTTCAGTGCTTCCTGAACACCGGCAAAAGGCTTCTTCACATCATCTGACAGCTCATCAATTTTCTTATTCACTGCTTTCGACCAAGCCAACGCTTTTCTTAAACAAATGCTGTCTCTCTCCTCTGCTTCTGTTTCCAGACTTTTGTTGGACAATTCTTTGGCATGATCAGCCCAATAAATTAAGGTATCCAAATCTTCAATTCTCTGATAATTATGATCAATTTCACTTAAAATCAATGCTAACGCTTTAAATCTATTGATTCCTCGTGTTTTTTGATACAAATTAATCTCATTCCATCTTTTCAAAATAGGAGCTTCCCATTCACTTAAATTCCATTCTTCCACCATACACGGTCCAAAACATGCAATGTGTTTAATATCCATTGTATCCATTGCGCATCCATCTGAGTCTACGCAAACCAAAAAATCCTTTTTTCTTTCAAAAAAATCTTCCATATATGACTCCTTTCTATCCATTGTTGAAACCAAACTACAACTTATTCTATGAAACCGTTCGCTTTTTATCCATATTTTCTAACTTTCCTATTCTCAGGATAATCGGCAGTACGAATCATACTTCTATTCTTTTTTATTTTAACATATTTTTTCTATGAAAGAAAAGCCAATATTTCAAATTTTATGTGTATAAAAAATAGGCTTCGCCTATTCAACTCCCCTTCCCCTCAATCTTGAGGGGTTAGGGGTTTCTTTTTTTTCATTTTCATGCATAATAGAGTTATGAATATTTTACAAAGAATCTTTACCGACTATTATGAAGAAATTA
>JAPFDH010000098.1 GCA_026169045.1 Lachnospiraceae bacterium | reverse complement strand
GGAATGTGCTGAGATGGATTTGCGGATGGTGTAACTTTTTCGGATTTCGATTTCAAATGTCTTTTCCGCTTCCCGTTCCACTGCTTCATACTGAACGGACTGAATGTCATATTCACTGGTACTTGGGCCATACATACGACATCCTTTTTCTGCTTCTTCTTTGCTGGATGCTTTCACCGCAACGATCTTTTCACGCACTTCTCGGATGGTCACATCATAGACTCTGTCCATAAGTCCCCTTTCCTGCATCCATGTGGATGCACATTTCTTCTTCTGAAATAAATTTGGACATCCATGTGGATGCCCTTGTTATTTCTCGCTTTCTTCTTTTTCCTTTGCTTCCAGTGCAAACTTTACCCTGTCACTTCCCAGCTTATAATAAGCATCCGTCACCTCGATGCCCACTGCCTCATATCCTTCCTCTACGGCTGCAAGGATGGTTGTCCCAGCTCCGGCAAAGGGGTCTAAGATCCTTCCACCTGGCTCGCAGATCTGGATCACATCTTTCATAAGCTGCAAAGGCTTCTCTGTCACATGGATACGGTTCTGGGGATTTCCATAGCGGAACACACCGGGAAGACAGGACACCGGACGGCTGATAGGCATCGGTCCGTTACTGCCCCACACAATATATTCAGCCTGCTGGCGGAAACGCCCTTTTTGCGGACGGGAGTTTCCTTTATCCCACACCGCTGTCCCTCTCCAGATCCAGCCTGCCCACTGAAGGGCATCGGTAATGGACGGGTATTGTCTCCAGTCAATAAAAAGACAGATAGGAGCTCCGATCTTGCAGGCTTTCCGCACATCGTAAAGCCACTCTGCCATCCAGTGTGTCCAGGAACGCTGGTCTTTGTTATCCCCATCAAAATCCGGTAAGGCATTTTCAGCCTTCATACTGCTGTATTTCTGATTGGTAGTACGGTTTCTTTCATTCTGCTTCGTTCCCCCGGACGCATACGGCGGATCGGTGATTACTGCATCAAAAATCCCCGGCTGAAATGCCTTCACCAGTTTCAGCGTATCTCCATGCAGGATCGTCCACTTCTCCCCTCCGGTATATTCCTCTGGGTATGTTCCTTCTTTCAATAAGTTCCCTAACTGCAGGGTATTCTCCATAGGCATCATCCTTTCTTATCAGCGCTTTGGCTGTTTCTTATCTTTT
This sequence comes from Lachnospiraceae bacterium, assembly GCA_026169045.1. GTDB lineage: Bacteria > Bacillota > Clostridia > Lachnospirales > Lachnospiraceae > Fimimorpha. The sequence goes on along the minus strand of JAPFDH010000098.1, from coordinate 464 downwards.
TCATCGGTTTCTGCTATTTTTTCTTCCCATATCTTTTATGATATGGCAAAAGCGAACTTCATCGGCATTCTTCCTTCCCACGTTTCTTTGGCGGCTTGGTGGCTTTCTGAAAATCTTCACTCAATTCCGTCTCTACATATTCACTGATGATATGAAGAGCCTGATAATAGTTCTCTGATTTTTGGACACGTGCAATCATTTCTTTTGCCTCTTGTCCCTGCCCATTTGCCTGAAGCAGTTTATTTGCCCTTGCCAGAATAGAAAACACATTTCCATCCTGTCCCACAAGCTGCATCTTCGGACGTCTCATTTCCGTTTCCTTTTGTTGATAATCGGGATCACTGATCTGAATTTCATAGTCATCGCTCTGCCAAAAATGAACATAGATTTCTCCATCTCCGACTTGGATTTCCTGCTGTTCAAACCCTTCTCCCCATCCGTCACTATACTGCCCGGTAACATAT
>JAPFDH010000121.1 GCA_026169045.1 Lachnospiraceae bacterium | reverse complement strand
GGACTGTCAGGAGGCTTTATTAAAGTACGGCAAAAATCCGACGATCTGCGCTGAAACCAGAGCAGAACGCCGGATTTTTTGCTGTAACGAGCGGAAGTGCCGCTCAATCATTTATTTTGATGATTTTGCGACACTCCCTTAGTCGTAGATTCTAAACTTAATGACATTGGTGGACAGGGGGGGGATTTACCACCTCCTTCACACTCTTCACAAGACCCCACTCCTTGATTGACAAATCGTATTTATCGATTCCGACAATGTAAATCGGGGATGCATGCGTAAGAAGGCTTAAGAACAAGATTTGAACCAATAAATCTGACTACTCCGGTTACGAGAATAGTCTTATTTTGTAGAGACACATTTTGTAGTAACATGGTTTTATGCTCCTTCATGTGTATTTTTTTAATAGCAGACTTTTTGATCTAATTGTGCAATTCACAAATTCGATGTCCTACACAACCAATATGATTTTTCATCTATCTTTAGACCTATATCTGTTGATGTGCCTCAAGATTCATTCTTTAATTGCCTTTATTGTGCGCTTATTAATAAGTAACGTAATTCCTAAATAGATTGCAACTGTTTCAACACCGTAAACAGCGATTGCAACAAAATAATTATCAATGGTGAATAATTGCTTTGCCAATAGCACAATGCCTATAGTCACTGCTCCCGCCAATATGTTTTTCAAATATCGAGCAAGCGCACTGAGAAAGCTATGGTCAATTTTCTCTTTCTTATGAAAACGCGCCAAAATCATGACGAGAGAAAGCACAGTAGACAATACCGTTCCTAGTATGATTCCGAACAATCCCATAAATTGCGCTAAAAAGATACTAAGCGCCACGTTTGCAATACTAGCAATCAAGCTATTTTTTGCCGGAATCCTGGTGTTACCCAAACAATAAAAATAACGATATAGCATATCTCGGATAATATTGAATTGCAATCCAAAAATATACAAAACAGCCCCCGCATAAACATATAAGGTTGTATTTTCGTCAAAAAGCCCTCGTTGAAAAAGAAGAGCAATTCCTTCTTTTCCTACCGTAACGAAACCAACGAATAACATACAAACAACGAAATGAAAAAATGTGGTTTGATTCCAAAAATACGGCTGATTTTCTCCATCACTCAGTCTTCTTATCAATTTCGGATAAATATAAATCAGCATATTCCCTATAATCAAGGAACTAATCATGTTCACAATCATGTTCGAATAATTTAATATCGTAAGCTTTCCTTCGTCAAGGTTTGAGGCAACCATGGAATCAATAAACAACGTCAACTGATATACGCCGCTGCTGAACATAATTGGAGCAAACACCTTCAACAAATCCTTGGTAACACTGTTTTTCCATTGAAAACACGGTTTAAAACGCCAACCAACACAAATTGCAATAACAACATCCAATATAAAGTTAATCACCAGTCCGCTACCAATGATCCATATATATTCATATATATCATCAGTATTGCGAATCATCAGAAGAAGCAAAACAACCATCTGTGACAACAAATTGATTATTTTGGGAATGTTGAGATGTCCCTTCGATTGAAAATACGCTGAAGTAATCCCTAAAACAGAGTTGAGATATTGACAAAACGCCAGTACCAAAAGGGCATTACATGCGATATTTGCAAACATCTCACTTCTGTCAGTAAAAACATATACAATTTGATATCGAAAAGCAATAAGAAGGGCAATAAAGATAAATAGGCTTCCGTATATCAATGTAATAAATGCATCAATACCCTTCCGATCCTGTTTTTTTACATAGGATGGTAAGATGATCGTCGGAATACCAGATGCCACAATTCCAAACAACAGCGAAATAATTGAATTTGCAAAATGGTAGGCATCCATTGCTTCAGAAGCGCCAAAAGTTCCAGCTACAACAGAAGACTTCATAACACTGACAATTTGAGCCGCACATGATATGAAAATCATGAAAATTAATGAGAGGGCGCTTTCTCCTTTTCTTCTCTTAAACATACCAACCCTCCTATATCAATAATTTTTCATATTCTTTATATATCCTTTGTCTTCAGACATTAGTTTCATGAAAACGTCCTTATTCCGCTCTTTTATAATTTTTGCTGGATTTCCGGCTACAACGGCACAACTTGGAACATCCTTTGTAACCACTGCACCAGCGGCAATTACCGCCCCGTCACCTACAGTAACACCGGCCATAATCATTGCTCTTGCACCAACCCACACGTATTTTCCGACATGAACATGTCGTTCCACAAACCGCTGATCATAGGGAATATACTGTAAATCGTCGCTGTTATAATGATGATTTCGGGCAAAGATACAGATTTCCGTTGAAAAAATCGTTCCCGTATCTATTGTTATGCCACCGCCTTGACCATACAATTGACAATTCGGTTGAATATGCACATAGTCTCCAATCGAAATTTTTTCTGGAGCACTAAAGCACACGGTAGGATGTATAAAACAATGATTTCCCAAATGTGCCAGTTTCTTATTTCTTTTCTCTGTCTTTTTGTATTTAATAAAACTGCGTATTCCCATATTAACACTTTCCTTTGTCTCTCATATAATCATCTAACGCTGCAAATTGTTTTTCCGATAACTCAACCGAATTTGCCATATTTTGAATCTCATTCTCAAAACAATCGGAGACAAGCCTATCTGCTGCGTAAGTTTGTTCATCCATTAAATTCCAAACTGGACCTCTGTAATCAATGTCCGCTATAACTGTTGCTTGTTTCTTGCTGTATAAAATCGGTAGCACCTTTTTTTTCATAGCCCAACCCAAAATCATAGCATGAAATCTCGTAGCAGCGATGCATTCACACGAATTCATATCATTGAGAAATGCGGAAATATCCCCATGATACTTACAGACACGAACTCGCTCTTTGTGTTCTGCATATTTAAGAATCGAGGCAATAGCCTTTTCATCCCCTTCTTCTTTACAAAAAGAAAATAAAGAGACCGGAAATCCCCTTGAAGCACAAATATCACAGGCTTCAGCAATAGTTCGGTAATACACTTCTTTCATTTTTGAAAGATTAGCTCTGTTTTCAAGGGAAATGACACTGATTCCCAATCCATTTCCCTTCTTTCTCTTAGGAAAATAATGATAACCGAAAAGCACATCGGGAGCATAACGTGTGTTCTGCATTCCCTTGAAAAGATCGTAGGAATATCGATCTCTAAAACAGCAGTCCTTTGCGTGTGCTACTTTTGATTTTACAGTGTCTAAAAAGCTCGGAGACCTATATGGACCAAAATTCGTCCCTATGTAAAAATCAGCACAATCTAATTTTTGGCATCTTATTGCTTGAGATTCCCAGGTTAGCGGTTCGATAAAAACAGATCCCCCGATATGAACCTCAGCATCGCATCTTTTGTGGAAAAAGTGATGAACGGATTCCATCGTCACCAAATGAAACTTGCGAAACATACGAAAAACAAAATACTCAACAAATGACGTTACCTTCAAATTTGATTCACCCAAAAATGAAGTTAAATACTTAGGATCGGCAAAAAGATAAAATACAGCCTCAGGATATCTTCTTACCAACGTCTGAATAAACAGGTCATCACCTAAATTCTGCTTGCAATAAGCTCTTATATATATTTTTTTCATTTACTATCCCTTACGAATACATCCATGATAATCCAAAATTATATAGAATCTTTTTGATAAACACTAATCTTATCCCTTGCGTTTTACTTTATTCAATAGAATCGCCAATCTGAAATACGCATATGCAGCGCGAAGATAATTTTTGGACAGCAGCTTGAGCGCGGTTTGTCTGTTCTTTGAGAATTTACGTATTCCAACTGAATTTACAGCAGAAATAAAGTTCTCATCTTCGGCAATATACGCTGCTGCTTCCCAAAATGACACATACCGTTCTTTTTTATCTCGAATTTCAGCAATGGAAAATAAAACGTTATAGGCAAATGAAAGAGATCTCGTATCCACGTTAAGGCTGTCTATAAGCTGCCACTTTTTTTTATAATCTTCAACAAAACGATTTACGACCTGCACATCCTTGTAATTTTTCAGCCGAAAGTTATGTTGTGTACTGCCTTCACGCATACGATATTTGTACAAGGACTCCTTCACATACACCACCTTTTCGGCGCGATCAAGCAAAGGGGCAATCATCAGCCTGTCTTCTGACTGCTTTAGTCCTGTAAATGCGGTATAGTCAAAATTCAGATCAAACAATTCTCTTTGAATGCATTTATTACACAGACTGTTGATTGAGGAACTTTCAATATACATCCGACGCAAAGTATTAATGCCTGTCCCGGAAAAGACCGTATTGTCCTCATTTCCTAGGGTATAGCGAACACATCGCTCCTTACTGTAGACCAAGCTGAAGTCAAACAATACCATATCAGCTTGATGAAGCGCGATGATATCATACATCCTTTTAAAGATACCATCAACATACATATCATCGGAATCCAAAAACATGAAATATTTTCCGAAAGCAATCTTCAAAGCCCGGCTTCTTGCCAACAAGGGTCCGCTGTTTTCAATATGAAGAACCCTTATGTGAGAAGGATCTTCCTGTGCCAATTGGTCACATATTTGTCCACTTGAATCCTTCGATCCGTCGTCCACCAATATGACCTCATAATCAGTAAAATCTTGCGACGTTACTGATCTCACACTATCTTCTAAAAAATTCTCAACATTGTAAACCGGAATAATAACACTAAAAAAGGGCTGTTTCATATACCTATACCTCTTGAATATTTAAATTGATTAACAAGTCATTTTTATCCCAACGCATATTTATCAACAATATCCAATCTACAACATTGACCTATGAATAAGGTTGATTCTTTTATACAGGCTCATAAAAGGTATCCGGTCTGTTTGGATTGAAAATCTCGTTGCAGGTCATCACTGTGACGAGATTTTCGTTATCACTAAGATTGATGATATTATGCGTCCAACCGGGAATCATATGAATCGCTTCGATTTTATCTCCGCTTACTTCAAACTCCACAATCTCACCTGTGTTGATGTTGCGCTCCTGAATCAGTCCATGTCCTGCAACCACGATAAACTGTTCCCACTTGCTGTTGTGCCAATGCTGTCCCTTGGTAATACCGGGACGACTGATGTTGATACTGACCTGACCGCAATCTTCTGTATGAACAAGTTCGGTGAAAGAACCTCTGTCGTCTATATTCATTTTCAAGGCATACTTAAACTTGTCAGTCGGAAGATAAGTCAGATACAAACTATAAAGTTTCTTTGAAAAGGAGCCTTCTGGCATCTTTGGCATCATAAGTGTAGTCGGCTGCTCCTTGAATTCAGCAAGCAAATCCACAATTTCACCAAGGGTTACTTTGTGAGTAACAGGAACATAGCAATAGCGTCCGTTTTCATCCGACACAGTTTCAACGCCGTCAAATTCGCAGTGTGCTTCTTTTCCTTCAAGCAAATCATACATACCATCTACAAGATCATCAATGTAGAGCAATTCAAGCACAACATTTCTGTCGCTGACTGTGAACTCCTCGTCATTAGCAACTGCCCAGCAAAATGTGGATACAGCAGAATTATACTTAGGTCTGGAATGCCCCATCAAGTTCGGGAAGCGATAAACGGCAACCTTTGAACCAGTTTCTTTCGCATAGTCAAAGAACAGCTCTTCTCCAGCTTTCTTGGAACGGCCATACTCGGAGTTGCCGAAACGGCCTGCCAGAGTCGCCTGAATAGAGGAAGAAAGCATAATTGTTGCCTTATTACCATACTTTTTAAGATTATTGAGCAAATCAGATGCAAAACCAAAGTTGCCCTTCATAAAATCCTCTGGATTTTCAGGACGGTTTACACCAGCAAGGTTGAACACAAAATCTGCTTTTTTGCAATATGCGTCCAGTTCCTCCACGGTAGAATCAATATCATACTCGTAGATTTCATCAATCTTGAGATTCGGTCTTGTTCTATTCTTGTTATCTCGGATATTCTTCAGATTGTTCACAAGGGCGGTTCCCACCATTCCCTTTGCACCTGTTACTAATATATTCATATTGGTTTTACTCCTTGAGGATTATTCGTCTTGTTTTTTGAATTACTGGTCTTTTCTCCAAACCATCTTGTTGACCACACCAGTGTAAGACTGGATGATTTTAACTACTTTCGTGGACACATTTTCTTCAATATAATCCGGTACAGGAATACCGTAGTCACCGTTTCTGTTCATCTCCACAGCGGTATCTACAGACTGAAGAAGTCCCTTTTCATCTATACCAGACAATATAAAGCAAGCTTTGTCCAATGCTTCAGGACGTTCGGTAGAAGTGCGGATACATACTGCTGGGAACGGATGTCCAATACTGGTAAAGAAAGAGCTTTCTTCTGGAAGTGTACCGCTGTCAGATACGACAGCAAACGCATTCATTTGCAGACAGTTATATTCATGAAAACCGAGGGGTTCGTGCTGAATCACACGCTCATCCAATTGGAAACCACTTGCAGCAAGACGATTCCGGCTTCTCGGATGGCAAGAGTACAGAATCGGCATATCATACTTTTTAGCCATCTTATTGATTGCCGTAAACAAACTGATAAAGTTCTTTTCTGTATCAATGTTCTCCTCACGATGTGCTGAAAGCAGGATATACTTACCCTTCTCCAATCCGAGACGAGCATGAATATCAGATGCTTCAATTTCAGCGAGATTATTGTGAAGAACTTCCGCCATAGGAGAACCTGTCACATAGGTACGCTCCTTGGGAAGTCCACAATCAGCAAGATAGCGGCGTGCATGCTCAGAATACGCCATGTTTACATCGGAGATGATGTCCACGATGCGGCGGTTAGTTTCTTCAGGCAGACACTCGTCCTTGCAGCGATTTCCGGCTTCCATGTGGAAAATCGGTATATGCAGACGCTTTGCACCAATGACGGAAAGGCAACTATTGGTATCGCCGAGAACCAATACAGCATCCGGCTTGATCGCAACCATCAGCTTGTAGCTCTGTGCAATGATGTTGCCGCAGGTCTCGCCAAGGTCAGAACCAACTGCGTTCAAATATACATCAGGATCGGCAAGTTTCAGATCCTTGAAAAACACGCCATTGAGGTTGTAGTCGTAATTCTGTCCCGTGTGAGCAAGAATTGTGTCAAAATATGTACGAGTTTTATTGATAACGGCTGCAAGACGGATGATCTCTGGGCGAGTACCCACAATGATCAGCAGTTTCAGCTTGCCGTTATTTTTCCATTGGATTGTATTGTAGTCCATTGTTATTCATTCCTCCTTCAGTAAATAGGTTCTATTCTCTATAACAATTCCGGCTTCAACTTTCATAAATTGGGGTATCTGATTTTCTGCTTTGATAATCGCTCTGAGGCAGATGTGAACACCTTTTTTGATCACACCACCATAATCAATGATAGCACCACAGTTAACAATACAGCCTCACTTCACAGTTACTCCCGTATTGATAACTGCTTTGGATAAAACAACTGGATCATTGTCAATGGGCTTCTGGGTTCACGTAGACAGTCATATGAATGAGTGTTGGAACTGTGCCACCAGCGGACTCAATCTTTTTATCCAATGAAGTCTCACTTCATCATCACTGAAAACCGTATAAATCTCAGTATTAGAGTCTATGAAATTGATGTATTTCGAGCATTTTCCAACGACATCTTTAGCAGTCGAATTGATCTCCAAAAACAATATATCAGAACAACAACTGCTTTATCGAGCAATCTCAGCCACAATCCGACCATAGCCACCAGTGCCTATAATAATTAACTTCATTCCATCACCTCATAAATATCCAGCTATCTATTGGCATTAGATTACTTATTATCTTTTTCCAATTCTTCCTGGATATATGTAAGAGAAGCTATCTTATCCTTTGTCTGCTCTACAGTCAAAAGCTGTGTATTGTTTGAGTTGAATTCAGTAAGAGTATTTCGTTCAGTATCACCCTTATTAAAATACTTGTCATAGTTCAAACCACGCTTGTCACAAGGTACACGATAGAAATTACCCAGATCAATAGCATGGGCACATTCCTCGTTTGTAAGAAGTGTTTCATACATCTTTTCACCATGACGGATACCGATAACCTTAATGTCTTCCTTCCTGCCACCAAACAACTCACAGACTGCTTCAGCCTGGGTCTGAATAGTGCAGGCGGGTGCTTTCTGAACGAGAATATCACCAGATTCACCATGCTCGAAGGCAAAGAGAACCAAATCAACTGCCTCGTCAAGCGACATTATAAAACGGGTCATAGTTGGTTCAGTAAGAGTGATAGGATTACCGTTTCTAATCTGGTCAATCCAAAGAGGAATAACTGAACCACGGGAACACATAACATTACCGTAGCGAGTACAGCAGATCTTGGTGGTAAAGGTTGTCCGAGCTTTTGCTACAATAACTTTTTCCATCATAGCTTTGGAAGTTCCCATAGCATTTACAGGGTATGCTGCCTTATCGGTAGAAAGACAAACAACATTCTTGACGCCTGCTTCGATGGCAGCTGTCAGAACATTCTCTGTGCCGAGGACATTGGTCTTGACCGCTTCTATCGGAAAAAACTCGCAGGACGGAACTTGCTTCAAAGCTGCGGCATGGAATATGTAATCAACGCCGTGCATAGCATTCTTTACAGAAGCAAGATCACGTACATCGCCAATATAGAAGCTAATCTTATCAGCTACTTCCGGCATCTTTACCTGGAACTCGTGTCGCATATCATCCTGCTTCTTTTCATCACGAGAGAAAATACGTATTTCCCCGATGTCGGTCTTTAAAAACCGATTAAGGACAGCGTTACCAAAGCTACCGGTTCCACCGGTGATTAAAAGGGTTTTATTTGTAAAAAGACTCATTTCTTTATCCTTCTTTCAATATTTATTGTATTAATGAATAATTACTATCTACATATGCATATTTCAAAATCGCTCAAGCAATGTTTCCTTTAAATGCTCATACATTTCTTCATCCATAGCATAAAGACAATTTTTTCACATTTATTATAATAGTTATCAATATTCGAAATAAAGTATGCTGGATTACCACTTATATTTCATTATCAAGAATATTTTTGGTTGCCACCCCCCCCTCCCTGCAATGATTACATTATTTCCCATAACCACTCCAGGTAATATCATAGACCTAGATCCAATAAAACAATTGTTTCCAACTCTGATCCGCCCAAACTTGTGCAAAGCTTTCCCTTTGCCAATGTACTGAAAAAAGCGGATACTTCGGTCACGATTGATAAATGTTACCCCACCTGATAATAAACAATCCTCTCCAATTTCTGTTAGGTAAGACTCTGAACCCCAACTTAGATTATCGATTAGCTTTATTCCTTTTCCTAATGTTACACCTATTTTGTTAGCATATTCGAGAGGATTTCTCTTCATCCACAAGCATTTAATATACTTATACCTTTTCATGTTATTATGTTTCTCACTATTACACTTTATAGGTTGTCACACATCAAATTATAGCTCCAACCTACGGTAGTTTTACTGCAGATCAGATTAGGCATCTCCCCTATATTGTCTATCCTAACGTGCTTGTGAATTACGGCGAATTTTTCTGTCCTATTGACCATTCTTTCCGATTCCCTTATAAACCGTTTTGCGACTAAAAACAAAAAGAGAAAGAACAGCCCCTACCACAGTTCGTTTTTTTTCTCACACACCAAGCGTCGTAAGCAGGTTCTAAGTTCTAATTATTATGACTTAACATATTAACAGTCACTATGCAACTACTATGATAAGAAAAAACTTACTATTATGCAAGCTAATTCGTATAAAAACTTCATCAAAATCTCTTTTTGACTTCTATATAACGCAATTTCATCCTCATCTGCAAAACTGCTACATCTATAGAAGCACTGGCAACTGCCACATTCACAATTACTACGATAAATCCATCATTAACTTCTAAACCAACAAAAGGCCGAAAGATAATCTCTGCATCTTGCGTGTAATACTTTGCCGGGCTTCATACTATCGAACAGCTCTACGCGCGCTTTGATGGCTCAGAAAAGCTATTCCGTAAATAGCTGGCTTTATTGATGTCCCATAAAGAGCAGTGACTTGACATACTGGATGCTTCCGAAGCGGATAACTCCGTTTTCTCAGACAGCTCATCTGGTTGGACTCTTATTCTGCCTTTTCCATGAATTTCATTAGGCTCGCGCCCACATGTTCCTGCAATTCCACCAAAATCCTGTCTTAACCAGTCCCAAAAAACACGCAATACCAGACACGATTTCTTCTCCTAATATCTTTCTTTTCTAACCATATGACAAGAGTATGGGGTTCCTTTTTCAATTTCCCAATGACGAAGCAAAACGAATAAGGAGAATTTATCTATACAAAAAGATGCATCCATCGAACAGACCAAACGCAACGCTGAAGTGGCTCAGTTCCCCTTCGCACTCATCGCCTCCGTGGTCCATGGGCTTTATCCTGATGTCTTAACTAACGCTTATTATCAGCGTGTTACCACAAAACCTCTTATCCTGCCTAACGGTTCGTCCGTTACCTACAGGCTACAAGACACTGGAGAAACAAAAATCCCAGTACACCATTGGCGTTCTGGATGCCTTCATGCCAAAGGGCAAGTCAGACAAAGACGTTTCCCGAACACTTAACGATGAAACTATCAATGAAATCTACCATCTCAAGCAGAATTTCACCCGCATGAATACACCACAGATCCGTGACTTCTTTAATGTAAAATTCCTTTATCCACAGGACGGTCAGTGATCCGAATTTAAAGGATCGGAAAGCCTATAAGAAGGATGAGTTTGAAAAATCTAGCAAGCAGACATTTGCTATCGTCCCTACATCACGGAAGATGACAAATCCCGCAAGGTGTATGTCATCATGATCATCTTCGACCATTCCCAACTTCTGGTTGGCGGAAAGCTATTTTAGAATGACAATGCCGCTAACTTCCAGAAAGTTTTAAAATGTGCTATTGCCCATGGTATCCCCGATAAACCGTACATGGATAACAGCTGCTCAAATAGACGCATTTCCATGATCTGTGTATCACCTGGCTTCCTTCTATATACATATGAAAATACAGAACGTAACCAACAAGGGTAAAGTAGAACGCCATTTCTGCATCTTAAAGGAACAGTAGCTTTACACACCGAATATGAATTCCATTATTACATACACTCCTACAACACCATATCCCTATCCGTAAGACGGACCATCCGAATTATCTTAAAGATATCCGCAGTATCGGAGTTTTTACTGCCAGACCCGATATGTGAAAAAATTTCTGTCTGCATTATTTTGTTTTCAGTTTAAATCCAAGCCTCTTCCACATGGAATACCTCTGTCTCTCCACATTCAGTGCTGCTGATTTCTACAAACAACTCTGTGCCATTCAAGAACAGATTTATTATCTGTATAAAGAAAACATCAGTCACTGCTCCTTGCCATTGATGAGACACAATACCTAGGCACCGACATTCTCAATGATGCCAAGATATTAATGAACTACGACTATGATTCCACGAACTGTTTTACGCTAGTTCTATGTAGAGAACCCCACTTTAATAATACCCCTTCGCAAGCACATCATGGTTCATTACGACTATGCTGAACTATCCGATAGCGAAGTTTCAAAACATATCCTGCATAAACTCCAGCTGGCAGGCTCTTCGGCATCCATTACTGATACTGCAGCCCTTACTGCTGTGCATAACTTTACCCCAAAAATCCTCGTCAATTGATAACCTAATGACAGACGCCCTGACCCTTGGCTCTCAACAGACCAGGAAATTGATTAATACCGAAACCATCCGGGCTGCGGTCGACAAACAAGGACTTTATTGATGAAGTTTTAAATCATATTTATAAAGGCTGTGACCATTGTCATGGCCTTATTTCAAAAGCAGTTAAAAAAGCCTGCCTTTCAAACAAGGCTACGACAATATGCGCTCACCCACATGATTGCGCAGTCGGGAAGGCAGAAACACCGAAATCAAAGTGCAATTTGTGTCTCCAACAATAGGGCATCTGACAATAGGTGATATAAAGAGTTTTATTCGTAAAAAGGCTCATTGTTTAATTTCCTTGGGGATATCTTTGATTTCTATTTCACGTTTTGATATGAGTAACGTATTCATTGGATATTCGCCTTTAATTACGGAACCTGCACCTACGACACAATTATCACCAATCACACTTCCTCGCAAAATAATACAACCGGCACCAATCCACACATTTTTTCCAATCACAACAGGTGCTGATAAAAGATAGCTCCCTGTTTTTCTATAATTGTGGTCATGGTCATAAATACACACATTCGGCCCTATAGTTGTTCCTTTTCCAATATGAATATTATTATGAGCAACAACTGTGCAATTTCTGTTAATATATATACTACCCTCAAGTTCTATTGTGCCATTACTTGCTTGAATGAGTGTCCCATTTTCAATATGACACCCCTCACCCATATATATCATTCCTTCATAAGTTTTAAATTTTGTTTTCATACAACTATATTGCGAACCAATAGCTTTAACTTTACCAAAGCTTATTAGATATAGGAATGGAAAGCGTAATTTATTCATTAAGCATAGAAGCCTTTTTTCTAAATGCATTTTGTTCATAGCTTCACCTCTTATTTGTTATTTCTTTCAACGTCAAGTATCTTTATGCATATCGCTGTGATTACCATATAATATCTATTATAAAATGTTACAACTCCAATATCACTAAATAACATCATCGCCGAAAATGTCAAACACAATATAAAATAAAAATTGTCTTTGACCTTAATCTTTGCACAATCTTTTATAATTTTTAAACGTATAAAATAATACGAAGCAAATCCCAAAATTCCATTATTCATAAGCAACTCAACAAAGTTGCAATGAGTATATGCTCCCAAATAATAATAAGAACTGACAAATCCTTTCCCACAAATGGGGCTTTCTAAAAATGCAACCAGACCATCCTCAATAAAGTTAATACGATTTTGGTCTCCTACATTCAAATCATCTCCACCAGAGAAAAGATTAAACATTTCTTCAAAATGTACTCTAATTCCATTAAACGCAGGGACTCTCTCAATAAGAATTATTAACAATCCAATCAAAATTGCAGCAATGAATATTTTTTTTAATAACGCTTTATTATTTCCATACATAAAAAGAAATGTAATTATTCCAACAGTAATTAGTATAACTGCCTTTCTGGATCCGGAAAACATTACCATAGGGATACAGGTAACTATTGCAATAATAGCTAAAATACGTTTCTCTTGATATGATATACAATAAGCAAATGCTGTCACGATTGAAAACGCACAATATCCTGCAAGCATATTAATATCGCCGAAAATCAATCTTCCTTCTAAAGCAAAAAGATTTGATATACCATATTCTGCATAAACTGTAATAGACAATACTACTCCAGACACAACTATACTCATTAAAAGCACATTAATATCTCGGCGTGCTCTTACCACATTACATACAAGGAAAAAAAATATTGCGGAAGTCCAAAACCGGTAAATATAGATTCCTTGAATTTCTTTGCTTGTAGGTGAATACAGCATGGATACTGATAGACATATTCCAAAAAACAAAAGTGCATAATAAGACCAATGAAGTTTTATTGTTCTATTTAGAAATGTATATAACAATCCAACTGCAAAACAAATATATATTGCGACAGATGCAATCGGTAAACTGGATAATCCCGTTCCCTCATATGTAACTGTAAGAATAACACACAATGCGATTATGCCAAGCATCATTGTATGCATGGATAATTTAATACTCTTCCCCATTCATACGCCTCCAAACAACCATTTTCAACTACTTTTCTGACACTCAATTATACTCACCAGTTTTCCAATGACAATACTGTTATCCAACACCAAGATAAATAATACTGCGCCTGTTCCGATAAATTATATTATTTCCAATATTTATATCACAAAAACAACTGCATTTATAAGCACCTTGACATTATCTCCAAGGATAAGAGTATTTCTATCTTCTTAGTTGGTTCTTCCTGCTCCAATAGTAACACCTTGATCAACAATTATATTCTTCCCAGCTTTTAACACATTGATAATACTTCCTATATTATGAAAGCTCATTAATCATTCCTTAATCCACTCATACATTTCTATAACAATGGGGAATACTCAATAAATGGTTTCAGTATATATAAAACCTTCTTGAATCTATTATACGGAAAATGAAACTTGATCCAAACGATTTATAAAACCAAAGCAAATAATTTAGAGAAAGAATCCCCTCTTTTTTATATACATGGTACTTATTCCATTGCTCCATATCTACATCAAAGATGTCCTTATGACATAAATACAGTATGATCTCTATTAAACTCATCCAAAGCTACAATATAGATCTATCCTTTTTCATTCCCTTATCCTCATTATTACTTTTTAGCGGCAATTTTCTCGATATATGATATCCACATATCAATGATCTTATTAAATTCCAAGCGCTCATTCAGTTTGTAAGCTTCTTTAGAATATTGCCTACGCAATTCCGCATTATCCGCAAGCTCTTTGAGGGCTTCAACAAGTTCTTTTTCACCATCAATAGGGATAAGAATTCCGTTTACATGATCTCGAATCAAATATGCAGCACCACCGCCGGAGCAATCCGTTGAAATGCTGGGGATTCCGGTAGCAAGTGCCTCAATCAGCGAATTCGGCATTCCCTCATAATACGAAGGAAGTACAAATATCTTCGCTATCTTCAAATAATCATAGGAATTCTGTCGTCCCGTGAATATAACCTTGTCACTCAAACCGTTTTGTGCAACATAATCCTTAAATTTCCGTTCATCTGGACCATTGCCAACCAAATACAACTTATAATCATGTGTTTCTGTAAAGGTCTTGAATGCACGAAGTAACATAGAGATATTCTTCTGCACATCATCAAGTCTTGCCGTCAAAACGATATTATTATCAGCTTTTTCATTGTAAAGATAAGGCAACTGTTCCTCAATAAAGTTTGGAATGACAGTACCGCGCTCAGAAATCTTTTTTCCAAAGAAATCTGCTATTCTGTCGGTCTGGAAAACAAACCCCGCGGCTTTTTTGTATATCAGTTTACGTCGAACACGCAATATTTTTCTGCGCGGATCACTAACTGGGTCATTCCTCTCACAAAGGATAACAGCAGTTTTCGAGAAACGAAGAGCTTCCATTACATCCAAATTAAACTTAACCCCGAAAGAAACAATAACATCATAATTTTCATTCTTTACAATCTCTCGTATCCTCTGCTGCCTACTGTAAGTACGCAGATAGCGATTGCCCGTTGTTTTGATCACAAACTGCTTACAGTATGTGAAGTCATCGTATGGTCCTTCTCCGCCAAGCAAAATGATACCTATTTCATGTCCTTTTTTATACAAAGCCTCTATCAAGTATCTAGCAATTTTCTCTGCTCCACTATAGTTTAATGTTCCAATGGCAAATCCTATCTTCATTCTGGCACCTCAATTAACTAACATCACCCAATAAATGAGCTGATATTCTCAACATACAATCTGTAATCAAACATATTTTTAGCTGTATCAAGAGCATTTTTGCTCATGGCGTTCTTCTCGTCAGCACTTAAATTCAGCGCAATTCGCAACGCTTCCGCAAGAGCCTCCGGCGTGTGATCCTTTGCAAGAATAGCATTATAGCCATCCACAAGATATTCATCCAAGTCAGACGATAAATTACACAGCATCGGAGTAGCATTGGCAAGTGCCTCAACAACTTTGCTTGGAAAACCGGCTTTTGCATATCGAAGACTTGCATCGCGTATCAAGAGTGCAAAATCAGCTTCTTCCATGAGTTTCAACAACTCTGCGCGCGGCAACTTACCTTTAATATCGAGAATCGAAGAACACTCGTTTATTGTGCTTTCTGAAAAGCTTGCGACCTCAACCAAATCACGCTTCGTTGGGCCTACCCACACGATCTTTATCTTTTCCCGTTCTTCTTCTGTTAGAAGAAGTGCCGCATCAAGTATGTTTCCAATATTATCTTTACGTGCCGGGAATCCGCCATAAAAAAGCGTTAATTGTTCACTGTTCTTTTTTTTAGGTTCTGCACATTCCTTACTATCACATAATATCGGCAAACGCAAAGTCTCTATTTTTTTTGCTTTGAAATATTCTTCAAGATATTTGCTTATAGCAATAATTTTAAATTCATTATCAAGAATTTCTGTGTTTATCCGGTTCTTTTCCTTATAACTTCTGCTTTTTTCTCCACCTGGGCAATTCTCGGGAGAATACCATTCAACACAATCGTGAATCAATTTAACATTATATTTTTTGCATATCGTTTTACAGTACTCAAATACCTTTATGTGAGCATTATATATGTAAATTCCGTGAAGGCATTCAATGTTTTTTCTGAGATACTTTTTGATTTTGCTTGGAAAACGAAGATAATCATAACCAGCTATTAATTTGTTGCCTGCCAAATTTCTTAGTGAAATATATTTGATACCATCTATTGTATCTTCATCGTTCAATTTTCCACGGCATAAAACTGTAACTTCATACCCTCCTGCAATAAGTGCTTTGCCCACATTTTTAAGCCGTATAGCACCCGCATCACCTTCAGGAAACCAGCCAGTAGTTATGATTAATATCTTTTTTCCCATGTTACACACCTTCAAATTTCTTTTATTACAAGTTCATATGCATCAACATATTTGTTTACCACAATTTGTTCCGAATAACATTCATTTATCTTGCTAAGATTTGCCACAGACATTTTTGTTCGTATATTAGAATCACGCATTTGATTCAATGCAACCTTCACTGCATCAATATCATGCACATCAACAATACATCCACCCATATTACCAATCATATCTTTATTTGCCGCCCAATTGGTAGCTATACATGGAAGTCCCATCGCCATTGCTTCCGCCAAGGCATTTGAAAAGCCTTCACCCAAAAAATAGGTTAAAAACATAAATACATCTGCATTTTTCATATATTCCTTGACTTTCACTGAATCAACTGCGCCAACAAGAACCACATTTTTCACTTTTTCAGCTGCATCCACAATATTTTGTTTCGCATTTCCTACTAAAGTAAAAATGATGTCCGGGAAAGACTTTGCAACTTCTATGATGTCCATACATCCCTTTGTTTCAATAACACCACCAACATACAGCACATTACGTATGGTTGGATTAATCACTTTGTTTTGAATTACTTCCGATGAATCAACAAAATTAGGAATCAAATCAATTGGAGTCTCTGTAAAAGTACTTACAAAATCGACAGATTGCTGATTCAGCAGAAGAATACGATCACTCACATTGCATAGTCTTTTTAATAAAAAACGCGATACCCTGCCTTTAACACTATTGGGAACTGTACATCTAAAATGAATAATAAACTTCTTTTTGTGAGCTTTCGTAATAAGTGCACATATATACTCGCGCATCATTGATGCTGTATAAGATGGAATACAACTGTGAATGACTTTGACTTCTGAATCCTTTATCTTCTCATTCAAGTCACCCCATATTCTAAAGCATCGCTTTATTTCATCAAACAAATTCTTTTTGTCGTTATCTCCAAAAAGCCCTCTTTTAGAATCTGCTTTTTCATCAACAACATCTAGTGACCAGCCGTTTTTCAACTCAGCTTTAAGCATTCTGGCTGTCCAACCAGCAATTCCACCACGAGGTGGCGGTGTGGGTGCAAGAAGTATTACTTTCATGACATTACTATTCTCCAATCTCATTTGTTACATATTATTTTGACATATTCCAAAACACATTGCGCCCTATCTGCATGATTCCGTACGTAAGATCTCAAAGTGCTCTTATGTATAATTCTTTTGTTAGCATCCACAATCTCTTGTACCAAAGCATCCACATTACCAGCTTCAATACATCTTCCGGCACCAGATACTTCCAGAATCTTCGCCATATCACTATCTGTATCAAAAGAAGCAATAATTGGCGTATTACACGCCATAATATTCCAAGTCTTGCTAGGCATACCACTGTTACCTACACCAGGTTTACATGTAATAAGCGCAACATCGCCAAGACTATATACCTCAGAGACTCTATCCTGTGGCAATAATGGATTGATCATCACATTTGTCAATTTGTGTTCTTCCACATAATCAACAGCAGCACCATACTCCGCTCCACCACCAAAAATAATGAATTGGATTCCCTGCCTGTCAGACAATTTTTCAGCCGCCTTCAAAATAATATCAGCACCTTGTGCGGCACCAAAATTACCAGCATAAACAATAAGAAACTTATTTGCATCAATACCATATTCAGAAATCAGTTTATTCTCTTCTCTTGGAATAGGCTTGATTTGCTCTATATCCACCCAATTGGAAATCAGAGAAAGCTTATCTTCGGAAATACCTTTATTCAAAAGATTTCTCTTGCAAGATTCCGAAATCACAATAATACGCTTTGCATATCCGTATGTTTTTCTCTCAATCCAACTCCCAATTTTCCAAATCAAAGAGCCTTCCTTGGCAAGTCCAGTAGTCACAAGCGAATCAGGAAAAATATCCTGCAAGGAATAAATGAATGGGCAATTCAGCTTTTTGCTAAGTTTTCCAGCAAGCAATCCCTGTGTGGGTGGCGTACTTACTGCAAATACCGCATCAATACTCTTGTATTTTTTCCCAATCTGATATTCTCGGAAATTACACCAAAAATATCGAAATGCACGCACCAACGAATTTTTTCCTTCTCGTGGTGCTGAAAAGCGTCTTACATGAACCTTCCCATCATACAAATTTTCTGATTTTATCGATTTATACTGTTCATAGATTTCATCCGACACACTACGGGTAGGTTTTGGACAAATAACTTCTATCTCATGCCCAGCAGAGACCAGTCCCTCTATCAAATCTTTTTCAAGATGTGAAAAAGCTATCATTTCAGGCATAAAATAAGCATTAACGAATAAAATTCTCATACCTACCCCCGATAACGATATTCAAACATCTTTCGACCTTCATTAGTTTCAAATTCACGTTCAAGAACAAAACCATTCTTCTTGTAAAAGTAGTTTGCTCCTTCGTTATTCACAGCATCGGTCTCAAGCGTAATGTAAGCGTACTCACTAAAATCCACCTGTGCCTTCAGCGCATCAATTAGCTGTGAACCAACGCCTTTAGACTTCACATTAGGAAGGACACCGATGGAAGCAAGTTCTACATACTTCTCATTACGCTTAGTTTCACCAGGCTTCAAAAGAGCTCGAATCAAACGCATGAATACAGTAGGTTTTCTAAAAAACGCACCAAGACTGTACCAACCAAAAGGTATCAATCGTTTCTTAATCATATATTTATAGAGACCACTGAGATCACCAGAATAGGCAAGAAAGCCAACAGGTTTTTCCTCTTCAAACGCAACAATAATCCCGGAATCCTTATATTCTGCATAGGAGCGGTACATCAGATTCAGAAATCCTTGCCCCATAAATGTAAGGAAGAAACCCGTAAACGTTTTCAAATGGATAAAGACTATATCATTGATCGTATCTTTTTCCGTATGCTCAACTTGTCTAATCTGCATCATATAATCTCCTTTACATAGTTTCTACTTTTTCTTTCTCAATTGTAGCCGCAAACTCCGCTTCACCGATGGTATCCGGTTTGTATTCCTTACCCAGCACTGCAAAAACAGTCTTAAACATAGTGCCGATATCGCCCCAGAAGCTAAAATTCTCAATGCTTCTCAGGTTGTAGTACATCTTTCCAGGAAGCACTTTCTCAACATAAACATCATCCACACTCTCAGCATTATCCAATAGCTTGTCTTCATCCTTATAGAGAATACTAGCTTCGGATGTAATGCCTGCCGGTAGAAGAAGTGTTGCCATCATGACAGGTGCATACCGCCCCACATATTTCACAACCTCCGGGCGTGTGCCCACGAATGTCATGGCACCAAGGAACACGTCAATGAGCTGACTCACCTCATCGAGCCGACATTTGCGAATTAAGCTGCCCACTCTTGTGACACGACTATCATTCTTCACAGTAACCAAACTGCCTTGTTTATCGGCGTTATTGACCATTGTGCGGAATTTGTGGATGCGAAATCGCTTACCATATATAGTGACTCTCTCTTGTCTGTAAAACACAGGACCAGGCGAGTCAATTTTTATTGCAATCGCCAGAATTAGAAATACGGGAGAAAGAACAACCAGCATGACCGCAGAGACAACAATGTCAAACAGTCGCTTCATTGCCAGGCTGAACTTTTTCTTACAGAGGATATCGTAGTAATAGCGAACCTCCTCAGTCCGCATCGCAACTGGCAGTTCATCCCACTTTTTCATTTCTATATCTACCTTTTCCTTCTACTATGCTCTAGATATACTCTTTCACAATCGCACAATAAGTCTCAATCACATACTGCACTTCTTCATCCGTCAATTTGGTGTGAAGTGGCAGTGTAATCTCATTCTCATAATGTTTGTACGCATTCGGATAATCCTTAATATCAAAGCCAAGATTTCTGTATGCAGTATGCATCGGTAGGGGCTTATAATGAACATTACAAGCAATACCGGCTTCTGCCATCTTGATGATGATGTCACGACGTTGCTGATCCGTTACACCCGGGACTCTTGTGATATAAAGATGTCCACTTGACACATACTCGTCGGTATAATGCTCCAGAACCTCGACACCGATCGTTTTAAAAGCAGTATCATATCTGTTTATAATCTCGCGTCGTCTTTCAAGCATTGCTGGATAGCGTTCAAACTGTGCCAGACCCATTGCAGCAGCTATATCAGTCATATTGTACTTATACCAAGTGCCGACGATGTCATATTCCCATGCACCGATCTGAGTTTTAGCAAGAGCATCCTTGGACTGACCATGAAGAGAGAGAAGCTGTGCCTGATGATAGATTTCCTCATCGTCCACTCCATCAATATGTTTCCACACCATCGCGCCACCCTCAGCCGTTGTAAAATTTTTAACAGCGTGATAGCTGAAATTTGAAAAATCAGCCACGCTTCCTATCATTTTTCCATGCCAAGAAGCACCAAAAGCATGCGCTGTATCAGCAATGATGGCAACTCTGCCGAGTTTCTCCTGAATCTCATTTGCAGGCTTGAAAATATTTTTCTTGCATTTAACAATAGAGAAAATACGCTCATAATCGCAGGGAATACCGCCAAGGTCAACTGGAATAATAGCTTTTGTCTTTTCAGTAATTGCGGCTTCTACAGCATCATAGTCCATTTCAAGACTGCCCTCCTGACAATCAACCATCACAATAGTTGCACCCACATGATCAATTACAGAGGCAGAAGCTGTGTATGTATAAGCAGGTACGATAACCTCGTCGCCTTCACCGATACCGAGAATGCGAAGTGCTGTTTCTGCACAAGCCGTCTGTGAATTCAAGCATACACATTTCGGCGTACCGATCCATTCAGCTACCTTCTTTTCAAGCAACTTCGTCTTTGGGCCTGTGGTAATCCAGCCGGAACGAAGCGTATCTACTACTTCTGTGATTTCTGCTTCAGAAATATCCGGTGGAGAAAAAGATATATTCATTTTATTTTCTCTATCAAGTACATTGCTCATATTCTTGTCTTCCCCCTATATTCGAAGAGCATCAATAAGTATACTCCTATTTTGCATAAATCTAATTGTGAGATATTTTTATTAGCATAGGTTCTCCGATTAAAGCACTATCCTGTTACAATCTTATTGACGTATAATTTTCAATTAATAAATCCACTTCAACCTTAACCTAAAAAATCAATCATTTTCAGCATAAGCAAAACAGCCCTTACGACTGATTTCCCGTAATATTATTATTGCCTTAGGTGCTTCGATCGAAAATCCCATACACGTAGCATTCTTATCACCGAAGGTATCTCTGTGATGAGTTCAAAAAGTAGGTCCTTCAGCATAATCCAGAAATATCCATTGATAATTTCAGCACAAGCAACGAAAGCAGCATATTTTCGGGCTTTTCAACGCAACCATAGTCACTGAAACAGCCATTTTATTTCTAGCCCAAGGATTTTACCACTTCCTCTGCAATAACAATGATACTATCGATTGCTATCTTTTTATATACATGACCCAGCTCATAAGTTTCACAGTAGGATAAAGCGGTGTTGTTGTAACCCTCAAATCAACCACGTAGCACCTCACTTTTTCAGCAATCAACCATTCTACTTTATTGTCATCATGAACATCCAATTAGTCTTATAAGTCTTGGTTTCATACTTCAGCTCATCACCATACATAGTGGAACTAGAAAGCATTTCTAATTATCTTAAAAAGCACCAAATCTATACTATGTATATCTTTCTTATAGTTATGCTATCTTAACAATATTGCCAAAGGATATTATAGCATAACCTTTTTTTCAATGCAAGCGCTACGGCTGTATTTCTCTCAAAACATTCCACCTTTTCCAAATTTTACCCTTATTTTCTTCAAAAAGCCATAAAATAATGTTTTTTATTGTCACAAATTCCGTTTCGCTGTCATAAGAAATCGGACAGGAGCCAGACTTCACTTTTGATACCCATCACTCCTGTCCATAATTCAGCATTAATTTTTCGCTTTTCTTCTAAAGAATACGACCACTGCCGCGATAATCAACGCCACTGCTGCCAGCGTTACATATAAAACGATAGGACTGCTATCTCCTGTTCCAGGAGCGGTACTGCTTCCGTCATCCAGTGTATAAAGCACTGCCACCGGAGATAAATCCGGGAATGTCTGTGTAATGGCTTTGTTTTCAAAATCCACCTGATCCGGTACCAAAATTTCCCATACATTTCTGACCGTACTGTAGTGAAGTACACGAATATTTTTCATCTCCCTGGTCAGATTCGGAACCTCCCAGGTAAGTGTCACATTGGTTAAGCCTTTCACTGGTTCTCCTGTCGCCTGTTCCACAATAGACAGATCCTGAATCTCTGTCAAGAGTAAAAAGTCTGATACCAGTGCCTGGTCCGCTTCGCTGACCTCAGCCCCCTTTAAAAGTTCCGAAACTTTGGCCGGCTCTGCATTTACCGTATTGATAGCATCTAACACATCCTGAGACTCCACTGTTTTTTCCAGTGGCAGTTCAAAGGTTGCACGGTATTTAGTCGTATCTCCCACTTCTCCGTTGATGGTAAAGTCTTGGGACACGGCGCCATTTTTTGTGATACTGGGCGCTGCAAACGCAGCAATACTTCCCAGCACCATGACCGCAGCGCCGACGATCAATCCTTTGATTCCTTTCTTCATCCTTATCCCTCCTTTCTTCACATCATGAAAAACATTACTTTATGACTTTTGGAAAAAAACAACTCTTTCTATTTTATTTCTTCTATATAAAAGGTATCCAGAAGAAGGGTCTGAAGTGCCTCTTCATCGACGATGTATTCATCATGAAACATCCCTTCTTGATTCGTTCCCGGAACCACATGATAGTTTTCTTCCGAAAAAGAATACGTCAGAAACATCTCCGAAAACGGACTGATCTCATCCAGCGAAACATTGGTGGCTATCTTTTGGGAAAGAGCAAGGATCTTTTCCACCGTCTGTTGAAAATTCTCCTCCAGCTGTTGTTTCAGCTTCGCCACATAAGCTTCCACATAAACCCGCTGCCGCTCCATCCGGCTGCTGTTGGAATAAGCGGTTTCGGTATCGCGGCTTCGTAAAAACACTTCCACGTTGGAAGCATCCAATGTCAATTCTTTCCCCTGCTCATATTCCTCACCCAGATCGGCAAGATCCGTCCCCGGCACCGTTACCGTCAATTCTCCCACCAGGTTCTGAAATTCTGTGATGGAAGAAAGATTGGCAGCCGTATAGTAGATGATAGGAATTCCATTCATACACCTTGAGACTGCATCGGCAGTCAGCAAGCATCCCTGCTGGGGATCATCGCCATAGGAATAGGCTAACCCCAGATGCTGCCGCTCCCATCCCAGAGCATTTCCGGCAGCATCAAAAACCTTTATGGGTACCATGGAATCCCGGGAAAAGGAAAAGATATCCATGGTTTCTGACGCCCGGTCACAGGATACCAGAAAAATCACATCGGCCTGTCCTTCCATACTCTCTGCTGCGCCGTCCACACCCACAAATAAAAAGTTTACCCGGCTGGTGTTATAGCGGTATGTCTTACCGTCCACAGTCATCGTGTGATAGTCGGTTTCGTCGGCTGACGCTGCCTCTTTTTTCTCCCCATCCTTATTTTGTCCTGCCATCCATAAAATTGATCCGCCTACCAGGAGACCCATCAAAACGATCAAAAACAACGGACCTGCCCATTTCTTTTTCTTTCTTTTCCTCACCGTTTTCTCTATTCTCCATAATACTTTCCGTATCCATAGTATCCACTCTTATACCGTTTCACCCGGTTTTCCACACATCCCAGAATCTTTCCTCCGTTTTGAAGGATTTGTCTTCTGGCACGGCGCAGTGCTTCCTTCTTCGTAAAATCATTTCGAACCACCATAAGGACTCCGTCAGCATGACGTCCGACGATGGAGCCATCCACCACGGTTCCCACCGGAGGGGTATCGATGATCACCACATCGTAAGCCTTTCGTACTACCTGCAAAAACTCAGCGAACCGGGAACCGGATAATAATTCCGTAGGATTGGGCGGCTTTTTCCCGCTGGGCACAAAATTCAAATAGGGGAAGTTGGTATCATAGACGATATTTGCCCGCTGCCCGGTCAAAAACTCGCTAAGCCCATCCATCCTTACATCGATGCCATAACGGGCAGCCATCTCCGATTTTCGCAGGTCTGCGTCAATATATAACGTCTTTTTTTTCAAATCTGCAAAGCTTTTTGCCAGCAGAAAGGATACCGTGGATTTTCCCTCCGCCGGCTGGACGCTGGTCACCACCACCACATGAGTATCCTCTCCGCTATAAATCAAGTTGCTTCGCAGCACTTTTACCGCTTCTTCCAGATCCCGTTCCGGCTCTTCCACGTTAAAAATTACCTGATTTTTTTCCATGTTTCCTCTCATTCCGCCGCCAATGCGGCATACTTTCTTTTATTAACGGTTATTGGCGTGTTTTCTTCCGTTTTCTTCTGCGCTCAAAATTATAAGCAGAACTTTCCGGCAGAGATGCCAGTACCGGACACTGCATCACCTTTTCCAACTCTTCCATGGTGCGCACCCGGTCATTGATTACAAAACGAAGAACCAAAATAGCAGTCACTGCCACGATTCCAAAAACAGCTCCCATCATCAGATTTTTCCGATGGGATGGGCTGATGGCATCCCAATCCGCCACTGCTTTTTCGATCAGATACGGCTCCTTTGCATCGATCTCCCGCACACTGTCCATGGATACCTCCACCAGCTCATTGACGATATCCGCCGCCTTCTGGGGATTCGGGTCATTGACGGTGATCCGAAGAATACGGGTATCTGATGGATTCGACAGCTGAATTTTTGCCCCCAGCTGTTTATAGGTCATATTCAGCCCCAAATTTTCCACCACTTTTTCCAAAATAGGGCGACTTTTAAAAATCTGCTCATAGTCATTGGTCAATTCCGCTCCGATCTGCAGATCCTGAAGCGAAGCCACCGTATTGCCGCTTCCCCTCATATAGATCGCCGACGATGCCTGATAAATAGGCGTAGCGATTTGATATGTGTATACGCCTGCCACTAAAATTCCGATCAGTCCTCCCATGAGAATCAGCCACCAGCGTTTCAGCAGTGCATGAAACAATTCTACCAGATCAATGGTGGTTTCCCCATCCGACTGTACCTGTAACATTTGCTCCTTCTCCATGCTTCTTCCTTTCTCTTCTGTTTTCTAACTGCGTTTCGAGATGGGAATAACCTTTTTCTCATCTCGTCTATCTGATATCAGCCACTTTATATGCAACTACAATAATCGTTGCCCATTATAGCATGTCTCATGAAAAAATCCAATATTTTTTACCAGATCTTTACAAAAAAATACCTTTTTCATCCTTTTTTCTTCCATTCGGCTGCCAATGTTTGAATCATTTTTCGGTCGATTCTTGGATATAAAATGCCATCCACCAAAAGATTCGGTGCGGTTTTGCATTGCTTCAGACAGTTTTGGGTTTTTAAGTAAACCGTCCCGTCCCGGGAGATACCGTCCTTTCCGATTTCCAGTTCTTCTTTCAGTATCTCTAACAGTTCCAGTCCTCCCTTTGCCCCACATCTTGGCCCGCAGCAGGCAGTTATCACATGGTGATACGCTGCCTCCTTCAGGCTGGGATAACGTTTCACAAGAATATCGATAAAACTTTCCTTCACTTCTGCCGTTTTCGCTGCCTGTTTTTTCAATTCCGGAGTCAGATAGCCAGCCACTTCCTGCAACTCCCGCAACATAGCGACGATGGTCTCCTGGCTGCTTTTTTCCCTTTGGTTTCCATAATATTCCAAAATTTCTTTTATCGCATCATCCATTTTCTTAAAATCCTTCAACTATTCAGAGCCCATTCGTAAAAGCGCCTCCATAAGGCTGATCTTTTGCTCAGATATGGCTCTGAATAGTTATCCAATCCTTTCCTTATTTATAATCTCATCACTGGACATTTTCCGTTTCTGTTCTTTTATGCCTGATCCAACAATTTTTTATAAGTCCAGTCAATACAAAATGCTCCCAGTGGCGCGGTGAGTAAAATCGCTGTCACAGCTACGGTCAGAACCAGATTTCCACAGGATAGTCCCATAGCTAACGGCACACCACCGATGGCAGCCTGCACCGTAGCTTTTGGCGTATAGGCAATCATGCAAAAGAGACGTTCCTTTGATGTAAGTGTTGTCTTTAACAGGCAAACCCATACACCAACCATTCGAAATAAGAGTGCACCAAAAATCAACAAGATGGCAAAAAAGCCTGCAGATACCGCATAGGAAAGATCCACTGTAGCACCTACCAATACAAATAAGAGGATTTCTGCTGCTACCCACAATTTGTTAAACTTCACCGATAACCGCCTTGCCACCACTTCCCGTTTCTTTTGCAGGGCGATTCCTACGGTCATGACAGCGATCAGAGATGCAAAGGGGATAACAGAAGAAATCTGGTCTTCCAATGTCACCAGAAGAAAAGCAACACATAACAGGATAATCACTTTGGACGTATCCCGGATATGTACAGCTTTAAAGAAGACTGCTAGAAGAATTCCCACGCCGATTCCTGCCAGGATCCCTAAAAAAATGGAGATTGGGATTCCAACAAAACTGCTCACAGAAACCCCATCTCCCTGGGCCAGTCCGGTAAATGCCGTGAACATGACAATAACAAAAACATCATCCACGGAAGCACCGGCCAAAATCAGCTGGGGAATGCTGTGCTTTACTCCATACCCTTCTTCCATAAGTTTTAACATTTTCGGAACAATCACTGCTGGAGAGACCGCTGCCACGACTGCTCCCATGATCGCAGCATCGATTACGGAAATCCCCAATAATTTTGGTGCCAAAAGCACCATTCCTGCCATTTCAAAACATGCCGGGACGAAACACATAAGGACAGCGGGACGTCCCACTTTTTTCAAGTCATTTAAATCCAGGGATAAACCTGCCCGTGTCAGAATAATAATCAGGGCTATTTTTCTCAGATCCGCTGAAATTTGCAGAATCGATCCGTCAATAAGATTCCCCACATATGGTCCCAGTAAAATACCGGTCAGAATCATACCCAAAAGACTGGGAAGATGGATTTTTTTACAGATCCATCCCATAAACATACCCAAAAGTAACATCATTGCAATACTGTTTAGCATCGTTCTTTCTCCTTTTTTCCAAATATTCGGACGCAAAAAAAGCTGATACTTTCTGCGTCATAAAGCAGAAGTCATCAGCTTAAAAAGCGGTTCTAGTTTTTAAAACTAAGGGAGAACTTCATTCCCGTTCCTAAAAAGATTAGCAAACAGAACCGAAATTGTCAAGGTTTTTCGCATTTTTGCGATTTTTTATTTACATTACAGATTTGTATGCTATGATTAAAGAAGACCAAGCAGGCATATTACAATTCAAATAACAAAATGAAGAATTCTGGAAGTGTATATTATGATAAATAGTTTAACTTACTGATAAATAAAGGAATGAAAAAAAATTTTTTGCTAAAAATGTTGATATAAGCACAAATATATTGGCAAAGCTTTCCCATAATGATATCACATATGCTGTACATGAAATAGTGAATGATAGGAGGCATAACATGTTTTTAAAATCAATGATACTCCATAATTTTAGATGTTTTTCTGACTTAGAAATTCATTTTAACAATAGACTTACCGTCATTGTAGGAAATAACGGAGCTGGTAAATCAACGATTCTGGAGGCAGCAGCAATTGCTGTCGGAACATTTACTTGGGCAATAGACGGATTAACAAACTACGGAATCAAGAAAAATGATGCACATTATAAATGTTTTGATTTAGGTAGTAATGTTGATGTACAGCCACAGTTTCCGATTGAAATAACTGCAACCGGATCGATTGAAGGAGAAGAAATAACCTGGAGTCGAAATCTGAAATCTGAAAGAGGTAAAAACAGCTTAGCTCCTGCAAAGGAATTAACTACTATTGCGAAACAGTATCAGGAGAGAATGCGAAGTGGTGACAAAACTTTAAAACTACCGATTATTTCATATTACGGAACAGGACGTCTTTGGGATCAACATCCTGAAAGAATTAATGATACATTTGAAAAAAATAATAGAAGTAATGGCTATATTGATAGCCTTGATGGCGCTGCAAACGATAAATTGATGGTACGCTGGTTTCAAAAAATGACACTGCAACAACTTCAGAGAGGTCATGAAATACCGGAGTTTATGGCAGTAAGAATGGCTATGGAGCAAGTCTTTTCATCCATTACAGGATTTTCTGATGTGAAGGTACAATTCAATCTGGATACTGGGGATATTGACATTGTTTATTTTGATAAGAATAATGAACATTTCCGAATTCCCATCTCACAACTTAGCGATGGATACAAATGTACACTTAGTTTAATAGCTGATATTGCTCATCGTATGGCCATTTTAAATCCACAGCTTTTCGATCATGTTTTGACAGAAACAGAGGGCATTGTTTTAATTGATGAAATTGATTTACATTTGCATCCAACCTGGCAAAAACGGATTTTAAAAGATTTGATGAACATATTTCCAAACGTACAGTTTATTGTAAGTACACATGCACCAGAAGTAATTAATTCTGTAAAAAGCGATTCTATTGTAATACTAAAAAACAATATAGCTTTTTCTGCTGCTGACGAGACATATGGTAAAGATGCTAACACCATACTTAGAGAGGTAATGGAAGTTTCAGCAAGACCGGATGATATAAAAGCTTTGTTTGATCAATTCTATGAATTACTGGATAAGAGTGAATGGAATCAGGCAGAGTCTGTTCTTGAACAGCTTGAATCGGAAATCGGAAATAATGACGCAGAAGTAAATGCATGCCGTGTGCGTCTTGAACTGGAGCAATTGTGAGGTGAAAAGCATGATTGAAATACGGAAAGGCAAAGAACCAGTTAAACTACTTCGCTATCGTCAGCAAAATAATGCATCGTATGAACAAATGGATAAAGATGTAAAAGAAGCGCTTTTGGAAAAATTACTGGAAGAACAAGGTCATATTTGTGCTTATTGTATGAGACGTATTCCGGAAGGAAAAAAGATGCCGGTAGGTATACCTTCTGTCTCAATTGAACATTGGTTTCCTAGAAATCCAGATAGCCAGGAAGATATTGGTCAGGGATTGGATTATAAAAATATGTTTGCAGTATGTTCTGGTAATAGGGGTTGTGGCAATAAAGACGGGTTAACATGTGATGCTCACAGGGGTAATAGACCAATAAAAGTCAATCCATGCGATAAGAATACATTGCATGGAATTACATATACGTCTTCTGGCAGAATACAGTCATCCGATCCTGACGTTAATGAAGATCTCAACAAAACACTCAACTTAAATAGTGAATATATTTCATTGCCGGAGAATAGAAAACAAGCATTACAAATGTTGATTAATGAAGTGAAGAAAAACTGTGGCAAAGGGGATATATCTCTCTATTGTAAAAGAAAATTGGAACAAATACGGAGTTTGAGTGATCATAAACCACCATACGTCGGTATTTTAATCTATTGGTTGGAAAAGCACACAAGAAAGAACTAAAAAAGGGTGTAAAGTCAGAGACCGTTTCAAATTGGACCTGTTGACAAACTCACTTTTTTCGTGTCTATTTTTGCATTTTTTTGAAATGCCATAAAACGGCTGGTAAATTCGGTTATATCGCAATTTTAGACTCCTTATCCACAGGGAAGAGGGCGAACGGAAAGAATACTTGATGATCCGGGTTGCCACATTGGGGTCTGACCCCAATGTAAAAGTAGGCGGAAGATTTTCTTTCGCCTATTTTTCATCCAGTTATTTTGTTTTCTTCTTGTTTTTCCAAACAATCAGAGAAATGATGAAACCTGCAAAAATAATAACACCGCCAATTGATCCAAAGAACAGAACCTTATTATTGTAGTAGCGAACCCAAATATTCGTGGTTACGAAGAAATCAGTAATTTCTTCCGTCTGTTCATTTCCTGCCGCATCAACGCCTACAATCTTAACCTTGTGAGCGCGTGTAGAATCTCCTGAAACATCAAACGTGAATTCGCCATTCTCAGCGATAATGGCTTCGATCTCTTCTGCTGTCCAGGTTTTATAAGGAGTATTGTAATCATCCAAATAGACCATAACGGAACTAAGGAGAAGATTATCGCTGATAGCCATCTTAATGGTCATACGATCCAACGCATACGTTACACCATTCTCAAGATTTGCGACCACAATGTTGGGTTTTGTCGCGTCAACACCAAAGCTTACTTCCGTATCTTTTGTATCAAGTGTATTTTCGGCCAGATTACCCGCATTGTCCTCCGAATGATTTTATAGGGTCTGACCCCAATGTTTTCCTTAATCTCTGTTTTTGCTGACTTCCGACGGCTGGTTGCGAAAAAAGCACTTGCTTTCTCGAGAAATGCATGTTCTTCTTTTAAACGACGAATTTCCTTATCCTGCTCTTTAACACGTTTCCTGAGCAAGCTTTACTGCCTGTGCTTTAAACTCGTTGTCATAAGATTTTTGATTCTGTGCCATAACGGTTTCTCCTGTTCTCGTATTGATTATGATTATATATCAAAATCCTTGAGAATAGGGTGTCAACTTTTATGATACAACTCCACCGCTTACGCCCTCATTGCTCCCAAAGGTCATTACAAGTTTCTTCTCAATGTGAGCAAAAAAATAATATCTAAACTAAAATGAAAGATTGGTATTAGATATTATTTTATAAATAAAGTATGATTATTATATTTTATTTTGTGTTGGTTTTATTACATATGTATTCAAATACAAATTCGTCAGTTTTTGTACTAACTTTATTGTATCTTAACGAGGAAGACAAGTTACGTAATATTCCCAGCCCTTCAGTTTTTACATCAGAAGTAATAGATATATCTCTCATACTAGCTTCGTCTAATAAGTAATATTGATTTGTCTCAGAAAGTTCTTCAAATCTTTTGAAGAAATCGAGTAAATCTGGATTGTTTTCGTATTTTTCCTTAAGAGTCTTTAAGTCTTTGCTTGATACAAGCATTTTAGAATTATTAAGTCTAAGTTGTCCTTGAATAAATTCTAAATCGGATAAATCAGTACCATTCACTTTTAGTGATTGTTTTGAAATTAGGATTCTTTGAATAACTGGCAAGCGATTTCCTCCACTAGATGTTGAAGATATTGTTCCAACACGGCATTCAAGATCACGATTAAATAGGTACATATGTTTGAAATTTAAAAAAATTATTTCTCCGATATCAGGATTGGTTAGAACACAATAACAAGCTCCCATAGTTAAAGAAATGATAAGTTCACCTTCATAAAATTTTTTTATTGGATCACCATTAGCATCTATTTTTCCAGTATTTAAAGTCATTATAGCTTTACAAAAAGACGAAGATGTTGCGTCAAAAACAAGTTTCCCATCTAATAAAAAAGATTCTGATGTTATCGTAGAATATAGATATATGAAAAAAGTGTTATTTTTAATTCCATTAAATGCAGGATGATTTATATCTCTAATTAATACTTGTTCATTTAGATATTGTTCATTTATAATTCCTGCGTCATCAGTTTTATTAAAACAGAATGAAGTGGAATCATCAGATATTTGTTTATTGACTGAAAGTAAATCCTCAGGTGCAATGTTAAGTGCTATACAAATTTTAAAAATATGTTGTAGTGTAAGACGCATTTCACCTTTTAATATTTTCGACATGGAGGATTGGCTAATATGGCTTTGAGCCGCTAGATCAGCTTGTTTAATTTTCTTTTCGCTTAATATAGAATTAATTCTTTTGATAATTGCATCACAATATTCATTTGCTGTAAATTTTTTAATATCCATATCCTCACCTCTTGTATTTATTTATATACATAATACCATAATTATTCAAAAATAGAAATTAGATAAAATTCAAAAGCAGAAATTATGGAAGAGAAAATCCAAATAATAAATTGTGAAATATAACGAAAAAGAAAGAAATTTCTGATATGGATTGAACAATATGTAAAAGGCTGGTAAAATAATGAAAAGAGTGACTTATAAAAGGGAAGAGAGTTATGTGAAAGAATATGAGGAATTATAATGGCAGCTATATGAGTTAATAAGCATTGCTTCTCTCCTTTTCGGGCTATATATGTACCTTTTCGAGAGGAGGGATACTAGTGGATGATCATGGAGGTTGTGGGAACAACAAAAGCTATAAAAAATGGATTAAAATAGGAACTATTCCTAGCGCTATTGTTTTTGTGATTGTCTGTTTCATACGTTCTGGCATTTCTCCACAGGAGTTGATAACAGTGATCAGCAGTAACCCCTTTGTACTATTGATAGTGTGTTTTGCTATTATATGTATTTGTGTAGCATATGTTGCTGTGAAATGGCACGATGACAGAACTAAAATTACATTAAATAAGAATAATCAAGAGGATAATAAAAGAAAAATTAGTGAATTGGAGGAAAAATTAAAGAAATGTGAAGAAGATGTAGAAAAATTAACGAATGAGAAGAATAAATTGTTTTCACAGAATGAAGAAAAAAAACAGAAAATAAAATATATGAAAAAGCAAATTGAAGATTTAAAAAAAATAAATTCAACAGGAGATAAACAAGGTTCAGAAAATAAGATAATCAAAATGAACCAAAATAAAGAAATGGAAAATATAGAGAATATATAGGCCTTGATCAATAGAAATAGATCAGGGCTTAATTTATATATTTTTGGATTTTATAGGGTCTGACCCCCAATGTTCTCAAGAATGTCCATAGAACATTTCGTTTTTTAAACGTCCAAAAAATCCTTCGCACGCTGAATTATCTGGAGAACATCCCTTTTTCGACATGGAACGAGTAAGACCGGCTTGTTCTATTCTCTCAATCCAGCCTGGCCAACGATAGTGTGCACCTCAGTCGCTGTGAATAATGGGATGCTCCTCATCTTTTAAACTTAATATGGCTTCATCCAGCATTGAGTTGACTAATTCTGCATTAGGAGCAGTGCCAATTGTCCAGCTAACAGGCAAGCCGTCAAAGCAATCAATGATAGGTGACAAATAGACCTTCACGGCTGGAATATGAAACTCTGTTATATCTGTTAACCATTTTTTATTTGGTTTATCTGCATGAAAATCTCGTTCAATAATGTTATCTACTTCTGGACTGATTTCTCCTTGATACGAACTATATTTTTGACGCGTAATTTTGGATACTACAAGATTTTCTTCAGACATTATTCTCCGGACAATTTTTTCTGAGATAATGATTCCCATGTTTTTTAAAGAAACATGAATACGCCGATAACCGTAACGGCCTTTTGCATCTTTAAATAAACTAATAATGACTGTTCTTACAGACTGATACTTATCTTTCAGCATGGAAGATGCTTGGTAGCAATAAGTACTTTTGGCCATATGTACAATATCAAGCAACTCTTTAAGTTGATATTGATCTCGAAGGGCATTAATTACTATGGCCTTTTCTCTGTTAGATAGAGAATTCCAATCAATGCCCAGCTCTTTTTTTATTATTTCAGCAGTTTTTTGAAGAACAGCTTTCTCTAATTGAAGACGATATACTTGTTTTTTTAATAATTCAGCCTCTTGACGGAGCTGTTCAACTTCGTCTTTCAAATTATTCATAGTTTTTGTAGATTTGTTTGATGCTAATACTTTTTTCATAGTCTCCTTTTGACCAAGCATCTTCTTTTTCCAACCATAGATTGTATATGGACTGATACCGTATTCTTCAGATATTTGTTTTGGTGTCTTTTCACCAGAACAGTAGGCAATAATTGCTTGATCTTTTTGTTCTTGACTACATCTTACAACACTGCTGTTCCTTTTGCAAAACCATTTGCGATCACTGTCTGCAAGATCTTCATTAAGCCATTCACATAGTGCAGATTTTCCCTGATAACCTAATGCACGAATTGTTCCTGATATACTCTTTCCATGTGTTAAGTAATAATCGATAGCTGCTTTACGTTGTACAGGAGTATATTTGGAACGTCGTACTTTCTCTTCAGGGAAACTGTTGTTGTGCTCAATATACTCTTGATACCACCTGTACAAACAGTTCCTTGTTGGATAACCTAATTCATATCGAACAGCAGCCGGGCTCTTATCATACTTAATATATAATTGTACCGCTTTAAGTTTTTCATCTCTGGTATAATGACGCATGACATTCTCCTTCTCCTATAAAGGTCCAAGATTTTGTCCGCATCCCCGGTGGCTCTGCCGCGCCATAATAATCAGTCACCACAACCAAATTTATCAAAGGAGGCTATAAAACAAATTATACAACTAAATGAGGACTTAATAAAACACGATTTAAAAAATCTTGTTCGCAGCAGTGTCGAAGAAACTTTGAATGCTCTCCTCGATAAGGAAGCCGATGAATTAATCAACGCCGAAAAGTATGAGCGTTCCTTTGAGCGCCAGGGATATCGTTCCGGGCACTATAAGCGAAACCTTCATACCACAGCAAGGGAGGTAGAATTGAAAGTTCCCAAACTCAAGGGTGTTCCTTTTGAAGCAGCCATTATCGAACGTTACCGCCGCAGAGAATCTTCTGTTGAGGAAGCGTTGATCGAAATGTATCTGGCTGGTGTTTCTGTTCGGCGTGTGGAAGACATCACCGAAGCTTTATGGGGAACGAAAGTATCTCCTGGAACAATCAGTAACCTGAATAAAAAGGCTTATGAGCACATTGAAACCTGGCGTACCCGTCCGCTTTCTGGGGAATATCCCTATGTTTATGTGGATGGCGTCTACCTGAAACGCAGCTGGGGTGGCGAGATCCAGAAGGTTTCTGTCCTGGTTGCAATCGATGTCAGTCAAGATGGATGCCGTGAAATTCTTGGTGCTGCGGAGGGTATGAAAGAGGATCGTGAGAGCTGGCGTTCTTTCTTTGTATGTTTGAAAGAACGTGGACTTACTGGTGTGCGTCTGATCGTCGGCGATAAAAATCTCGGTATGCTGGAAACCATCCCGGAAGTCTTTCCGGAGGCCAGATATCAGCGTTGTAATATTCGCTTACTGTATATCCTTCAAAAACTTTACTGCCCTTTGTTCGGCTTGTTTTAGTCCATACTTCTGAGTCCTTAATTTCTGAATATGTGTTTTCATCAATAAATATTTCACAAGGATGTGCCAGACTACAATAGCGGTTAGCGTAATTTGTTGTTGACCCAACCCACACTATACCTGTTTCATTTTCGGCCGTTTCATCACTTTCTTTTCCGCGCATTCCGACCTTTGTAACCATAATTGTGCCAGTACAAATACCGATACCGCATCCAATGCAAATATCCATTGATTTTTTCAAAGCAGGATTTAAGCAATAATCAATCAAAGTATGTATGTATCTTGCTGCCTTTGTAGCTTTATAAGACGAAGAAATAATCTGATCGTCCACATTACTATCCTGAAAGATACCCATAATTCCGTCACTGGCAAACTGTCGTGTATATCCGCCCGAATACCGAATCGCTTGAATAACGATACGAATAAATGAGCGATAAACTTTCACCATTTTTTAGATATCAATTCATCTGTCAAATCGGTGGATTTTCTCATATCTACAAATAGAACAGAAAGTTTTCCCTTAAACACTTTATTTGAATCAGCTATATCGTTAAGCGGGGGCAATATGTCTGTAATTTCTATTTCTTCAACAGGTTGCCCTAAAATACTATTGACAGCGTTACTCGCTGTTTCAAATTCCGATGCCAGAATAAATGATTCGCTCATAAACATAGCCTCCTTTAACTTCTGAAATCCTTTAACATTTGTTGCAAAAGTTGAGATTGTAAGTAGGCTTTTTTGAATGCGTCCATATTATACCCCTCTAAATCAGGGAAATGGGGCAGTCGATC
This sequence comes from Lachnospiraceae bacterium, assembly GCA_026169045.1. Taxonomy (GTDB): domain Bacteria; phylum Bacillota; class Clostridia; order Lachnospirales; family Lachnospiraceae; genus Fimimorpha. The sequence continues at coordinate 2,901 of JAPFDH010000121.1, read as the reverse complement.
TCTGAATGCGTCAACATTGTATTTTTGATAATTGGTTATGACAAAATCATTGAATTTCATCCTTTCAAATTCAGATTCAAAAACAAGTACACATTCAAAAAATCTTTGTCGTGCAATTCGTTCCTCGTCCATACCATCAGTAATATAAAACAGATGAACTATATATTCGATTGAATCTTTAACAAAATACTTATATGAAATATCCCAATTATGATAGCTCTCTTTGTATAAAGAAATTCCATCGGTTCGAGGAGTAGAAGTAAAACATCGTCCTCCGTCCAGAGCCACGCCACCCAAAGAATATAATAAAGTTTGATGATAGTAAATATTTATATCATACCACCGAGGATAAGAATCATATTGATTGAACAAATAAAATTCGTAACCATTTCGATGTTCTTCTGCTGAAATATCTTCTATTGTAAATTCAGGAGCATATTTATAAAACTTTTTACCGCCATCAGAATCCACCCAATCACAAGGAGTTTGTAAAAACAACAATGCACGGTCAAAAGCGGCTGCGTCAATGCCAAATCGTTTTTTCCAAAGCTTTTCGACTATATTTATATCGGCTGACGAGTTTTTAGGAGTGTTGGTATCCATTATCCGAGCATAAATATTGTTGGCAAATACACCTTGATATTGCTCTGTTAAATAATAAGGCGTGTTACGATCATTTTTAATAACAATAACATCTATTTCACTTTTTCTGAAAGAAAGCGGCTGCACATATACCGTTGGACGAATACCTCCAACAAATTTTTTCTCTCTCAAAAACGCAACGATGTCCTGCGTTTTTCTTCTGTTGGGGTCGTTTGTAACATCACAAATAGAATAATCGGTTTCTTCATCAATACCAATGACAATAAGCCCATCGTGATTAGAAAGATTGTTTGCCATACATATAATATCGTGTAATAAGTCGGGTTTATTTTTATACCACTCTTTTTTAAAATCCCAATATTCGCCCTCTTGTTTCAATTCTACTAAATGCGTAATTTCTTTAATTGAAATCATATTCACAGTATTCACCTAAATCCAAGATATTGTTTGCTTCTATGCTTTAATATACCGCGTATTCCGCCCCTGTCCTATCCGCTTAATGCTGCCATTTTTCACCATAGCTCCCAATACAGCTTCTACTGTAGTCGGGCTGACATCAGGCAGTATCTGGCAAATGTCGGCTTTGGAAATGGGAGTAAGGCGATTCAATACCGTGGCTTCCACGCGGGCTTTCTTTGTGATTTTCTTTCCATGGACAACAGCAAATCGTTTATCAAGTTCCTTATAGCACATATAAAGCGTAGAAAGGAAATTTTCTATAAAAGGGAAATAGCTGTTTTCGTTTTCGGCCCAGCCTTCGGAAGATTGCCGCAATGCTTCATAGTAGTAGGCTTTATAGTTGTTGATCTGTTCCTCAAAAGAAACATACTTGCCTGCATCATAGCCATTTTTATAAAGTAAAAGCAGGGAAAGCAGCCGCGACATTCTGCCATTTCCATCACGAAACGGATGGATACAGAGAAAGTCCAGAATTACACAAGGAATAAGCAGAAGCTGGTTAATATTGGCGTTGCTTCTGGCCGCCATATAGGCTAATTCCAGTTGTTCCATCGCCTGGGATGTTTCTGCTGCAGGTGTTGACCGGAAACGAACTCGTTGCTGACCATGGGCGTCTACTTCCAAAATCACATTATCAGCGGTTTTATACTTGCCGCCATATTCATATCCCGCAATGGACATCATCATCTCGTGAAGCCGGAGAATATCACTCTGCCGAAAGTCAATGTGCTCATAACTCAAATGGATCGCATTCAGCGCATCCCTGTACCCAGCAATCTCCGCCTCATTATGGTTTAAGGGGGCACTGTTTTGGTTGACGATGGCATGGATACGCTCATCACTTGTTACGATACCTTCTATTGCATTCGAGCTTTTGACCGACTGCACCTTAGCAATAGATTCCAATTCAGTAAAAACCTGCGCGTATTCATCCTTCCGAACTCCCGCCATTGTTTTTAACGAGACAATACTGGAAGTCAGATTAACCAGGTTTGCCGGGAGTAATCCGTTGTTCAAAAAAGAATAATCAAATCTTCTCATTGCATATCCTCCAATCATATCTACATATAATATTACCATTTTATATGCAGATAATCAATCCCATAGGCAACTTTTCTGCATATTTTTCTTTTATTTATATGCAGATACTATGTAAAAACGGTGCAGATTACTCCGCACCGATAAGACCTCTCCGTTTTTTGGTTTTTCTATGCGCTTTTTACCGGAAACAGATGGCTTCCTGTCAACAGAAATCTCTGGAATTCATAATCGTTTTTCAGTACCCCAAAAGCTCCTTCTACCTGGATCGAACGGTTTGTCCGGTACAGGATTCCCTTTTCACTCAGGATGTTTTCATAGGATTCCTGTCGCTTTTGCTTTTCTGTTTCCTCTTAAAAACTTCTTTCAACCGTTTTCCCGCATGGCACGTGTAGGTGTCTGCCGCTTCATCATAAGCCATGTTTTCTCTCTTGCTGATGTCTTTCTTAAAACTTCTCTTTTTCCATTTTTCATACGTCTATGGTTTGATGTACGGGATTTGTTCCTGGCTTTTCAGATATTCATAAGCCTCTTCGCTTTCATATCCCGAATCCGCAGTCACACTGGGATATCGAAATCCCAGGTTTGCTTCTATGTGCTTCAAAAACGGTACCAGTGTCCACACATCATTACGGTCCTGAAAAATTTCAGTGGCCACAATGTATTCGCTGTCCACTGCGATCTGGACGTTATATCCCGGTTTCAGCTGGGCATTCCTCATGTGATCGTCCTTCATGTGCATAAAAGTGGCGTCCGGATCTGTCTTGCAGTAGTTATTTCGCCCCTGGAAACTGGCTGTAT
>JAPFDH010000039.1 GCA_026169045.1 Lachnospiraceae bacterium | reverse complement strand
TAAAAAGGGAAAACTCTTCCGAATAAAAAGAATTTTCCCTCCGTCTTAAACTACAATTTCATATTTTTCTACATTCACTTTCGCTTTTCCATCACATGAGAACACAATCTCATCTGCCTCCATCGGTGTGCAGATTGCAGTTGTCACAACCTGTTCTCCGTCATTGACAAACAGTTCAATGGACTGTCTATCCAGAATAAAACGAAGTTTCAATGTTTCTTTTCCTTCCGTAACTTTCCATATTCTTCTGCAGATTACATCTTTTGTCACTCCGCAACAAGTACGATCCACTTCCATAATCTGCTTTTTTCGATTATATGTATAAGTAGTCGTATATTCCATGTTATGTGCCAGTTCCAGACAAAATTCATCAAATTGGCCATTTTCGATTTCTACAGTCAGATCCAGCATCCTTCCTCTCACTTCATCAAACTGAACAGTTCCTGAAATCTCCTGGTCTTTCAAACAACATGGATTTTTACGATACTGCTTCAGTTCTTCCACCGGATTTTGATATAATCTTCCATTCATATACCGCAGTTCTCTCGGCAGTGTCATCATTCCCTGCCACTTTTGACCATCCGGAATCACACAGGCATCCCATGACTTCATCCAGGCGATTAGAATCCGACGTCCATCCGGAAGTTTTGTTGTCTGCGGCGCATAAAAATCCAGACCATAATCCAATGATTTTGGAGCTTCCTTCTGAAATGTATGCTCTGTTTCATTATATTTTCCTGCAAAATATACGGAATTATTTCCATTATGAAATTCATATTTCTGCGCTTTCATGTTCTGTGGCGAACAGATCAAAAAATGTGTCCCATCCAGTTCAAAAAAATCCGGGCATTCCCACATAGTTCCAATCTGACCTGTACTATTTTCTGCCAACACGGTCTCAAATTTCCATTTCTCCAAATTTTTACTAGAAAAAAGTACAACCTGACCTTTCTGCTCTGAGTTCTTATTTCCAACAATCAGATAATAGTTTTCCCCCTTTTTCCACACTTTCGGATCTCTGAAATCAATCTTGCTACAATCCGCAGGCAGCATATCTCCGGTTATAACAGGATTTTGGGGTGATTTCACATAGATTTCTCCGTCTCCATACGCAATACACTGATTCTGTCGTTCTTGAATACTTCCATTCTCCATCTGCACATTACTGACTCCGGTATAGATGAGTACATGTTTTCCATCCTTTTCCACTGCACTTCCTGAAAAACATCCTCGTTTGTCATATTCCTGATCCGGAGCAAGTACGGATGGCATATTCTTCCAATGAATCATATCATCTGAAACACTGTGTCCCCAGTGCATTGGTCCCCACTCAGTTGTATACGGATGATATTGATAAAAAAGATGAATCTGTCCCTGATACCAGGAAAATCCATTTGGATCATTGATCCATCCCACTGGAGCAGCTACATGAAATGCCGGTTTTTCTTCTACCGGAATTTTCTCTTGTTCTGCTTTTTCATATTCATTGGCTTTCTTTAATTCAATACTCATAATGTCTCCTATTCTTTCCCCTGTTCACTCTTCAAGGATTCTTGATACTTGTCAAAATACTTCTGCTTGATTGCAAGATAATCAGACAATCCATATTGTTCCATTTTCTTTAAATAGCTGTCCCACTCTTTTTCAATTCCGCCATTTAAGATCCAATCTGCTTTTTTCTGTTCTGCATATTTTTTGATATCTGTATCGTATTGAGTCACTTTATTTGTGTCTTCAATGCTCATAAACACATTTGGATATACATATTTACTGTGCATATCTTCCAAATAAGTCTCATGCATATTGTCCAGACGCCATTTTGCATCCGCAGGCTGTGTCACATAAACATCGTAATATTCATTTAATACTGCTAACGGTCCATTCACTGACTGAGCTTCTCTGACTTCTACCGGAGACTCATTTCCAAGATCCATATGCTTTAACATTTTCTCTCCATCCTTGTTCGTTCCCATCGCGAAAATATTAAAGGAATCTTTTTCTCCATATGTTCCCCAATTGTTCTGTGGAGATTGTAAAGGCGCATACATCTGATCAATCCACGCCGCTGCCAGTGCTGTGTTTTTACAGCTGGTTGTCAGCACGCAGCGTCCTCTGTCAAATCCACTTGTCTCACTGTTATTCTGTCTGGTGATATTCACCAGACCATTCGGACCAGCCAATACCGGAAGCATCACATAATCCTCATAATTATCAATATTCGAGATATCCCATGTAAAACACAGACCATACCGGTGGCTTTTTCCTTTCGCCACATAAGTAGACCATTCCTGTGTAAAAGCTTCCGGATCAACCAATTTCTGCTCTACCAGTTCATGCAGCCACTGAATACCTTCTTTATAGCCTTCCTGTACAGTGGTATAAATAACCTTGCCCTCATCTGTCACTGCAAAGTGATCCCCAGTGTCTCCATATCCCTCACCAAATCCATTGATCAAAATTGCAGGATCCTGATCTCCATTGTTGATGATAAAGGACATCGGTATCACATCTCCCTCTATGTCAAATTCTGACTTTAGTTCTTCCGCATGATCCCGGAACGCAATTAATACCTTTTCCAGTTCCTCTGTTGTTTCAGGTACTTTCAATCCAAGAAAATCCAGCCATTTTTTATTGATATACGGAATATTCCCAATCGCCTGAATTGCTTCTTTCCCTTCCCCCAGCTGTTCGATCCAGGGGAAAGAATAAATATGTCCGTCCGGGGCTGTACACATTGTTCTGTATTCCGGATATTTTTCAAAAATAGCCTTCAGATTCGGCATATATTTATCAATCAAATGCTCTACCGGAATAATAATCCCCTGTTTTGCATAACGAAGGAGATCATAATCATTCATTCCCGCATTAAAGAGCCCATCCGGCAGATTTCCAAACTGTGCCAGTGCCAGATTTTTCTTATCCGCAAACTGATCTGCCACAAAGCAGGTCCAGTCAATATGTACATTCGTCTGTTTTTCCAACCGTTTGAAGATTGTTCGCTCGTTCGGCTCCTGTGTAGATGTTGCAGGAGCACTGGTGATAAATGATAATTCTGCTTTTTCTTTCAGAGGAAACTCCACGTCTTCGACTGGTGTATCCGGATTGATCTCTGCCTCCATCCTTTCTTTGCTTCCACATCCCGTCATTGAAAATACAAGCACAAGAGAAAGGCTTGCCGCAATAATCGATTTGATTCTTTTTTTCATAGCTGCACCTCCTAACCATCTAACCTTTTACCGAACCGACCATGATTCCCTTATCGAAATATTTCTGGAAAAACGGATACATGATCAAAAGCGGCAAACTGGATACAACAATCGTCGCATATTTCAGTAATTCTGCTACTTTTGCCATTTCTGCTGTACTCTGGATATCCGCAATCATACCCGGCTGTGGCGTATTTTGTACCAAAATCGAACGTAGTACAAGCTGCAATGGCTGTAAATTGGCATCATTCAGATAGATCATTGCATCAAAATAGCTGTTCCACATTCCCACAAAAGACCATAGTGCCAAAACTGCAATGATCGGTTTACACACCGGAAGCATGATCCGGAAAAAGTGCTGGATTTCATTTGCTCCGTCAATAGCAGACGCTTCTCGAAGTTCTTTTGGAATAGACTGATAATACGTTCTCGCCAAAATCATATTCCATACATTGAATGCTCCCGGAAGCAAAATCGCCCAGACCGTATTTACCATATGGAGCTGATTCACCAGAATAAATGTAGGTATCATACCGCCGCCAAAAAACATGGTGATGATAAAAACAGTATTAAAAAACTTTCTTCCCACAAATTCTTTTTTAGACATTGGATACGCTGCCAATAAAGTTACAAAAACTGAAATTACAGTAAATGCTGTTGAATAAAAGAACGAATTCAAAAATCCTCTCCATATCATTTCATTTTCAAGCACTCTTCTATATGCATCCAGTGTCCAGTCTTTAAATTTGAAGCTGATTCCCTGGCTGTTCAATACATTCGGATCCATAAAAGAAGCAACCACAACATAGACCAGCGGAATGAGTATCGCAAGTACAAAAATCCCCAAAACCGCATAACCAAACCCTAAAAGCACTTTATCCGAAGTGCTAAGTTTCATTTTTCTTCTTGTTTCCATCTTCGTACCTCCTAAAGACCTTCCCCGTCATTGAGTTTCTTTACAATCCAGTTTACTGCGATCAGAAGGATTACATTAATAATCGAATTGAACAATCCCACTGCTGTCGAATATCCATAATCTCCATTTAACAGACCGATTCGATATACATAAGTAGAGAGGATCTCAGATGCTGGAAGATTCATATCTGTCTGCAACGCAAATGCCTTTTCAAATCCAATGCTCATAATATTTCCTGCCTGCAAAATAAACTGGATGACAATAATATTTTTGATTGCCGGAAGTTCTACATACCAAATCTGCTGTAAAATATTTGCACCATCTACAATTGCTGCCTCTTCCAGATCTTTGCTCGCATTTGACAGCGCTGCAGTATACATGATCGATGCCCATCCTGCTGTCTGCCAGATTCCGCTGGCGATATAGATTGTACGAAACGATTCTGGCATTGTCATCCAATTGGTATCAATCCCCAACACCTGATTGATTGGTCCTACCGGAGAAAGAAACATACGGATCATACCACAGAGAACGATTACGGAAATAAAATTCGGTGCATAGATCAGTAACTGAATCTTCTTTCGAATTCCTGCTTTTCTAATGCGGTTTAAAAGTAATGCAAGAATAATCGGTACCGGAAAGCCCCATAGTAATCCATATGCACTCAGCTTCAACGTGTTCATCAGATAATTCATAAAATCTGGTGATGACAAAAAACGCTGAAAATATTCCAACCCTACCCATTCACTTCCAAACACACCGTCAATCACATTATAATCCTCAAATGCGATCAGCACTCCACTCATTGGAATGTACTTGAAAATAATCGTCAAAAGAAGTGCCGGCATTAGAAAGAATAAGTATAACTGCCAGTTTTTTCTGACATACTGTAGCTTTTGTTTTGCTGTCTGCTTCACCGGAACCGCTTTCTTGTTTGTAAATGTCCTCATTTCTTTTTTCCTCCCTTTTTCTTTTTAATAAGCCGATTATGAAACCGGTAAAGTAACCGGTTACTTTTAATTTGATATTACACCAAATCATCTAACATGTCAACATATTTTCATAAATACATGTTCTTTGTTCACCAAATTTTAGTCTTATTGCATAACCGGTTCCGTAACCAGTTATTTCTTAATTGCTTTTTTCTACTGTTCTTGCTATACTGAAAGTAGTTTACAGAAAACAGGAGTTGTTATATTATGGGCAAAAAGAAAGTAACCTTTGCAGATATTGCAAAATACACAAACTTTTCCAAAACTACGATTTCAAGATATTTTAATAATCCAGATTCTCTTACTTTAGAAAATCAGGAAAAAATCGCAAAGGCTCTGGATGATCTTGGATATCAGGAAAATAAGCTTGCCAAAGTTCTGGCAAATGGGAAAAGCGAATTTATAGGAATCATTATTCCCAATCTATATCTGCACTACTATTCTGAAATGTTGAATCAGCTTTTGTCCAGTTACAGTGACTACCACTATAAATTCCTTGTATTCGTAAGCAGTGACAAAAAGGAACTGGAACAACAGTACCTGGATGAATTGATGGCTTATAAAATTGAAGGTCTGATTATATTGAGCCATACTTTTTCTTCCGAGGAGCTTGCTTCCTATCACATTCCTATCGTCGCAATTGAACGGGAAGCTGAGCATATCTGTAGCGTAGACACAGACAACTATATGGGAGCTGTACAGGCAACCACTCTGCTGATCCGCAATCAATGTGATGTACTGATTCATGTAAATGTTCCTGTACCTGAACACGTTCCTGCTTATAACCGTATCCGAGGATTTGAAGATACTTGTAAGGAACATCACATTCCATATGAACTAATGCTTCAGGATCTTGGCTATACTTATGAAACTACTTATATAGCGATCAGACAGGTGTTTCAAAAAATAGACAGCACCTATTCCGGAAAGAAAAAAGGGATCTTTCTTTCAAATGATACTTACGCAAATATATTTTTGAACCTGCTTTTCCAAAAATATGGAAAATTACCGGAAGATTACCAAATCGTAGGCTTTGATAATTCTCCGATTGCCAACGAAGCAATTCTCCCGATTACTACGATTGGCCAACAGATTGATAAAATTGCAAAAACTGCAATGGAGCTTTTGATTTTGCAGATGGATGAGATGAAAAAAAGAAAACCTACCCCTTTAGAAAATCCCATTCACAAACAAATCACCCCTGTTCTGATTCGCCGTGAGACTACAGATTCCTGATTAGAGATAACTTTTACTGGACTGATTTAAATTTATTTTCACAAAGGAGACCTGTATGAGCAACCGACATTATCTGATCAATTCAGAAGATCTTCAAAATCTGAATGCCAGATTACTTTCCATTGCTTTCTCCAAAGACGAAGGTGACTGGAAAAGTATTATGCATACACATCATTTTACGGAACTCTTATTTGTAGTCAGTGGAGAAGGCAGCTTTTCTTTTAATCAGGAGCAATCGCCTCTACGCCGGGGAGATCTGGTCATCATCCCGCCTTACACAGAACATACCGAACGTTCCTCCCAAAATCATCCGCTTGAATATTATGTGCTTGGAATTGATGGAATTTCCTTCCTGTCCCAAAAAGACAGAGAATACGCACAGGTATTCTGCAATTTTGAACATGATCCCAGTATTCATGAACTGTTCCGCCAGATGCTCTACGAAATCCGGACCGCACAATACGGTTCTCAGACCATCTGCCAGCATCTGCTTGAGATCCTGATTCTGAAAATCATACGATCCCAACAGCTCATTCCAGTATCGATCAACTCGATCCGAATGACAAAAGAATGTGCTCAGATCAAAGAATACCTGGACTCGAACTATGCAGAACACATTACCCTGGACACGCTGACCGGTTTGACACATATGAACAAATATTATATGGTGCACTCTTTCACAAAATATGCCGGACTCTCCCCGATTCAGTATCTGAATCAGACGCGTCTGAAGCGCGCACAGCATTTGCTGAAAAATACCAACTATTCGATTTCTGATATTGCGTCCTCCACCGGATTTTCTTCCCAGTCCTATTTTACACAGATTTTCCGAAAGAATTTTAATATGACACCGGTGAAATACCGGCAGGAACATGCAAAGAATTAAATCTGATATCTGAATGCCCGGATGGGTACACAAAAAGGAACGCTCTCACAGAACTTTCTATGATCGCGTTCCTTTTTATTTTATCAATCCCTAAATCTCATACCACTTAATTTCATTTGCTTCCATATCCAGATCAAAGCAGCTTCCGTCTCCGCGGTACACAGTTGTGCTCTGTGGCTCATAAGTATTATTTACTACACAGTATTTTCCATTCTTCACATACGCATGTACTTCTACATTGTAGTTTGTGCTGAACCACTTATGCAGATCTTCTTCATCATGAGAAGACCAGATGATAGAACGATATAACAGTCTGCTGTTTTCAAAGCTGTATGGAAGTCCGCTGATGTAAACGCAGCGTCCCTGTCCAAACTCATTGACTGCAAGCTGT
>JAPFDH010000116.1 GCA_026169045.1 Lachnospiraceae bacterium | reverse complement strand
TTTCCTTTATCATTGAATTCATCATACAGACTCCTTATGTTTTTTCTCGTCAATTAAACAATAAGACAAATCTGTATGATTGGGAAGAGGTTTCGGTCTCTTCCCTTTATTTTTTTTGCCAATGATAATTATACTCTAAGGTATAATACGCATAAAAAAACTACTCTTCCGATTAAAGAAATCATTTGCAAAACGCTAAGAAACATGTAAATAAAAACCAGGAAAAAGAATGAAACCTTCCTTCTTCCTGGCTTTTTAATCATCTTGGTAACAATGCTGCTCCTATTATTCCGGCGTCATTATCCAGACTGGCTATGGTAAGTCTTGTCTGATGCTTTGCTGTTCGGGTATAACTTTCCTGCTCAATCTTTTCCCGAAGCGGTTTTAAAAGTATTTCTCCTGCTTTGCTGATTCCTCCTCCGATACAAATCAGTTCCGGCTGAAATATGTTAATCAAATCCACTAATCCCACTCCGACATAGGAAATATATTGATCAAATACCTGTTTTGCCGTCTCATCTCCCAATTGCAGTGCATCAAAAACTGTTTTCCCTTCTGTACGTTCCAGATCTCCTTCTACCAGTTTCCACAATGCCGAATCGGGATGATTTTTCATGGCGTCTTTCGTCTGTTCAATCAAAGCTGTTGCGGAAGCATAGGCTTCATAACAACCGCGCCTTCCACAGTTACATTCTTTGCCATCCAATGCGATCACAAAGTGCCCCAATTCTCCCGCTGCATAATTGATTCCCTCATATAGCTCACCATTTAAAATAATACCGCCGCCGACACCGGTTCCCAGTGTTACAGCAATCATATTTTTTGTTCCTTTTCCGGATCCGGCCACATATTCTCCCCAAGCCGCAGCATTGGCATCGTTGTCAAACAAAATGGTTTTGCCGCAAAGCCGTTCTTCCATAAGCTTTACAATCGGTTCATCATAAAAGCCCAGATTATTTGCAAACTCTACAATTCCCGTCTCCTTGTTGGCTGTCCCCGGTACCCCCATACCCACGGAGCACACTTCTTCCCAAGCAATTCCTGCCTTCTCAGCCACCTGGAATGCCAGCTCTGCCATATCATCGGCAATTTGTTTCGCACTTCGTCCATGACCGGTGGGAATACTCCCTTTCGAAAGAATTTTTCCCGTTTCCGTCACCACTCCTCCGGCAATATTCGTTCCCCCAAGATCAATTCCAATATAGTATCCCATTTTTACTCCTTTCCCCTTTGTCGATACCCAGCTCTCATTTCTACTTGCCACATTTCTTTCAGACAAGCATGCTCTCATTATACTACAATCGCTCCCCTTCAAACAACCCATCTTCTATATTTGCAGTTAATGATGCATCCGCTCACGGTTCATTCTCTACGCGCAAAAAAAATGGTAAAATGGGCAGATAACCTTTTGAATCCTTCCCATTTTACCATTTCGACTTTTCCTATATCCTGTTTTTTATTTTACCAAACGTGTTTCTCTCCCGGACAAAAACCATTTCGGTTGGCTGCCCGAATTTCCACAAAACAGCCACACACCCGACACATTCCGGCCAATAATTTATCGCACTGGCGACATAATTCCAGTCTGCGACGATACTCTTTGTCATCGGTACGCACATCCGGATCCATTTCTTCCACCGTCCGTTTTATTTTTTCATACAGACTTTTATCATCGGTATCCTCCAGAAGACATTTCCTACATCTTATTCTTTCATCTGTTTTCATGCTTTTATTGTCACACATAACACACTGCTGGCCGGAAGATTCAAAATCAATTTTCCGTCGCGTACCTCATAGTCTGTATATGTCTCCGTTTTTACGTTATCCGGCTGGTCAAATGTATTATAATCCGTAAATGCACCGGTCAGGATTTCTCCTTCTATTTCTCCCATCGGATGCTCATTTAAATGCACCTCTACCTGACAGGCATCCTCTGCCGACAGATTATTCAAAGTAATCACAATATTTCCGTCACCATCCATAGATGCTGATTCTGTCACATTGGGCACACGCCAGGCTTCCGGTCCGATCTCCTCTGTCATAAGAGCACTGTGCAGCAGTTCTCCTTCCATATGCTTTTTAAACATTCGGAATACATAATAAGTTGGTGTTTTTACCATCCGTTCACCTTCCGTTAAAATCACGGACTGAAGAACATTTACTAACTGAGCAATATTAGCCATACGTACACGGTCACTATGTTTATTAAACAGATTCAAATTGATACCTGCCACAAGCGCATCACGCATGGTATTCTGCTGATATAAGAAGCCCGGATTGGTTCCCTCTTCCACATCAAACCAGGTTCCCCACTCATCTACAATCAGTCCCACACGCTTCTTTGGATCATATTGATCCATAATAGCGCTATGTTTTGTCAGCAATTCCTCCATATAAAGGGTCTTCTTCAGCGTGCGATACCAGGTTTCCTGATCAAAACTGGTAGCTGCCCCCTTTTTCTGCCATGTATCCGGAACCGTATAATAATGAAGTGATATTCCATCCATGAACTGTCCTGCAGTCTTCATCAGTTCTTCCATCCAGTGATAATCTCCTTCACTGGGTCCGCATGCAATTTTATAGAGTTTGTTTTCCCCATAGTTACGGCAATAGGTTTGGTAACGGCGGTATTCATTGGCATAATACTCAGGCGTCATACATCCTCCGCATCCCCAGTTTTCATTGCCCACACCAAAATATTTAATTTTCCATGGCTGTTCTCTTCCATTTTCTCTTCGCAAATCTGCCATAGGTGAAACACCATCAAAAGTCATATATTCCACCCATTCTGACATTTCCTGCACCGTACCGCTTCCGAGATTTCCATTGATATATGGCTGTGCTCCGATTTGCTGGCACAATTCCAGAAATTCATGGGTTCCAAAGCTGTTATCTTCTACTACACCGCCCCAATGGGTATTTACCATACGTTTTCTCTTGCTTTTTTCTCCAATTCCATCTTTCCAATGATATTCATCAGCAAAACATCCTCCCGGCCAGCGAAGCACAGGAATATCCAGTTCTTTTAAGGCATTTACCACATCACTTCTCATGCCTTTCTCATTGGGAATAGAAGAATCCTCTCCAACATAAATCCCTTCATAAATACATCTTCCCAGATGTTCGGAAAAATGTCCGTAAATTTCTTTATGAATTTTACTTTTTTTCTCATTTGGGTTAATCCATAATTGATACATTTTCTTACCCCTTCCTTTTTTCAATTTTATCTGGTCTCTTTCTGCCAGAGGATCAAAGATTGTTTTTATGGTATCATGTCCTCTCATTGCTTTCCATGACTTTTTTTCTTTTAAAACTGACTTTTTTTCCGAAATGATCCGATTGGCTCCATTGACAAAAACTTTCTTGTCGCTTATAGTTATACGTAAGGGGTGTGCAGATCTGAAATTCCATTGCACACAAAAATCGATCTGTCATTATGACAGATTTTATCCCATCCATATTTTATTTCATAAAGGAGAACAGAACATGAAAATTGCATTAATCAATGAAAACAGCCAGGCTGCAAAAAACAGCATGATCGAAGCTGCTTTAAAAGAAGTGGTTGAACCCATGGGACATGAAGTAGTAAATTACGGTATGTATTCTGCTGAAGACGAAGCACAGCTGACTTATGTACAGTGCGGACTTTTAGCTGCTATTCTTTTGAACAGTGGTGCTGTTGATTTCGTTGTAACCGGATGTGGTACTGGTGAAGGTGCGATGCTGGCATTGAATGCATTCCCAGGCGTTCTTTGCGGTCATGTCGTTGATCCATCCGACGGTTATATGTTTGCGCAGATCAATGACGGAAATGCCATTGCTATGCCTTTCGCGAAAGGATTTGGCTGGGGAGCTGAATTAAATCTGAAGTATACATTCGAAAAGCTGTTTGGATGCGAATCCGGAAACGGATATCCGCCAGAACGTGTTGTTCCGGAACAGCGCAACAAAAAAATCCTGGACGGAATCAAGAAGATTACCCATACAGATATGATGACCATATTAAAGAATGTGGATCAGGATTTCTTAAAAGCAACTGTAAGTGGTGCAAAATTCAAAGAATTATTCTTTGACAGCTGCAAATGCCCGGAAATCAAAGCTTACATTGAAAACATCTTAAAATAATTCGGATTATTTCTTAATCCATACAAAAAAGCTGCAAATGATATCTCCATATGAGATTCCTTTTGCAGCTTTTTCTTTATCGCATTTCGATCCAAAGAGCTGATGTCACAATTCTCGGATAATACACGCCTCCGACCACTTCTCCCGTATCACTCATAATCTGATCTGCAATTGTCGTATTTTTTGCACGAATCTGTGCCCATGTGAAGACGTTTTCCACCACTTCTTTTGGCACGTCCACCCCTAAAACCTCTTCCATCACGTAAATCGTAAGAATTCCCTTGGATGGCCAGGTATTTTTGCTGGTACTGCTCAGGCGAAGGCCTCCCGATTTCTCATCAATACAGATTCCCGGCTGAAGACATGCTCTTGTATGCAGCCGCATCACTTCAAACAATTCCTTTTCTTCTGTTTCTGAAAGCACATGCAAGAAATTGGGCACCGCCATAGCTTCCGCTGCTGCTATAACCGCCCCTGGAATATCCTGATATATATTGGCTTTTAAGACTGCTGTATCTTCTCTCCGGAACAACCTGACAGACTGACGGCATTTCTGTAACATCGTTTCTGCCCTCTCTTCTGTTTCCTTTTCTCCCAAAAGTCCCAGACATCGTTTCAGCAAAATCAAAGCGCACCATGTTTTTACAAAAACATAAAGATTTCCCGATGCCTCCAAAAGAGAATGATCCAATGCATCGTAGGTGGTACTCTCTAACATGCAAAGTCCGCTCCTTGAAGATACTGCCTTTAAGATTCCATTTCTTTTCTCTTTCACACAATCATCTCTGTTTTCCAAGCTGGTCATGATATCTTTCAAAATCTGCCGATGTTTCTTCAGCCATTCCATATCTCTGGTTTTTAAGACATATCCTGCAATACAGTAAATACCATTCAACAGTTCCTCTGTCGTCATATAAAAATAAAATCCCTTTACGGATTCATTTTCCCGTTCATATCCACTGTTTCCGCGATCTGCATATGTAAAATAACATCCCATATCATGGGTAAAACTGATTCCTCCCTCATAGAGCCCTTCTCTTCCGGGAAAACGGACACGGTCATAATAGGAATATGATTTAATAAATTCATCCATAATACTGCGCACTACCCATGGGTTTCTTTTTAATTCCCATACCAAATGATCCGCGCACAAATCCATGGTATTTCTCCAAAGATATGCACCTTCACAGACATTATAATGCACATATCCACTTTCCTCTCTCAGCAGCTGTGTGGAAGCATAGTAAGCACGAACCGATTGACAAAACAGCTGCAAGCGAAGCGGATCCTCATAACGATTTCTGATCTCTTCCTCAACTCTTCTGCTGCGGCTGAATATTTCCTCCTTATGATCCAAAATATATTCTGCCGCCTGCTCGGCGTTTCGGAAATAACGGTTATAATAATATTCCGTCCGACAGGAACCATTGCTCCCCTCCTTGGCATAAACACTGAATGCCACATGAAATGTTTTCTTTTTTCCCGCTTCTGCACTTACACACAAAAAAGCCGGTCCGTTTTGATGCTGTACGTTTTTTCCCGCCCTTAGGCATTGGCAGGCATCCAGACCGCGAAGCCAATACACGCCTTCTTCTTTTTTGGCAGCAAATACCCAGTCATTCCGGTATCCGATTTTGCAAATTCCATGCTCCGTTTCCATAGCATATATTTGTTTCATATCACGGTACATCAAACCAAAAAAGCGGTGACAGGATGATTTCTCTTTGTGTTATCCACCGTGATTTCCATTAAAATCCCCGGAACGCAATCCAACGGTAAAATATCCTGTTCTTCCGGATCCGGAAGTGCTTCGTATGGTGTATGCACCGTAAAAGTCACATTTCCGGCCTGATAGATATCTCTGGATGGAGTCAAAACACGGGTAATCTCTTCCTCTTGAAAAAGATGAAAAGCTTCCAAAGGATTGCGGTACTGCTTTTTCTTCTCCTCATCGCCCTCTCCGGTCAGACTTGTTTCCGGCTGATCAACAAAGCCCAGTGTATGTATTTCCTGTGTATAAGCTTCGCCAATCATCATGGAGCCGCTTTGTTTTACATTCGGCTCCTGTAAATCAATACTGATTCCTTGCTTCGGCATTCCAAACGTTAAACTGGCCCATGCCCCTACAGGCGCATGGTGTGTACAAAACAATCTGCATTTTTCCATATACCAATACCTCCTAAACACCGTTTTTCTTAAAAAGATAGTATTGAAACGCTCCCACATATCCTGGTTTTATATATTCCTGATTTGCCTGAGCCACACAAGTATAATTGTCCCAGACATTTCCGTCACTAATCTCTTCTGCCTTCACGTCACGTTCCACACGAAATACGATATAATCCACTTCTGCATCTTCAATCAGACGTTCCTGTTCTTTTCTCATTTCCGGGAAATCAGAATTTCGCAGATTCAGACGACAAAAAAACTTTGTCGTTGGCAGCACATCTGCTGCCATATAAAAACCTCCATCCAGAAAACCATAGTTAAGAAGTGTCGCATTTTCCGTCTGATTAATAATCTGTGCAAATTGATATTGGGGAAGTTCTTCCTTCTCATATCCCATGCAGTAAGTATTTCTACTGTTTTGATATGCCACAATCCCCATACCAATTATAACAAAGAAAACTGTCAACACCCCAAGCGCTGAAAGGTATTTATCGTTCCGCCTCTTCCCATATAGCTTTCTGACAATAAAATCCAGCCCCTGGGAAAGCGGTAACATTCCCAGTCCACCAAAACCGTAGGCAAAAAGATAGTAATAAGACATGGATACACCGCCTCCGTACATCCCAAGAAACGTGAGCAGAAGCAAAACCACCAGACTGATTTTAGCAAACCAATGGGGTAGCTTTCCAGGAGCAAACAATAAATATCCATATCCGGCTGCTATAGATAACGTCAATGCCCAATTATTTTTCATGGCATCCAATACCACTTCCCAGGTAAATACAATCCGGGATAAAAAAGTGACATCTGCCGAGGAATATGCAAAAATATTACAGTAAAAATATGCATAGAGCCAATCCCCTATAGCCCCATGAATTCCAAAATAAATCACCCATGGAATCGTGGCAATGCCAAGCATTCCTGCCAAAAACCAGATACAGTCAAGAAATGCTTCTTTCCATTTTTTCTGAAGCAGCAAACAAAAAAACACCGTTGCCATCCACACAAACCAAAATCCCAGCATGGTATACTTCATCCACAGAACACATCCCGCCAATGTTCCATTGACCAAGAGTGTTCGTCTGTCCATGTGCCCTTTGTTTTGCGGATACTGTTTCAAATACTTTAAATAATCGTAAAGGCTGACTGCCATCAGAGTAATACAGTACTCCTCCACATTATCGCCACTGGCAAAGGATGATGCCACTGTCACCAGTACTGCCAGCAAAGGCATCCATACCATGGAACTACGGCGATATCCGTAAAGATTCCATATTTTCCAATAATACCATAGAAATACACCTAAAAACAGGCTTTCCAATAGGTACACACCAATCCAGGTATCATGGGAAATCAGCCATGCTAATCCATGAAGGAAATAAAGAAGCGGACCTTTTTGTTCAAATAAATCCCGGTATGGAACCAACCCATTCATCATACCTTTTCCCACGGTCATAAAACAATTTTGGTCCACACCGTCCATAAACGGATACAGAAATGAAGTCCGGCTGCAAATAGCCATCACCAAAAATGCCGTCAGCATTGCCATACCCAAAGCGAGCCACTGTCGTACCTTTCCCTTAGCTATATCTTCTTTTCTTCTCCATTTTTCTTTTTTTCCGGTTTTACTATGTATCATCTCTGGTTTCTGTCCCATTGCCATCCCTGCATTCCTTTCTGTCACTTACTGGATTTTTTTCCTGTTTTATCTGTTTAGAATCTTCTTTATTTAACCACTCGGCCACCAAATACCGAGGACGTCTTTTCACTTCCAGATATACTTTTCCGATATACTCTCCGATAATCCCTATAGCCAAAAGCTGTAATCCCCCAATCGCCCATATGGAGATCACAATGGTAGCCCAACCGACCACAGTCTTTCCCATCCAGTAAATCAATAGAAAATAAATCAACATAATTATACTAACCGAAAAAATAAAGACTCCCAGCGCACAGATAAATCGTATCGGCTTTACACTAAAAGATGTAATACCGTCAAAGGCAAACGATAACATTTTTTTTAGTGGATATTTTGATTCACCGGCAAATCGCTCCTTACGTTCATATTCCACAGTTGTAGAAGAATACCCAATCAGCGGCACCAATCCACGCAAAAATAAGTTTACTTCTTTAAACTCAGCCAAACCATCCACTGCCCGTCTGCTCATCAGCCGGTAATCTGCATGATTGTACACAATATCCACTCCCAGAACCTTCATAAACCGATAAAATCCTAAAGCGGTATTTCGCTTAAACCAGGTATCTTTTTTTCTGGAAGAACGAACCCCATATACAATATCAAACCCCTCATCATATTTTTCCATCATCTTTTCAATGGCATGAATATCATCCTGCAGATCTGCATCCAGAGAAATGATCACATCTGCATATGACCGTGCTTCCAATAATCCTGCTAAAAGCGCATTCTGATGTCCCCTGTTTTTTGCCAGACATAAACCACTGTAAAGAGAATTTTTTTCGTGAAGCCCTTTAATCATTTCCCATGTTCTGTCTTTCGAGCCATCATTAACAAACAAAATGCGGCTTTTTTCTCCGCAGATGATACCTTTGTTTATCAGATCTTCCATCACCTGTTTTAATTTTTCAGCTGTAACAGGCAAAACTTCTTCTTCGTTATAACACGGTATTACCAAATACAATATATCTTTCATATATTATCCTCATTCAAACATTTCTATATTTTTGTAACAGTTCAGCCATAGGGCTGTAACGGTCGAAAAATTATGCTCGCATAATTTTTCGACCGGTCAGACCTATGAGCTGAGCGCCTGTAAATGAGTAAAACAGTGGCGCCAGCCACAATAAGCACGCAGTGCGGTTTTACGAATGGCGCGGGCTGAACTGTTACATATTTTTTTCTACCGTATGTTTCATACTAAAATAGAAACAGAAAAGGACCATTGCATAATTTTACATACAATAGTCCTTCTTATCATATCATAATCTATAACAAATTACCATGAAGATTTTGTTTCCATCCGCGACAATACTGACATTTTATCATATATATTTTTTTGATTGAATCCACCATGTCACACCTATCCATCCGATAAATTCATTTATTATATTACACCGGTTATTTTGAATTAAAATAAGATATCTGAAAACATTTCTAATAAAACTCTTTTTGATTTTATAATACTCTGTTCCGAAAAATCAAATCCCATCGTATATATGCTTATATTTTTTAAATATGTTTTCTCTCTTTCATCGGGACTCTTACCGATTTGCAGCCAATTTGGATAAGTGCTATGGGATGTATTGCGAGCAAGATCGATATATTTTTTTTCAATCTCATCATTCTCAACCAGTCTGGGCATAGTCATTTCTTTTGTTGAATCAAGAACTATAATAGCCTTTAACCGTGCTTCTGTTTCTATTTTTGTATCAAAGAATTTTGCAAATTCGTTAACTGTATACTCGTGCTTTTTTTCTTTTAATAAATGATTCAAAATGTAATACCCATCTCTGAACATGCTCAGTTGACCATTTAATTCTGGAATTTTCATCATAGTTCCATATCCCAGAAGTACTGGCATCGGTGACCCAAGTATTCGATTATTTTTAGAATTAATCCAGAGCCTATCATTTGTAACATAGTTAAATCTTGTATCTGTATGATCAATAGATTTACTTAACATCAGAGACAAGAAGATTGACTTTCCGGCTCCTTTATTTCCCACAAAAGCTATTCCCTGATTTCTATACGACACTGCCGATGCATGAATCTCTTGCCATTCACTCACATTTAGTGAATTATAAAGTATTTCTCTACATAAACGTGATGGTTCCCTCATTGTATCCTCGGTTAAACAGGGGAAATATATCGTTAATTTATCGTCAAGCATTCTATATAATGTTTCTTCTTCATTTACTATATCAAATCCTCCAGGATTTTTATAGCGCTTCCCTGTTTTATTTAAAAATATGGATTCTTTTCCAACAAATTCACCAACCGGTTTTTCTTTTTTACCATATATGCATTCAATAGATAGAATAACATTTTCTGCTTTTCCTATCTTAATATATGGAGTAAGAACTTCTTTTGCCCATTTGATTGCGCTTTCTTCTGTACTTTTTAATTGAATACAATTATTTTCTAAACAAAAAATACAATTATACATAGCTCCTCCTGAATCATACTATATTTTTATTATACATCTTAATACACGCAACAAACTCATTTGACCAGTTCCATACATCTTTTAACTTATTTTGCTAAATTATAATCATGCTTACATATAATAGATATATCAAATTATATAATTTGTTTCAATAGTTTTTTATACTTTCCTTACAGAAACCAATACAAAAAAGACAGGAGCAAATTCGCTCCTGTCTTTCTAATCAAACTACAATATTGCATTCAGTTTATGAATATCCAATCCCCCGTTTAACAACGGTTCCAAATTCTTTCCTGCCTCAATAAAATGGGGCATAGCCATATGCAGATCCAATGCCTCTTCATCCATCCAACTTTCCATAAAAACATATTTTAACGGTTCCGAAGGATCTTTACAGAGGTGATAACTGACATTTCCGGCTTCTCCTCTGGAATGACGAATCAACGTTTCTGCTACTTTTAAAAATGCGTCCTCACATCCGGCTTTTACACTTGCATTTGCATATACACAAATCATACTATTTGTTAAACCAGCCTTTCTTTTTCTTTGGTTCAGGGTCATCATCCACCCCATTCATTACGTTATCGAAATGACGCAGTGCTTCTCTCTGTTCTGCATTCATACTGGTCGGTACCTGTACCACCAATGTGACATAATGATCTCCGCGCATATTCTTATTTCTAAGACTTGGAATTCCCTTGCCACGCAAACGCACTCTGGTATCGGTCTGTGTTCCAGGCTTTACTTCATACTCCACCTGTCCGTCCACGGTAGCAATACGAATGGTTCCGCCAAGCGCTGCATTTGCAAAAGATATCGGTACTGTAGAAAATACATCCATATCCTGACGCTTAAAAATCGGATGCTGTGATACAATCACTTCAACTAAGAGATCGCCTCTCTCTCCTCCGTTTGTTCCCGGCTCACCTTTTCCACGAATGCGGATACTCTGGCCATTGTCAATACCTGCCGGAATGGAAACCTGAATTGTTTTTCTCTTTGTCGTATAACCGCTTCCATGACATGCGGAACACTTTTCTTTAATGATTTTACCGGTACCGTTACAATCCGGACATGTCTGAACATTTCTTACCATTCCAAAAATGGATTGCTGCGTATACGTTACCTGTCCTTTACCGCCACATTTTGGACATGTCTGTGGACTGGTTCCCGGTTTTGCCCCTGTTCCATGACAGGTCTCACATTCTTCCTTTAAATTTAATGTCAGTTCTTTATCGCATCCCTTTACGGCTTCGTCAAAGGTAATCCGTACAGAGGCTCTCACATTGGCACCACGCATTGGCCCATTGCTGTTTCTGCGGCTTCTTCCTCCGCCAAACAAATCACCAAAAATATCACCAAACATGTCGCCCATATCGGCACCATTGAAATCAAATCCGCCAAATCCGCCGAATCCACCGGCACCGCCATCTGCACCGCCTCCAAAAGCTGCATGGCCAAACTGATCATACTGCTGTCTTTTCTGCGGATCACTCAGTACACTGTATGCTTCGGAAGCTTCTTTAAACTTCTCGGCCGCCTCTGCATTTCCCGGATTTGTATCTGGATGGTATTTTTTGGCCAATGCACGATATGCTTTCTTTAACGTTGCATCATCTGCATCTCTGGAGACGCCTAACACTTCATAATAATCTCTTTTTTCTGCCATGATCCAATCCCTTTCATACACACAATTGGGCTGTTGCGAAACCTTTCGGTTTGGCAGCAGCCTTCTTATCTATCCGGCACATACACGCCAGCTTACGCATGGCGTATATGTGCCTTTCCCCGGCCAGAAAATCCAAACTGGATTTTCTTTCGCCGCATCTATTGCATTATACCTCTTTGTAGTCACCATCAACTACGTCATCGGCCGGACCGGACTGGCTGCCAGCGTCTGCTCCTGGCTGTGGACCTGCGCCTGCTGCTCCCTGTGCCTGCTCATATACCTTTGCAAACAAAGCATTGGCACTATTCATCAATGTCTCCTGTTTTGCTTTGATATCAGCCACCTGATCCGGAGTCATATTTTCTGCCGGAGTTGCTGCCAGTGCATCTTTCAATGCCTGTAAATCAGCTTCAACCTGACTCTTTGCGGAAGCATCCAATTTATCTCCCACTTCTTCCATTGCCTTTTCTGTCTGGAATACCATAGAATCTGCGTTATTTCTTACATCAACGGCTTCCTTACGAGCCTTATCCTGTGCTTCATATTCAGCTGCTTCTCTGACAGCCTTATCAATATCAGCATCAGACATATTGGAACCAGCAGTAATTGTAATATGCTGTTCTTTTCCTGTACCCAAATCCTTTGCAGATACATTTACGATACCATTGGCATCAATATCAAATGTAACTTCGATCTGCGGAACACCTCTTCTTGCTGGCGGAATTCCATCCAGTCTGAACTGTCCCAGAGTTTTGTTATCTCTTGCAAACTGTCTTTCACCCTGTACGACATGAATATCTACTGCTGTCTGGTTATCAGCTGCGGTAGAGAAGATCTGGCTCTTCTTTGTCGGAATGGTTGTATTTCTTTCAATCAGACGAGTAGCTACACCACCCATTGTTTCGATGGAAAGAGACAATGGTGTAACATCCAGAAGAAGAATATCTCCGGCACCAGCATCTCCTGCCAGCTTACCACCCTGGATACAAGCACCTATAGCTACACATTCATCCGGGTTCAGGCTCTTGGAAGGCTCATGACCAGTCAATGCCTTTACCTTTTCCTGTGCTGCAATCATACGTGTGGAACCACCAACCAAGAGAACCTTGCTCAATTCCGATGCGGTCAAACCTGCATCACGCAGTGCGTTCTGAACCGGTGTTGCTGTTCTTTCAATTAAATCATGTGTTAATTCATCAAATTTTGCTCTGGACAGATTCATATCCAAATGCTTAGGACCGTCTGCTGTTGCTGTGATAAACGGCAAGTTGATATTTGTTGTAGTAGCAGAAGAAAGTTCCTTCTTTGCCTTTTCAGCTGCTTCTTTCAGTCTCTGCATTGCCATTTTATCCTTTGAAAGGTCTACGCCTTCTGCTCTCTTAAACTCAGCCAGCATCCAATCAACAACCTTATTATCAAAGTCATCACCACCCAGTCTGTTATCACCGGATGTAGCTAAAACTTCGATAACTCCGTCACCAATTTCAATGATGGAAACATCAAATGTACCACCACCTAAGTCGTATACCATAATCTTCTGTTCTTTTTCATTATCCAGGCCATATGCCAAAGCGGCAGCTGTAGGCTCATTGATAATTCTCTTAACATCCAGACCGGCAATCTTTCCGGCATCCTTTGTTGCCTGTCTCTGTGCATCATTAAAATATGCAGGTACAGTAATAACTGCCTCTGTTACTTTTTCACCCAGATAGCTTTCAGCATCTGCTTTCAGCTTCTGTAAAATCATCGCAGAAATCTCCTGTGGAGAATATTTCTTACCATCGATATCTACCTTATAATCAGTACCCATATGTCTCTTAATGGAAGAAATGGTTCTGTCTGCATTTGTGACAGCCTGACGTTTTGCAGGTTCACCTACAAGTCTTTCTCCTGTTTTTGTAAATGCTACGATGGAAGGTGTTGTTCTGATACCTTCTGTATTGGCGATAACAACTGGCTTACCGCCTTCCATAACTGCTACACATGAGTTCGTTGTACCTAAGTCAATTCCAATAATCTTTCCCATGATTTGGATCCTCCTATATCAAATAAATTTAGTTTGCTACCTGTACCATAGAGTGACGGACTACAGCTCCTTTGTAGGTATATCCCTTTTGGAATTCTGCTGCAACCACATTCTCTCCAAAATTCTCATCTTCCACATGCATCACTGCATTATGAAGATTCGGATCAAATTCCTTGCCCACGGCTTCAATAGGTTCTACGCCCATTTCTTCCAGTGATTTCAATAATTGTTTATATACTTTATCCATTCCTTCGACAAAAGAATCTTCTTTTTTGTCTTCCGGAACAGTTGCAAGGCCTCTTTCAAAATTATCCACAACCGGCAGAATCTTTTCAATAATTGCTTTTGCACCAATCTCAAACATTGCGGCTTTTTCTTTTTCTGTACGCTTTCTGAAGTTATCAAACTCTGCCATGTTTCTCTTGATCCGGTCAGTCAGATCTTCAATCTGCTGATCTTTCGGATCTTTTTTATCCTTCTTTTTATCTTTCAGTTTATCAAAGAAATTTTTCTTTCCGGCTGCCTGTTCGCTGCCGTTTTCATTATCCGGCGCATCATTTGTTTCTTCTGCAATTGATTCTTCCTGCTGGGTTTCCTGTTCTGTATTCTCAGAACCTGTTGTAGTTTCTTCCTGATCTTTTTCGGCAACATCCACTGTTTCTTCTGCCGCTTTCTTTTCTTCCATTTCCGCCAACGCTTCCTCCGCCTTTCTATTCTTTCTTATGATAAATGATATCCAACTGTTCCATCAATGTCTTCAGAGTATTCACCACACGCTCATAATCCATACGCTTAGGACCTATGATTCCGATGGTTCCTTTCATGCCATCACCCAACTCATAATTGGCTGTAACAACACTGCAGTCTTTCATACTCTGTACCGGCGTTTCATTTCCAATATAAACCTGAATGCCATGTTCCTCATCCGAAGAGTCATTGATCAACTCCAATAACTCGTGTTTATCTTCAAATGCGGAAATCAAATTGCTGGCACGTGTGCCATCACTCAGTTCCGGATATTTGAAAATATTGGTAGCACCGCTGGTATAAATCTGTGGCTGTTCCTCATCTACTTTAATAGCATCTGCCACCGCTTCCAATACGCTTCCCACAACGCCGCTGTGATATCCAGCTTTTTCTTTCAATTTTGTGATTAATCCAAGATTAATCTCATCAATTGTCAAACCATTTAATGTGCTGTTCAAAAGAATATTAAGCTGGAGAACATCTTCATCACTAATAGTTCCTTCTACATTCAATATTGTGTTTTTTATAATATTTCCTTCTACGACAACCACAGCCAGAAGTTTTCCTTCCTCAACTTTGGAAAGCTGAATAAATTTAAGCTTATTGCCATGGTATCTGGGTGCTGAAATCATAGTGGCATAATTGGTGTTTACTGCCAATAACTTTGCCATTTGTTTCAGAAGAAGTTCCACCCTGTCTACACGTTGGATCAGAAAGTTTTTCATTTCCGATACTTCCCTCTCCTTTTCCTCCATCAGATTATCTACATAAAGACGATATCCTTTATCTGACGGAATCCTCCCGGCGGAAGTATATGGCTGAACAATCAGCCCCAACTCTTCCAGGTCAGCCATTTCATTACGAATCGTCGCTGAACTCAAATTCAGATCCGTATATTTGGAAATGGTTCGGGAACCGACTGGCTCGCCTGTTTCCATATAGGTCTGGATAATGGCTTTCAGGATTTTCATTTTTCTGTCATCCAATTCCAACCGGTATCACTCCCTTCTTTTTGTTATTAGCACTCACTCTTTAGGAGTGCTAACATCATATTCATAAGATATCACTAGCGATTCATTATGTCAACCCCCATATGAAAATAAATTGTGTTTTTTTTATTAAAAAGAAATAAACAGCTCTTCTTTCCGAAACAGATGATACGTTTTCACCTTTTTTTCAAAAATATTTTGTCAACAACAATGAGAAACACGCTTTACGAGTTTCTCATGTTCGCGGACAGTCGCCGTATGCGTATGCAAGCATCCGCGCACAGCTCGTTGTCTACGCGCAAATGAAAAAATGCATGTATAACCGGAAGATCCATTCCGGGCATACATGCATTTCTTTTAGAGCAGCCATCCCAATCCGGCGGCCACAAGTACGATCACGATACACACCAAAAGTACTGTCTGAAGAGAAATTGCTTTTTTTATCACATGATTTTCTTCTGCTTTTTTCAGGAGATAAGCGCGATCCTCATCGGAAATTTTATCCGAGTCAGCCATGAAAATCTGCTTATCTTTCATGGAAAAAATCACCCGTTCCGGGAACGAATATACTCCTTCCACATCTTCCCAAGTATATTCCAGCATTTCATTTTTTTTCATGCGAAGAAGAGAAATTTCATCTCCTGACATACGGATAAATTTTCTCGTATCTTCCGGAATATTGTGGCTCTTCATCTCTTTTCTCATTCTATTTTCATTCATGAACAATACAACCGAAGGCATAATAACTCCCAGGAGCGCAAAACAAATAGATACCACAAACTGAGAAACCCCATATGTGTTCCCTATTTTCAATGCACGCACAATTGAAAATGCTCCATAGGCATACATTGCTGTCAAAAGTCCCGGCAAAATCAGCTTTCGACAAAATAAATTCCAATATGCCACTTTTTTATATGATTTTTCCACCAGTGAAGACATAAACTCCACCGTTTTCTTGCTCTCTCCCATAGTATCCTCCATTTCCGCGGTTTCATACTTTTATTTCATATTTTTATCCGCCTTCATAACTATCATAATCGTCCTTTTTCTATCAGAGATTCCCTAAACCACTCTCTTTACTCCCCATCCAGCAGAAATTCTGCCATAATCTGATTACTGACATCAATTCCTTTTTCCGTCAAACATAAATACGGTCCATTTATTGCTAAAAATCCCATTGACAAAAAACGTTTCATAACATCGCCATATACATCCTGAAATCGACATTCAAACCGTTTCTCAAAATCCATCATATCAATTCCCTTGGTCAGACGAAGCCCGAGAAATGCAACTTCTTCCATTGCCCGTTTTTTGGTCACGATCTCTTCTTCGATCCGAATACGATCCGGTTTGTCAGACATTTGTAAATACTCTTTCATACTGTCTGTATTGTGAAAACGTTTGCCGTTAAAATATGAAGAAGCCCCCAATCCGATTCCTAAGTATTCTTTTCCTGTCCAATACCCCAAATTATGACGACACTCTTTTGAAGGCCTGGCATAATTTGAAATCTCATAACACGAAAATCCCTGTTCCTCCAGAAATTTTCTTCCATGCCAGTACATTCTTCGTTCTTCTTCCTCATCAGGCAATTCTTGGTTTAATTCCGTATTATAATACATCTGATAAAAAGGTGTTCCTTCTTCCAGAATCAGACTATACGCTGAAACATGCTCCAGATTTAATCGGATTACTTTTCTTAATGTATCCAGATATTCCTCTCTTGTCTGTCCCGGCAGTCCAGACATAATATCCACATTGATATTGGAAAATCCCTCTTTTCTGGCCAGCTGATAGCTTTCCAAAAACATTTCCCAGGTATGAATTCTTCCCAACTTTTCCAATTCATGATTATGAGCAGATTGAAGGCCAAAACTAATTCGGTTCATTCCTGCCTGGTGATATGCATGAAGCTTTTGTGCAGTAACCGTTCCGGGATTACACTCAATACTGATTTCTGCCCATGATAAAACTTTAAAGTTGTTTCGTATGGCGTCCAATATCGCCACCATGGAATCTTCCTGCAAAATAGATGGGGTTCCTCCACCAATATAAATACTGGAAACAGAATATTCCCTATTTCCAACAGCTTGTATCTCCCGAATCAGTGCATTGCTATATGCCTCCTGTGTTTTTCTTTCACCAGAAAAGGATAGAAAATCACAGTAGGCACACTTGCGAATACAAAATGGAATATGAAGATATAATTCTATATCGCGATCTGACATTCTTTATTCCTCATCCAATTTTAAAACGCTCATAAATGCTTTTTGCGGAATCTCTACATTCCCCACCATACGCATTCGTTTCTTTCCCTCTTTTTGCTTTTCAAGAAGTTTTCTCTTTCTGCTGATATCACCACCATAACATTTTGCCAATACGTCTTTTCTCATGGCTTTTACTGTTTCTCTGGCAATAATTTTACTTCCGATCGCAGCCTGAATGGGAATTTCAAATAACTGACGCGGAATTTCTTCTTTTAATTTTTCACACATCTTTCTTCCGCGTTCATAAGCACTTCCCTCATATACAATGAATGACAATGCATCCACTTCTTCCTTATTAACCAGAATATCCAGTTTAACCAGTTCAGACTTTGCATAGCCTTTCATTTCATAATCAAAAGATGCATATCCCCTGGATCTGGATTTTAATGCATCAAAAAAGTCATAAATGATCTCATTTAACGGAAGATCATAGCGCAGAATTGCACGAGTCGTTTCTATATATTCCATTCCGTTATAAATACCACGCCTCTGCTGGCACAATTCCATAATCGGTCCAATAAATTCCGTCGTCACCATAATTTCTGCTTTGACCATAGGTTCTTCCATATAATCAATTTCAGAAGGATCCGGCATATTGGACGGATTGGTGAGTTCCACCATAGTACCATCTGTCTTGTAAATATGGTAAATAACCCCCGGTGCCGTAGTTACCAGATCCAGATTGTATTCCCTCTCCAGACGCTCCTGGATAATTTCCAAATGAAGGAGACCTAAAAATCCGCAGCGGAATCCAAAGCCCAATGCAATTGAAGTTTCCGGTTCGTATTGAAGTGCCGCATCGTTTAACTGAAGCTTTTCCAGTGCATCTCTCAAATCGCCATATTTTGCACCATCTGCCGGATATAATCCGCAATAAACCATAGGATTTACTTTTTTATATCCAGGCAACGGCTCGTTTGCCGGAAAATCTCTTCGTGTTATCGTATCACCAACACGCGTATCTCTCACATTCTTAATACTTGCTGTGATGTATCCTACCATACCAGCGCTTAATTCTTCACATGGAATAAATTGGCCAGCGCCAAAATATCCAACCTCCACTACTTCTGCTTCTGCCCCTGTAGCCATCATGCGAATCGGAGTTCCCTTGGATACATTTCCCTCTTTCACACGACAAAATACGATGACACCCTTATAAGGATCATACAAAGAGTCAAAAATTAATGCACGCAGCGGAGCATCCGGGTCACCCTTTGGGGCCGGTATTTTTTTTACAATTTGTTCCAGAACCTCATCAATGTTGATCCCGTTTTTAGCCGATATTCTCGGCGCATCCTGTGCCTCAATTCCGATTACATCTTCAATTTCTTCCACGACTACTTCCGGTTGTGCACTGGGCAGATCAATTTTATTAATTACAGGAAAAACATCCAGATCATGATCCAGAGCCAGATAAACATTGGCCAGCGTCTGTGCTTCAATTCCCTGGGCCGCATCCACCACGAGAATAGCCCCATCGCATGCTGCCAGACTTCTGGACACTTCATAATTAAAGTCCACATGTCCTGGCGTATCAATCAAATTAAATATATATTCTTCTCCGTCATTTGCCTTATAAACAGTACGCACTGCCTGGGATTTAATTGTAATTCCACGTTCCCGTTCCAAATCCATATTGTCCAATACCTGTGCCTGCATTTCACGGCTCGTCAACAAACCTGTTTTTTCAATAATACGATCCGCCAGGGTAGACTTTCCATGGTCAATATGGGCGATAATACAAAAATTCCGAATTTTACTCTGATCTATATGTGCCATTCTTTCCCTCACTTCCACAGGATCTGACGTTTCAAAATATACTCTTCTTCGTCAATTCCCTTTGATTTTCCGTTATCAGTGCTATTCTATGACTTTCAGCTCCTGATTTTTATGGAACAGAAACACTCTGTTCAACTGAAGGTATTGTATCATACCTGAGAAAATCCGACAAGACAGAACCCTTTGCATTTTGAATTTCTTTCTCTTTTACGGATATACAGAAAAAAAGCACCTGGTTCCCCAAGTGCTTTTTCTCCCTACCTATTAAAAATCATCTGTTTTTACTTTAATAAAGCAACTGTCTCACGCGCGATTGCCAACTCTTCGTTTGTCGGTACAATCATAGCCAATGCGGTAGAGTCGTCTGTGGAAATAACACGTTCTACTCCACGGCAATTGTTCTTTTCCGGATCAATCTTAATTCCTAAGAATCCAAGATATTCTCCAACCATTGCACGAATTACAGAATCATTTTCACCTACACCGGCTGTAAATGCAACAACATCAACGCCACCCATAGCAGCTGCATATGCACCTACGTATTTTGCCACTGCATAAGAGAAGCACTTCTGAGCTGCATATGCACGCTCATCGCCTTCTTCTGCTGCTTTTTCCAGATCTCTAAAATCACTGGAAATTCCGGAAATACCTTCTACACCGGATTTTTTATTCAGTACGTTCATTACTTCATGAAGGCTTAAATTTTCTTTTTCAGCAATGAATTCAATAATTGCTGGATCTAAGCTTCCGCTTCTTGTTCCCATCGGTACGCCTTCCAATGGTGTTAATCCCATAGATGTATCAACAGACTTTCCTCCGTCTACAGCACAAACGGAAGAACCATTTCCCAGATGGCATACAACAACCTTCAGATCTTTTGGATCTTTTCCAAGGATTTCAGCAACTCTCTTGGATACAAAACTATGGCTGGTTCCATGGAATCCATAACGTCTGATTCCGTATTTTTCATAATATTCATATGGAAGACCATATAAATATGCTTCCTTTGGCATAGTCTGATGGAAAGCAGTATCAAATACTCCCACCATAGGTACATTTGGCATCAGTTCCTTGCAGGCATTGATACCAATTAAGTTTGCCGGATTATGCAGTGGTGCCAAATCATTACACTCTTCCACTTGCTTCAGCACTTCATCTGTCAGAATGGTAGAAGAAGCAAATTTTTCTCCTCCATGTACAACTCTGTGTCCGACAGCGCCGATTTCATCCAGAGATTTGATCACACCATTTTTCTCATCTGTCAGTTCTTTTAATACCAGGCTAACTGCTGCTGTATGATTCGGCATTGCTGTCTCAATTTCTACTTTATCTTTTCCGGTTGGCTTATGAGTCAGACGCCCATCAATACCGATTCTTTCACACAAACCTTTTGCCAATACTGATTCGGTTTCAGAATCAATCAACTGATACTTTAATGATGAACTACCGCAGTTAATAACTAAAACTTTCATTACTATATACTCCTCCTGTACTTGGATAATGAACGGGAAATGCCGATCATGACACAACGCCGCCACAATTATAGTTCTATCATACCGCGAAACCGCAGCAAAGTAAAGAGCCCGTCCAACGGTTTTCTCCTATTTCTTGTATTAAATAGGATACAATCCCATACACGCTTTACTGAATATTCGGATTTGCTATCATATACTCCCCTACATCTGCTTTAAACTGTTCCCAGGCATCTTCATGATCCACATAGTATTTCGGACAATCCTTTCCGGTAATATCATAATGACGCAAAATATGTGTAGTATCCAAATGGAACTGTTCCAACAGCCATGCCGTCAATTTTACTACCGACGTATAGCTTTGATCATTGAATTTACCGTCCCAATCCGGATGACACACCTCAATCGAAATTGTATCCGGATTTCTCTTATCCTTTACAGCATACGCCATCTCATTCAACGGCATACACTGAAGAACTTCTCCCTCAAGACCTACTATAAATTGAGCACTGGCTTTTGTTCCATTGGGATTTGCCTGGGGATATGGAAGGCTATCAAAATACTCCCAATTATCCGCTGCCGAAGATCCCGGATTTGCCACCCAGTGAATGACAATATCATTAATATCTGTCAGTTTCTCACCGACACGGGAGTATGCATTAACATCTAAAAATTTCTGTTCGATCCAGGTCGGCATTGTCACAGTAGAGGCAATATCTAATTTCTGTTGTGCTGATAAAGCAGTACCGACAACCGGTTCTTTTACTGCTTCTGTGGTCACAGCCACTGTCGTTATCGGTTCTGTGGATGGCTGAGTCGTTTCTGCCACCCCTGTTGTTTCTGCTGCTCCTGTCGTTTCCACTGCTCCTGATGCTTCTGTCGTCATATATCCTTCAAAATACTCCGTTGCCCCTTCGCCGGAAATCACCATATAGTCATTCTTATTTGACTGTCGATCTAAAACAAATGTTTTAACCAAGAATGCCCCGGCAGCCACTACAGCCACACAAAAAATTGCCGTAGTTACTCTCCGTATGATTCGGCGACGACGCTGACGCTTTCTTCGGAGTGCTCTTCTTGCTTTCCACTCTTCTTCCGTCCATGTTTCATCTTTTTGTTCGTTTTGTCCCCGACGAAATGCCTCCAATCGTTCTTTCTGATTCATATCTGTAGTCCCTTCTAAATTTTAATCTAACTTCCCCATTCTTCTTACCGTAATGCCTACGGATTGTTACATACTACGCACACTTTCACACCTAGCCACTTATGAGCAAGCTCATGTGGATTTAGACCTTTGGTACTGGTATCTTACTATACTATGTACAAAAAAGGGTGCAGCCCGGAATCCGAGCTGCCTTTTCACACTATATTCACATAATCCCCTCGATAACCTCTTTAATAGACCTTTACTTTTTCTGGCTGCTATACTACAATAAACTTCAAACGGCATTCTCCTTTTTCGGATGCTTGCTGTCATATTTCATATATGATATTTCATATATGATACTTCATAATTAGAAAGGAGTCACCATGAAAACTGTAGATCTGGTCGTCCCCTGTTACAATGAAGAGGAGGTAATCGAAACCTTCTACAGGGA
The DNA here is from genome assembly GCA_026169045.1 of Lachnospiraceae bacterium. GTDB lineage: Bacteria > Bacillota > Clostridia > Lachnospirales > Lachnospiraceae > Fimimorpha. Next base: position 23,208 of record JAPFDH010000116.1, on the reverse strand, counting down.
GACAGATAAAGTTGTCAGTCAAATAGCGGGATATCGTTTTTATTATATTCTAATCGATGACGGAAGTAAAGACAAGACTTTCATAAAATTAAAAGAATTATCTCAAAATCATTCAGAAGTAAAGTATATCTCTTTTTCCCGTAACTTTGGGAAAGAAGCAGCTATCTATGCCGGATTAAGCCATTCTACCTCGGATTATGTCATTGTTATGGATGCTGATCTTCAACATCCCCCTTCCATGATCCCAGATATGCTTCGCGGTATCGAAGAAGGATACGATTGTGTCGCTGCCATGCGTGTTGACCGAAAGGGTGAGTCAAAAATACGAAGCTTTTTTTCCAGTCAGTTTTATAAGCTGAGCAACTGGATGAGTGATGTCAAAATGGCAAAAGGGGCTGTAGATTTTCGAATCATGACCCGGCAAATGGTCGATTCCGTTTTGGAATTGTCAGAGGTTCAACGCTTCTCCAAAGGACTTTTTATGTGGGTAGGATACAATACCAAATGGATACCTTATGAAAATGTTGAGCGAACTCTTGGCACTACCAAATGGAGTTTCTGGGGATTATTTAAATACGCAATCGATGGCATTACCTCTTTTTCCATTACTCCGCTGCGTATGGTATCCGCTCTCGGATTTTTCATATGTCTGATTGCTTTTGTTTACATTATCATTACACTGACGCAAACCCTGCTTTTTGGAATTGATGTTCCCGGCTATGTCACACTACTCTGTGCTGTTTTATTTTTAGGCGGAATTATTGAATTTTCTCTCGGGATCCTTGGAGAATACATTTCACGTATTTATGTGGAAACGAAAAACCGTCCGATCTATATCGTTCGTCAAACCAATATCTTGCAGGATTCTGATTCTTCTGAGAAAAACAAAAAGGAATGTAAGGAGAATATATAATGTCCAACCGTAATCTTCGCGATCATCCCTTGATCCGAAAATGGAAAAAACGCCTGGAACCTTTCCGGAAATATCCTCTTATTTCCAAATTATGCACCTATGAAGTAATTACCTATTTGTTTTGCGGTGTACTGACAACAGTTGTAAACTATGTATCCTATTTTGTCATACGTGCATTCGGAGGAAGCGTAGCCCTTTCCAATACCTTAGCCTGGATATTTGCTGTCTTGTTTGCTTATTTTTCCAACAAAATACTGGTCTTTCAAAGCCATAACTGGTCTTTATCTGCCATTTGGAAAGAGTTTGTTCCATTTATTGTATGCCGCCTGCTTTCTTTTGTTTTTGACATGGCTTTTGTCCTTATCACTGTGGAAATACTACTCTGGAATGAGGCATTAGCAAAAATCGGTTCCAATGTTTTTGTCATGATTGCCAATTATTTTGCAAGTAAATTTTTTATTTTTAAGAAAACACAATAGTGTCCACAGCACTATTGCCAATCAAAAGGAGAATTACATGAGTATCATAAAAAAGAATATTAACTGGAAAGAATCTGCACCATTTATCTGCTCATTTTTGATTCCTGTCTTTGTTATGATTATCATTTTCATCGAACGAGGTATTTTTCCCTTTGGTGAGATGAGTTTTCTGCGTACTGATCTCTATCATCAGTATGCTCCTTTCTTTCAGGAATTAAAAGATAAATTCAGTGAGGGAGGAAGTCTTCTGTATAGTTGGGATATTGGAATGGGAAGCAATTTTGCTGCCCTTTATGCCTACTATCTGGCCAGCCCCCTCAATTGGCTTTTGATTTTGTGCCCCCGCGCTTATGTGATCGAATTCATTACCTACATGATCGTGCTCAAAATCGGGGCTTCCAGCCTTACCATGACATATTATCTTTGCCGCCACAATAAGAAAACCGATATGGGAGCTGTATTTTTTGGTATCTTTTATGGTTTAAGCGGATATATGGCTGCCTATAGCTGGAACATCATGTGGTTAGACTGTATTTTACTTTTCCCGCTCATCATTTTGGGCCTGGAACGTCTGGTAAAAGAAAATAAGTGTTTCTTCTATTGCATTACATTGTCCCTATCCATTTTATCCAACTATTATATTTCCATTATGGTGTGCCTTGGAATTGTATTATATTTCATTGTACAAATGATTCTTACACCTTTAAATGGGTGGGAATATCTGAAACGTTTTGGCAGCTTCTGCCTCTATTCTCTTTTGGCAGGCGGTCTCGCATGTATTGTATTGATTCCGGAAGTATATGCCCTTCAAATGACCGCCTCCAGTGATGTGAACTTTCCAAAAGTTCTGGAATCCTATTTTTCTATTTTTGATATGATTGCCCGCCATCTTGTGGATGTGGAAGTCCATATCGGTCTGGATCACTGGCCCAACATTTATTGTGGCGTTGGAATCTTACTTTTTATTCCATTTTACGTTATGGCAAAAAAAGTATCTTTCAAAGAAAAAATGTGCTATTTCATGCTGATACTGTTTTTCTTTCTCAGTTTCAGTTTGAATCTGCTTAATTTTATCTGGCATGGATTCCACTATCCCAACTCTCTTCCTGCCCGCCAGTCTTTTATTTATATTTTCCTTATCCTCTCCATGGGATATTCCGGATACCGCGAGCTGAGAGAACGTTCCACAAAACAAATTATCGGCAGTATCTGGATTGTAGTAGGATTTATTCTTATTGCTGAAAAAGTAATTGACGAGGAAACAAAAGATTTATTCTTTAATTGGCATGTATTTTACATTAGTCTTATTTTTATTGCCATCTACGGAGGCCTGACTTATGCATATCGGAGAGGTAAGATTTTAAGAGAAGCATTGATGGTCATTACCTTAATTACTTTGATCGCAGAAGCCACTATAAATACCAGCGTCACCAGTGTTACAACAGTTAATCGTACCAGTTATGTCAAAGACGATAATGCTACCCGAACCATCCTTTCCAATATAAAGGAAGATGAGGGATCCGACTTTTACCGTGTTGAAAAATTAAATCAACGTACGAAAAATGATGGCGCCTGGCTTGGCTATCCATCTGTTTCTACCTTTTCCTCCACAGCCAATGCTAATCTGACTGATTTTTTCAAAAAAGTCGGTCTGGAGTCTTCTACAAACTCCTATGGCTATAATGGAAATTCCTGGTTTACCCATATGCTCTTTGGCGTACAGTATAGCATTGCATCCACTGAGCAGGAAGATCATGGGCTAAGTTCCCTCTATCAAAATGAGGAAAATGTATATGTTTATAAAAACAATTATGCACTCCCTCTGGGCTTTATGGTTCCTTCCAATTTGAACAGCACATGGACAGCGGATTCTACCAATCCCATCGATAACCAAATGTCCTTTGCACAAAATGCCGCTAATGTATATGGATTGTATACCTATAATCAGCAGCTTACTGCCACAGAAAATACATCGGTAACTGCTACTACCATATCCTACACCATAGAACGGGACGGATATGCTTATGCTTACAAAACTACCACTGGTCCCGCAAAAGTACAGGTCACTTGCGGTGATGAATTAAACCAGACCTTTGAAAACCTGAATCGTGGCTATCTGATGAATTTGGGTTATCGTCAAAAAGGTGACGTCGTTACCTTTACAAATGTGGATGACGCCAACAAAGATAAAGCAATGACCATCAACGTTTATACTTTGGATGCTGATCAACTGGAAGCTGTATACAATGAATTGTCTTCACAGCCTATGGTAATCGATGAATTTGATGACACTCATATCAATGCCCATGTAACTGCTTCTGAAAACGGTCTTTTACTGACTACCATTCCCTATGAAGAAGGTTGGACCGTAACAGTGGATGGCCAGGAAATAACACCGGAAAAGTTTTCTGATACATTTATCAGTATTCCACTGACGGCTGGTTCCCACACCTTAGAATTTTCCTACACACCGGCCGGAATGCAGTTGGGTATTTTGTTAAGTGGAATCAGCCTCGTTATTTTCCTTGCATTAATTGCTTTTCATCTTTGGAAAAAGAATAATGATAGAAAAATTTTGCCGTCTGCCAACGCATATACGGAAAAAGAGGAAGAAGACCGATTAAACCAAGAACTGGAATTAATTTCCAGATTAACTTCTTCAGAACCACCATCAGAAGAACAAAAAACATCGGAGTCCTCTCAAAAAGAAGAGGATCTCTTTGATGAAACACCTCTGGATGATTCCAGTAAATCGACTACAAAGGAGGATATAAAACAATGAAACTTTGGGGAGGACGCTTTACAAAAGAAACCAATCAGCTAGTCCACAATTTTAATGCATCGATTTCTTTTGACCAGAAATTCTATAAACAGGATATCCGGGGCAGTATTGCTCATGTAACCATGCTTTCCAAGCAGGGAATTCTCACGGAGCAGGAAAAAGATAGCATCATTTCCGGTCTTACCTCTATCAAAGACGATATCGAAAACGGTACCCTGATTATTGATGGTACTTCCGAAGATATTCACAGTTTTGTGGAGGCGCATCTGATTGAACGAATCGGTGATGTAGGAAAAAAACTACACACAGGAAGAAGCCGTAATGACCAGGTAGCTTTGGATATGAAGCTTTATACAAGAGATGAGATCGAAGAAACCGATCTTCTGTTAAAAAAATTATTAACTACTCTTTTATCTATTATGGAAAAAAATCTGGACACATATATGCCAGGATTCACACACCTTCAGAAAGCACAGCCGGTTACCCTTGCCCACCATCTGGGAGCCTATTTTGAAATGTTTAAACGTGACAGAAGCCGTCTGTTTGACATTCGTCAGCGAATGAATACCTGTCCGCTGGGTGCCGGTGCTCTGGCCGGAACCACTTATCCTTTAGACCGGGATTATACCGCAGCTTTACTGGATTTTTCCGGCCCAACGTTAAACAGTATGGATTCCGTTTCCGACAGAGATTATCTGATCGAGTTCTTAAGTGCTTTATCTACAATTATGATGCACCTTAGCCGTTTTTGTGAAGAAATCATCCTCTGGAACAGCAATGAATACCGTTTTATCGAGTTGGATGACTCTTACAGCACAGGAAGCAGTATCATGCCTCAGAAAAAGAATCCTGATATTGCGGAATTAATCCGCGGCAAGACCGGTCGTGTATATGGTGCGTTAAATTCCCTTTTAGTGACTATGAAAGGACTTCCACTTGCTTACAATAAAGATATGCAGGAAGATAAAGAATTATCTTTTGATGCCATGGACACCGTCAAAGGCTGTCTCGCCCTGTTTGACGGAATGCTTTCCTCCATACGTTTTTGTAAACCGACCATGGCGGAAAGTGCCAAAAATGGTTTCACAAATGCCACAGATGCAGCCGATTATCTGGTGAATCACGGTGTTCCTTTCCGCGATGCCCATAGCATTGTAGGCCAATTGGTACTTCACTGTATCGAAAAAAACATTGCATTGGATGATATGTCACTGGAAGAATTTCAATCCGTCAGCCCCGTATTCCAATCGGATATCTATGACGCTATTTCTTTAAAGACCTGTGTAGAAAAACGTCTTACCATCGGAGCTCCCGGAAAACAGGCAATGGAAAAAATTCTTGTACAATACCGTCAATATCTTTCTCAGCAGTAAAACACGTGATACGGCCGTTTTACCGGCTTATCGCTTAAAAAGGCAGCTGTCCCATATACCTGGGACAACTGCCTTTTTGTTTAAACTGATATTCTGTTATTCCACAGTCACTGACTTTGCCAAATTTCTTGGCTTATCCACATCCAATCCTTTTCCTAATGATACATAATATGCAAATAACTGCAGTGGTATGACTGCCAGTGACGTCGTGAACCATGGGCTTGTTTTTGGAATATATACCGTAAAATTAGCCGTATCTTCCATAGCATAATTTCCATCATTGGTCAATGCCATAATATAGGCACCTCTGGATTTAACTTCTACGATATTACTTACCATCTTATCATATAATTCCGGCTGTGTTACAATTGCGGCCACTAAAATTCCGTTTTCAACCAATGAAATCGTTCCGTGTTTTAATTCTCCGGCAGCATATGCCTCTGAATGAATATAGGATATTTCCTTCAGCTTCAATGATGCCTCCAATGAGGTGGCATAGTCCAATCCGCGTCCGATAAAAAAGATATCATGGCTGGCTGAAAACTTGCTGGCAAACCATTGAATTCTTTCCTTATCTCCCAATACACTTTGGATCTTCTCCGGAAGTAATTTCAATTCCTTCACCAAATCTTTATATTCTTCATCGGATATGGTTCCTCTCACTTTTCCAAAATAAAGAGAAAGGAGATACAATGCTGCCAACTGTGTACTGTAAGCCTTAGTGGTAGCCACAGAAATTTCAGGACCTGCCCAGGTATACATAACATTATCTGCTTCTCTGGCAATGGAACTTCCCACTACATTTACAATCCCAATCACCTTTACACCACGATTTTTTGCCTCTCTCAATGCCGCCAATGAATCTGCTGTTTCACCGGACTGACTGATTATGATCACAATCGAATTTTCATCTACAATCGGATTGCGATAACGATATTCGCTGGCCAGATCCACTTCTACAGGAATTCTTGCAATTCCTTCCATAATATACTTTCCGGTGACTCCGGCATGATATGCGGAACCGCATGCGACAATGGAAATCTTTTTAATTTTCTGTATTTCATCCTCTGTCATCTGCAATTCATCAATTACAATTTCATCCTCTTTGATACGCGGATTAATGGTATCTCTGACAGCTTTTGGCTGTTCATAGATCTCTTTCAGCATAAAATGCTCATATCCACCTTTTTCTGCTGCCTCCAGATCCCATTCTATAACAGAGATTTCTTTTTCTATCTCTTCCTGATCCAAATTGTAGAAATGAACCTGATCACGATCCATACATGCAATTTCCATATTTTCCATGAAATACACATTTCTGGTATATTTCAAAATCGCCGGTACATCAGAAGCAATAAAACAGCCATTTTCTGCTTTTCCCACAATCAATGGACTGTCTTTTCTGACAGCAAATAATTTACCCGGATGGTCTTTCCAAATAATTCCCAAAGCATATGATCCCTCTACGCGTGTTAATACTTTGGATATCGCTTCCAACGGATCACCTTTGTAATAATAATCCAGCATATGAGCTAAAACTTCCGTATCCGTTTGTGATACAAATGTGTATCCTTTTCTTATCATCCTGTCACGTAGAGGCTGATAGTTTTCAATGATTCCGTTATGAACGACTGCTATCGTTTTATCCTGATTAAAATGGGGATGAGAATTTACTACCGATGGCTCTCCATGGGTTGCCCATCTTGTATGACCGATTCCGGTAAACCCATCCATAGCCAAACCATCATTTGTCAATTCACGTAACGCCTGAAGTCTGCCTTTTGCCTTTACCACCTGAATTTCTGTTCCATTATAAACAGCCAATCCCGCCGAATCATATCCACGATATTCCAGCTTTGACAATCCGTCCAATAATATTGGTGCTGCCTGTTCTTCTCCCGTATATCCGACTATTCCACACATATAACTTTCCTCCTGTCAATCCCTGATGCCACACCTTTTATTTCTTCTCCCTATTTACGCCCAATCATTCTCTGTGAGCATTTATCCAATCACATGCCCCTTTTCTTTCAGTACAGAAACCACCTGGTCCACATACTTCCGACAGATAGCATCACTCTCTGCTTCCACCATAACACGTATTACCGGTTCTGTACCACTTTCGCGTACTAAGATTCTTCCTGTGTCCCCTAATGCCTGTGTCACAGCCTCTACCGCTGCCTGCACATCTTCATCTTCTCTTGCACTCTTTTTATCTGCAACACGGACATTCTTTAAAAGCTGCGGATAAATCTTTACAGGTCTTGCCAGTTCAGATAATGGCATCTTCTTTGAAATAATTACTTCCATCATCTTAATTGCTGTCAGGATTCCGTCTCCTGTAGTGGCATAGTTGCTGAAAATAATATGACCGGACTGTTCACCACCGATCTTATGGCCGTTTGTCACCATATTTTCATAAACGTATTTATCTCCAACTGCTGTCTTTTCATATTGAATTCCAACACTGTCAAACGCTTTATAGAGACCAAAATTGGACATAACCGTTGTGACCACTGTATTATTGGCCAACTCGCCTCTTTCTTTCATATACTTTCCGGCGATATAAAGGATCAAATCTCCATCGACCAGGTTTCCCTTTTCATCTACACACAAACAACGGTCCGCATCGCCATCAAAAGCAAATCCTACATCCAGTCCTTTTTCCACCACATACTTCTGTAAACCTTCAATATGCGTTGAACCGCAATTGGTATTGATGTTAATTCCATTTGGTTCATTGTTAATCACATAGGTTTTCGCACCCAATGCGTCAAATACATTTTTTGCAATCATCCAGGAACTTCCGTTGGCACAATCCAGTCCCACACGGAATCCTTTATAGGAATGCAGTGCCAGAGAGATCAGATAGCCCACATAACGGTTTCTTCCTGCTGCGTAATCCACTGTACAGCCGATATCTTCATTCACAGCCAATGGTACTTCACCCACTGCTCCATCCAGATAAGCTTCTATTTTTTCGATTACGGATTCTTCCAGCTTTTCACCTTTTCCATTAATTACTTTAATTCCATTGTCATGATATGGATTATGGCTGGCAGAAATCATAATACCACAATCAAAATCCTCTGTTCGTACCACATAGGAAACACTTGGCGTTGTAGTTACATGAAGAAGATAGGCATCCGCTCCTGAAGCTGTCAATCCAGCTACCAAAGCGTACTCAAACATATAACTGCTTCTTCTCGTATCTTTTCCGATTACTACACGGCATTTATGGTTTTGTCCGTAATACCATCCCAAAAAACGTCCTACTTTAAATGCATGCTCTACTGTTAAATTTACGTTTGCTTCTCCACGAAAACCATCTGTTCCAAAATATTTACCCATATAACTCCTATCCGAAATTTTAATTACTTTTCTGCCCCTGCTCGGAACAGCTTTCAATCAAAACTTCTATCTAATTTTAATAATTCCACTCAGAAATATCTGACTACTTCAGATGTAAAACCTTCTGCATAGGCTTCGTTTCATAAAATTCTCACAAAACTTCTCTATTATAAATGATATTTCAGAAATGTTTTACACTATCGCCCAGTATAGCACAAAAATGTTCTTCTGTGAACTGAAAGATATTTTTATTCTAAAAGAGAAAGTGAAAAATTTTTCCACTTTCTCTTTCCATTACCAATAATTTCGTTCTTTATGATCGTAATAAGGCATTGGTCTATAAAAGCAAAGGTCTTTTGGATCCGCTTTTTGATAAATTCGAATCAACCTTGCTCGTTCTTTTGGACTAAGCTCTACCCAATCTAAAAAGTCAATTTCACAATTTGCCATATCAGCACCACAAACTCTGCAATTCAAAGAACGGTATAAACTTACCATAGTAGAATGGCCACATTTAGGGCATATAAATACGTACATCATATTCTCACTTCCTCGCCTGTTTTATAGGTGCCATTATACTACATTCCCATAGAGAATTACAGATTTTTTTTAAATATATCACTATAATTTATCGACTTTTTTCGATTATTCACCATATATCGTATTTTGCAAACCAGCTATATTTGCTGCAAAGTCCATTCCCAGCACTTCCTGTCCATTGGCATCTTCATTCCACCAAGTTCCATCCATCGGAACCCGAAATTCTTCAATATCATAGCTCAAATAGGACAGGGCATGAAACAGCGTCATCGTCATGGCATGATCATCCATATTTGTACTTACATCGGGAAGTACCGTATTCACCACGCGGAATACCTGAATCGGATTTGCTTTTTTCAGTTTTTCAATCAACGCATTCAATACGGTTCTCTGTCTTTCCGTACGTGCAAAATCCGTACCTACATAACGAATTCTGGAATAGGCCAAGGCCTGTTTACCGGTCAAAGTCATGGGACCGGCTCCTGAAATATACTGATCTCCTTCCGGATCTCCCAGGATATTATTCAGTTCTGCAACGTATGCATTAATCCACTGCACTTCCTCTTCCTCTACTGTAATATCCACTCCATCAACGCAGTCAATAATCTCCATAAAAGAAAAGAAATCCACACTGGCATAATAGTCAATACCGATTTTGAAATTCTGCTCTATTGTTTGTATCAAAAGAGCCTCTCCACCCATCTGATAGGAATGATTGATCCTCTGCATTCCATATCCGGGAATTTCCACATAACTGTCACGCAAAATCGATGTCATAACAATCTTCTTTGTTTTTTCATTGATGGACAAAACAATCATTGCATCGGAACGTGCCGTATCCACAGTTCCCCTCTCATCACTTCCAATTAGCAATACATTTAAAACATCGGGATCATGCATAACATCATCAGCCCGTACATATTCTGTTTCGTATGGCTGATAGTTCGTTTTACTGACAATTGCCCTTACAATAAAATATGCACCACCAAAAAGAATGCCAATCACAATACAAATCGTTATAAGGATGGTAATGACACGTTTCATCGCCTTATGCTTCTTTTTCTTTTTTCTGGATGTGGAAGAAGCGTCATCCACCCGTCTTCTTGTCATCGGTCTTTCCATTTGGGCCGCATTTCTTCGATCATTTCTTGCCGACGCTGCTGTTCGGGGTCTATACATAGCTGCCGCTTCCCGTGTCATCCGCTTTCTCTGTTCATCTCCTGCTGCCACTTCTCTTTTGGCTGCTTCCCAATATTCTTGATTATGCATATGCGCATTTTCTTGGGAAACGGAATTCATTTTTCCCAAATCAATTGTCTGTCCGGGTACCTGCTCGGATCCGGTCTGATTAGGCGTCGGAGAACTTTGCCTGTAAACTCCATCTGAAGTCTGCATATTTTTTTCCATTGCCTGTCTTCTCTGATTCTGTTCCGCCTGACGTCTGCGTTTTAATTCCTGTTGTCTGCGTTTTTCCATCTCCATTTCATTTTGCAGACGCTGTTGTTCTCTTCTTTGCTCTTCTCTCCTTTTTCTTTTTCTATTTTCTGATTCTAAGTCTATCTCTCCGGCTTCAAGACGCTCCGCCTCCAACCGATCTTGGATTTGTCTCGCCTGTTCCAATATTTTGCGTTCTTCTTCACTTAAATTTGCCATGCCATTCCTCCTTAATTGGTATCCTTCCGCGATCCATATTCTACTTCTATCCTAACGATGCGGAATATTTGACTGGTTGGCAGAAACCACTTTTTATCCAGTTATAACAAATTCGATTATATTTGTCAAATTAGAAACTTATGAATTTTCTTACAATTTTAGTAATATTTCTGTCATTCATATCCCAATAAATATTACATAAAAAGAAAGTTGAAACGTCATAGAACAAAAAAACTGTTACAGAATCCACAAATATAGAACCTTTCCTCTCTTTCTATATTGTAACACTTTGTAACAGTCTTTTCATTTCTTTTGTCTTTATTTACCTGGATCCCACTTTTCCCAATACCACCGCCACAGTCTTACACAGTATTCGCATATCCAAAGACAGTGACCAGTTATCTATATAGTACAAATCCAGCCGTACCACTTCTTCGAAATCCTCAATATCACTTCTGCCACTTACCTGCCACATTCCGGTAATTCCCGGTTTAATACTTAAGCGGCGTTTGTGATATAACTCATATTGTTTAAATTCGTCCACTGTCGGAGGTCTTGTCCCTACAAGACTCATATCACCTTTTAAAACATTAAAAAATTGAGGTAATTCATCTATACTCGTATCCCGAATAAACTTTCCAACCTTCGTAATACGTGGATCATCCTTCATTTTAAACATAAGACCTTTCATCTCATTTTGAGACATCAGCTCTTTCTTTCGTTCTTCAGCATCTATATACATAGAACGGAATTTATATATATAAAAATAGCGTCCGTTTTTTCCGACACGCTTTTGTTTAAACAACAAAGGACCAGGGGATTCCAGTTTGATAATCGGCCATAAAATCAATCCCACGATCAATGTTATCGTACATCCCACAATACCACCGATAATATCGATTACCCGCTTTACAACCAATTTCTCACTGTCAAAAAATTTCGTAGCAAATGAAACCACCGGGTATGCTCCCAGCATATTAATACTTTTATTATATTCATCAAATCCGTCCAACACATTAATATTGATATGAACCGTTACGCCCATCTTTTCAAACTCTTCAATAACCGGCTTTAACGACCGCCCACTGGCATAGGAAACATGAATAAAGACTTCATCTACTACCCCTTTTTTGGTGTAATCCAACATATCATGAAAACCAGCTACCACGGGAATATTCTGTATTGTTTCCCCTACCCGGTCTTCATCAATCAAAGCCACAGCTCCTACCCGGCTGTCTAAATCATAATTGGAATTCAAAGTCCGGATAATGGATTCTACACGGTCACTGGTAGTAACCAGCAGCATTTTCGGTGTATTCTTCTTAAAATACTTTCTCAAGATTGATTTCAGTGCCACACGAATCCCAAACCCCATCATGGTATAGAATACTAATGTACAGGCAAACACCCCACGATTCATACTGTCAAAATTTTTTGTAATAAACAACACCAATGTGGATATCGCTGCCAATAACAGCGTATTTTTTATCATATTCATAAACTCTTCCACATTTGATCTCTTTAAGAAATATCGATTCAGGCTGAATAAGAAGAAAACAAACATAAATGTCGCCAGAAGGATACCGATATTGTCATAGTTCACTTCATCCATTCCACGGTATAAATCCAGCCAGATCCAATTGGCAAGTATGAACGCTACGACCAGGCTTATCATATCTCCCATGCACACCGCAAAGCTCAAATACTTTTCCTTTTTTTGTACCATTACAATATTCTCCTAATTATTTCCGTTCTTTTTCGGATAATAAACCCCCGATTTCTCCGTTTTATCTATAATAAAAACGCATCTTCCCATTAAAGGGAGCGTTCTGTCTTCTGATGTACTGTAACATCCATTTTTTTATACGGTATTTCTATGCCTTCCCGGTCATAACGTAACTTTATTTCTTCTGTAGCATACCAGCGTTCCTTCCAGTAAAACTCCGCATGAATCATACATCTTCCCATAATTATAACAGAACTCTCTTCCAAGGAAGAAACAACTACCTTAACTTCATCTCCGGCAACACGATTTTCCAGATTAATCAGCAGATCCTCCATAATTTCCTTAGCCTTTTTTAAATCAGACTGATAAGAAATTCCTATTTTTAATTCCAAGAGGCGCTTATCCTGGGCACTGACATTGGTCAAACTATTATTGGTCAAAGAGGAATTCGGTATTACAATCGTCCGATTATCCACAGTCAGAAGCTTGGTATAAAACAAACTGATTGCGGAAACGGTTCCTTCATTTTTGTTATTATCTTCTATAATGTAATCGCCAATTCGAAACGGCTGCAAAACCAGAATCAGCACACCACCTGCAAGATTTTTCAAGAATTCCTGAAGTGCCAATCCTACAGCCAATGCTGCTGTTCCAAATAAAGCGAAAAACGAAGTCAGCGGTATCTCTAATATCTGTGCGATTGTAGAGATCAAAATTGTATATAAAGCAATTTGTATTGCTCCGTTGGCAAGACGTACCACCGTATCACTGGTATTCCTCATGGATAACAGCCGGTTGGTTCCTTTTGTCACCATGCGGATAACCTTTCTTCCCACAAACCAGATAATAATCACAATCAGAATCCTGAGCAGCAACTGCGCCATATTGGGCGCAACTTTATTCAGCCAGGACTCGACTTCCTTTTCATCAATTTCAGGTACTGTCGTTGCCAATATGAAACTGATTTTATTCATAGAACTCTCCATTCTTTATCCGATATCCCATCAATACATGGCTATCCCACTTTAATTTTATGAAAAAACAGGATTGTATTAATTATAAGAAAGTTTTTCCAAAATAGCAAGTAAGTTTTCCATTTTAGCAGCAAAAATGGTCAAAAAACGCTGGATAAAACCTGAGAAACCATAATTTTCAAGGTTTTATCCAGCGGTCTACAGACACTGTTAATATTTCCACAGTTCCAATAAACGTTCCTGTTCATCCACACTTTCAATTCCTGTCATGTCAGCATAGGAAAAATCTGTTGGATAATTTTCCAGTTTATTTTCCTGAACTGTCAAAACTTGTCCCGGACTGAAGTATTCTTTATCATAAACGCAGAAATCGTTGACAACAAATTCAAAAACTTCTTTTACTCCCGCCCGATCTTTTTTTCCTTTCACAATGGATGCACCTGTCAGAGAATAAGGAGATCCAAACTCAGGCTCCAGAATCAAAAAATCATTTCCGTTATTTTTCTCATCTACAGCCTGAAATGTCAGACATAATCCGATCGCTACCTCCTGCTGCACCAGTAATTTTATGGGACCGGAACCGGATTCCGTAAATTGTTTCACGTTAACTGCCAGTGCATCAAAATATTCCAATGCTTTTTCTTCTCCCCATACATTGACCAAATTTTTATAAAAGAAATATCCCGTTCCGCTGGATTTAGGATCCGGCATGGCAATTAAATTCCGATATATCGGATCCAAAAGGTCTTCATATGTCTTTGGCACAGGCAAATGATACTTATCTAAAACAGCCTGATTGACTACAATTGCTCCTGCCTGTCGATCCCAGATCAGATATTTTCCTTCCGGATCCCCTATTCCATCCAAATATTCCAATCGACTAAATTCTTCCACATTTTCCAAATTATCTTTCATTCTTTCCAAATATGCGCATTCCATATCAATGACAATATCCGCATCTGTATGACTGCCTTCCACATTAATTTTGGCAGCTGCCTTAGCTGTCGCCATGGACATAATCTGAATATCCCACTGGGGGAATTTTTCGTCCAGCTGCTTCTTTAATTCATCATTTCGATACTGTTCCATGGGACTGTAAATGATGATGGTTTCATCCCCCGTCTGCGCCACATGCCAGATAAGAAAAATCGTAATAACAAGTAAAACGAGCGCTGCTTTTTCATGACTACCTCTATTATTCTATTAATCTCGCGTTTTTTATAAATCTGGCTCCGTTTATTGCATAGCATATACAGGATCAATTTGTTTTAATTCTTTAAATGTATCAATTTCTACCAAATCTCCTGCTTCACATGGACGAACCGCTACCTCAAATTCTTTCTGGAATGTACGAAGAGGCACTTCATCCCAATATTTTTCTTTTCCTCCGGGCATCTTCCATGTCTTTTCTACACACTCTGCCAATCGTTTTCCGTCTTCTTTGGACCAATATGAAATACCAAACATATGATAACAGTTTGTTCCTCCTACATTCAGTTTTCGAATAAGCCCCTTTTTCACTTCAAAACACCAATCATCAGTCATATCTCTATACTCTCCAAGATAATTGGAACAATATTCATACTTTCTCACAACCCGGGGATTTGCTAAAAGCAAGTCTGCTTCCATCACGTAGGAACCTGCCAGATAATCCTTTGCAATTAATACAGAAGAGATATTATTGGATTCATTAAACATCGGATTATTTAAAAACTTGATATTGGGATATCGGTCTTTTAGCACATCGAATTGTTCTCCCAAATATCCTCGTACCAACACGATTTCCGGAATTCCAGCTTCAGCCACTGCATCCAAAAGTGTTTCTATGATCTTTTTTCCATGTACACGTACCAAAGGTTTAGGCGTATTCAATGTAATAGGAACCATTCTGGATCCAAAACCAGCAGCAATTACTACTGCACGTTTCACACGATATGGTTCCAGAGCATCCAAACCGGTTTTTGTAATCTGCACTTCCCGGTCCTCATCCACAGTCACCAACCCATAGGATACCAGTTCCGCCAAAGTTTTGTTCACTACTCCTAAAGACAGTTTTGTTCCCTCTGCCATCTGTCTCTGCGTAAGTTTCTTTCCGCCTTCTCTTTCTACATACACTAATATTTCAAATTGATTTTGGTTAATATTCATTGGATATCCTCCCGCTTTTTTCTTTCTGTTTATCTATTCGGCTCCGCCGGATCTTTTACATGACGTTCCAATACAAAAACTGCCAGTTTCATTATACCATTGACTGCTAAAATAACAAGGGCAATAAACGCCGTTGCTTCTATCAATGATTGGGAATCAAATCTGGGAATCAAAAGTGCCAAAGGCATATCTTTAAAATTCGCTAAGAATGATACCGCCGAAATCGTCACCATACAATTTACAAAAATATAACTAAACATCTCGATAATCGTCTTTTGCGTACATGGCAGATAAACATCCAAAAGCATATGCATTCGACTGATTCCCAATGTATCCGAAACATCTTCCAGATTTCGGTTAAACTTATTTAATGAATTATATGCCATCAGATATGGTGATGCAAAGAAATGAACCGTGTTTACCAAAATCAATATGGCAATGGTTCCATAGAAAAACGTGCTTCTAAAAAACAATACATAGGATAACCCCAACACAATTCCTGGGATCGCTAAAGAAATCATAGAGATAAGATGCAGTGTCATGGTCGTCCATGTTTTTTTCGAACGTGCTGTCAAATATGCCGTAAAATAAATAACAACCACTCCCACAAAAGCTGTTCCCAAAGCCATTGCAAGAGAATTTTCCAAATACTGTCCTACTCCCAGGCCAAACGCTTCATAAATATTATCTAAAGAAAAGCTCAAATCAATGGGATATTGTTTTACCACCGATAAAAAAGCAAATGCTGCGATAGGCAGACCGATCACCACAACTGTAAAACAACAAATCACATAAGCTGCCACATCTCTTTTTCTATTCTGTGTTACTACATATTGTCTGGTAACCGTGGATGTATTGGCATTTTCTTCGTTTCTCAAATCAATTACAAATGCTGCGATAGCCAGAATCAAAAGAAGAATCCCAATAATTGCTCCTTTTGAGAAATCCAATAATCCCACTACTTCCCGATACATATAAAGGGAAAGTGTCATCACTTTCCCACCTACCACCAATGGAACACCATAGTCCGTGAAAATCAATGTAAATGTGGCAAATACGGTAGAAATCAGTGTTTTTCTCAGATTCGGCAGCATGATTGTACGAAATTGTTCCAATTTTCCCAAACCAAGGACTTGAGCAGCCTCATATGTTGTATAGTCTTCATATTGAAAACTGTCATTCAGCATCAAAAAAGCTACCGGAAAGGAATACAGGACCCAGCCAAAGATCATACCAAAATATCCATACAGATTCACTTTAAATCTGGGAATACACATTGCAAGTAAATTAGTTATAATACCATTATCCCCAAATAAAAGTACCAGACCGGTTCCATGGGAAACCGATGGAATCAACATAGGAATCGTAAATAAAACGGAAAAGACTCCTTTCGCCCTTATATTACAACGATTCAGACACCATGCCAGTAAAAAAGCTAAACTGACAGAAATAAATGTGGAAATTCCTGTCACCACCAATGAATGGAAAAGCATTTCCCCCAGCTGTCCGGATACCATGATTTTCTTCACATCATTCAGAGAAATTTGTGCCATTACCCCAGCAATTGGAAAAACCACACTGACCAGCAAAAAAAGAATAATCAGAATCCGTACCGCTGTCCATTTTCTTTTTTTCATATTATCCTCATTTCCTATTTTATTCTACACGTTTGGGTTCATTGTCCAAACGACCGGTACATTTTAATAATGATTGGTACTTTTGTTCCAGATGTGCCACAACAAACTCTTTTACATAGGAATTAGCCGGATGACGGAAAATCTGATCCGGAGTATCCAGCTGTTCAATGGTCCCCTCTGACATTACCATAATCCGATCTGCCAGATAAAATGCCTCTTCCTGCTCATGGGTAATAAATATCATTGTGGTATGAAATTTTTTCTGAATCTCTTTCAGTTCCCTTTTCATTATTTCTCTATTTGTCACATCCAATGCTGAAATCGGTTCATCCAAAAGTATAATATCCGGATTCATAGCCAAAGTACGTGCAATTGCCACCCTCTGCTGCTGACCTCCGGAAAGCTGTCTTGGTTTTTTATCCAGATGTTCACTCATTCCCAATTGTTCCAACACCCGCAGTGCTGTATCTCTGGCTGTTTTTTTTGTTTCCTTTCTCCTCTTTAGCGCATACTCCACATTGGAAAGAACCGTCATATTTGGAAAAAGGGCATAATTTTGAAATACAATGCCCATTCCTCTCTGATCCGGCGGCAAAAGAGAAATTTCTTTCTCATCTTTGTAGATAGAACCTTTGTCTTGTTTTTCCAACCCAATCAGAATCCGGAGAAGTGTCGTCTTTCCACATCCGGACAATCCTAATATTGCTAAAAACTCTCCTTCCATCACATCAAAAGAAATATCTTTCAAAATGATTTTATCATCATAGAGTTTCTGTATATTTCTCACTTTCAATTTTATGGTTTGCTCTTTTTTTTCCATTCCCACTCCCAAATGTATACTCACCGCATGCATATGCAGGCGTCCGCACACGGCTCGTTGTCTGCACGCAAAAAAATAGATTGTTCATTTTTACCAATGAACAATCTATCATATTATTTTGAACATTTCAAGTGATTTTTTTCTATTCTTTTATTCGTTTTCAGATATAATTATTTTTTTTTGAACGTTTTACCTTCTTCGTCCTTTTTTCCAAATACTCATTCATCTGCCTGATCAAAATATTCGGCCAATAACAGATCTACCATCCGTCCATAACTCTTCATTCCGTCTTTTTGATCATTTGCTTTTAAATATGCATCATTTGCCGCTTTAGATACCTCTTTTACCGGCCCTTCAAATTGATTCCAAAACGCATCATTCTTTGCCAATTCCAAAAGCGGCTCTTCATCTACTAAAGCAAATATTTCTGAATATGCTTCGCTTCCGGCATCTGCGTAAAGCTGATTGGTGGCATACACGAAAGCATTCATCGCCCCACTATACTCCAAAACAGGATTTCCCGATTCCCGGCAAGCCAAATACGCAATAAAATTTGCTTCATCTTCCCGCATAAAACCTTTCATATGAGAAAGTTCGTGACACATGGTATCCGGTACATTGTATGTCATCATATCTCCATTATACATGGCCTCCAAAGTAAACGCGGAATATAACCCCATCAAACTCTGATACGACATAACATCAGCAAACAATACCTTTTTCGGATATGGATAATATCCGCCCAATGCTTCATACTGATCTCCCAGATTTTCCATTGCTTTTATGGCTTCTTCTTCTATATTATCAGGAAGAATCAACGTTCCGTCTGTGTCTCTCTCAACCTGTCTGGATGCTTCATTCAATTCTTCTGCCAGGCTCACACAAAGTTCTTTCAGTTCTTCCGAACTGTGCTGTCGAATTTCAAATCCGGCTACTTTAGAGAACTCATCCCGATAATAATTTACACTACATAATACGGTTAGCATACAAAATATAATGGAACTGACAAGAAGGACAAACAATGCTCCGTTAATAAACATTTTTCCCACTGTTTCTTTTTTTCGAATCACACGAATGATTCCGCGTATAGCCAGAAAAATAATCCACAGAATTCCGGCTATAACAATCCATTCCAATACACAAAACGGAAATATGGACATAAATCTGGCATATGTATTGACAAAAAAGGGATAGATCGTCACGGCATACCACTGTCCGAATCCGGTTACTTCTCTGGCTAATATTTGAAGTGTAAACGCGATAACCAAAAGGATTACACTAATAATTACTGTTCTCTTTCCTTTCATAATACTGCATTATCCTTTCGTACTTTTTTGTTATTTTATCACCTGTTTTTTTTATTTTCAAACAAAAAACGGAAATTCACAAAAACTCCACACATACCGGGACTCTCCCAACGAAAGCCCCGGTCGGTCTCTGTATTTTTCTCTGCATAGCCGTATGGCCTCTTTATAAATTCTATCCAAGTATCATCGAGTGGTGATATACGTACTATATCCCATTCGACGCAACCGCTGCTCCATACGTACTGCATTATCCAACTGTGAAAATGCACCTGCCTGAACTTTATATAATCCATCACGAAACGTAATAAAATTCGGTATTCCTTCATTGGAAAGTTGTTTTGACAAAGCATTGGCCAGATTTCTATTTTTATAGGCTCCCACCTGGACACGATAAAATTTAGGCGTACTGACCGGTTTTCCATTGGATACTTCCTCTTCCGGTTCTATTTCTGCTGAATTATCCCGTCCCGTTGTCTTCAGAATTCCATTGGCTATCGCCTGTGCAATTTCATCCAATTGATCATCAAACTTCTTATTATCCAGCTCATTATCAATAAATCCTGCTTCCACCAATACGGCTGGCATATTGGAACGCTTAAGTACCGTCAGATTTGGACGTTCAATTACGCCTCTGTTTTTAAATCCTAATTTTTCCAATTCGGTATTAATATCCCTGGCCATTTTTGCTCTTACACCACTGTCCTCATACACCAGTGTTTCGATTCCTGTAGCCGTGCCAGGATTTGGCATGGCATTTCTATGAATCGACACCAGATAATCGGCATCTGCTTCATTTGCAATATTTGCCTTTTGAGAAGGCGAATCGTATACATCTTCGGTTCGGGTATAAACCACATCAATTCCATTATCTTTTAAAATCTCCCCCACTGCCAATGCCAAATCCAATGTATCATCTTTTTCCTGTCTTCCTTTGTATACAGCCCCCGGATCACGTCCCCCATGTCCGGCATCAATTACAACTCTTGTCATTTTTATATTGATGCATTTCTCGCATCTTCCCTTCTAAAACCTTACTATAAAGATATGCACAACAAAAAGGATGTTGCACGAACACAACATCCTTTTTTTGCAAAACCTGTTACGATCTTTTTTATCTACCTTTACCTTATTTTTTGTAGTATTCACAGATTCGGTCAGCACGACTGCTCATGTTTATCAATAACGCATCCGTCAAAACCAATGCGGCCATAGCTTCCACCACCACCACAGCGCGGGGAACAATGATCGGATCATGCCTTCCCTTTATTACCACATCAAGCGGTGTACCATCCTGCATCACCGTATGTTGTGTTTTCGCAATGGATGGAGTTGGTTTAACCGCAATCCGCATCACCAAATCACTGCCATCACTCATTCCTCCTAAAACTCCGCCTGCATGATTGGTATCTTTTGCAATCTGTCCATCCTTATTTATAAACGCATCATTATTCACTGATCCGCAAGATCTTGCCACGGCAAATCCATCTCCCATTTCAAATCCCTTTACGGCTCCAATGGACATCATTGCTTTTGCCAGATTTGCATCCAATTTATCAAACACCGGTTCTCCTAATCCTTTCGGAAGCCCGGAAACAATACATTCAATGATTCCTCCCACAGAATCACATTCTGCCATCTTTTCTTTCAAATATGCTTCTACTTTTTCTGCTGCCAGCTCATCCGGAAGACGAAATGCATTTCGCTCTATCTGATCTTTTTCAAATGTCTCTGCCCGAATCCCGCCTATTTCTCTGGAATAAGTGAGTATACTGATCCCAAGCATTTTTAAAAACTCACAGGCGATTGCTCCGGCGGCCACTCGTCCAATGGTTTCTCTTCCGGAAGAACGTCCGCCTCCCCGATAATCCCGGAAACCATACTTTTCATCAAATGTAAAATCAGCATGCCCCGGTCTGTAATATCCGGCAATCTCTTTGTAGTCATGAGAATGCTGATCTTCATTTCGCACTTCCAGCGCAATCGGTGTCCCCGTCGTTTTTCCTTCAAATACACCGGAAAGAATTTCAACCTGATCCTTTTCTTTTCTCTGTGTTGTAAACGCATTTTGTCCGGGTCTTCTGCGGTTCAGGTATCTCTGTATTACCTCTTCATTAATGGGAATTCCTGCCGGAACTCCATCCACTACAGCTCCGATTCCTTTTCCATGGGATTCCCCCCAGGTAGTCACACGAAATAATGTTCCAAATGTCGATCCTGCCATAGTTCTTTACCTCTCATTTCTGCGGCTTCCAAGCTTTTCTGGCCTGTTTTATTACTGTAACTGTTTCATGATACCATTTTCTTTTCCACAGCACAATATCTTTCCCGTTCTTCTGTTCATCTTCTTTGTAAAGAAACACTATATCGGCTGAAACTCAGACAGTTTCCATCGATCTTTAATTATGGAAAACCTGATTTGCCGTTACATTTCCGTAAACACGATCACACTCTACACTGCCGCCAGCTGTTACATTCTGATTTACCATATCACACTCCACATTTCCTCCGGCCGCCACATTTCCCTTTATATCATTACATATTACATTTCCTCCGGCAAATACACTTCCCGTCACATCGTCACAGGTTACATTGTTTTCTGCTCCCACATTTCCATGAACCATATCACAGGTTACATTTCCTCCGGCTTTTATGTTTCCACCCACATTTTCACAGGTTACATTCATATATGTGATGACATCATTGCTATTTCCTTCCAATTCCAATGTCATTTTACCCTTCATATTTCTGTATTCTCTTACATTTAACATGGTTTTTCCCAAATATACCACCGCACGGATTTTCCCATCATCTCCCCATGGAACATCCTCTTGTTTCTTTCCGCCCCATCCTTCCATTTCTTGGAAGAAATCATCCTGTTGTGCGTATGCTTCCTTTTCTTTCCATGTCTCTTCACTGCTACATTCTTCTCTTTGCTCTTCCTCCCCTTCGGCTTCATTTGATCCAAAATGAATGAAAATGTTCCCCTTCTTCCCTTTATCCACCGCTGATTTCAATTTATTTCCCATGGACCGGTCAATGTCTTTCAGATCCAGGTTTTTAAAATCAATTTTTTTCAACGCATCTACAGCTTTTTCCAAACCGTTCATACCACTTTTCAGACTCATATTCACAATATTTCCGACATATTTCCCAAAGGATTGGGCCGAATCCGATTCTACCTCATGATCCTCATCTGTAAACATATCGTTCTCTTTTGAGGAAGCATCCATAGATGCCGCTTTTACAGCTTTTTCCAATACATGTTCGGTTAAAATAGAATTTTCTTCTTTTCCAAAAAGAGAATCCAGAGTTACATGAAAAATTTCTGACAAACGTGGTAATAAACTGATATCCGGATAGGAATTTCCGCTTTCCCTTAGTTAAAGATATGAACCCTCTTTATCAATCTACTTTTCCAATAAATCGGTAGTATATCTCTATTTCCTGTATTCTTTCGTTCTCCTCATTCGTTGTTGCCTCATGAATAAGGATTTTTTCTATCATT
>JAPFDH010000011.1 GCA_026169045.1 Lachnospiraceae bacterium | reverse complement strand
TGTTTAAAAATAGCAGCACCGCCTCCCATGAAAACGGAAGGGACTGCCCGCAGGTCAAAGCCTGCCTCGGTGATCGCAGACAGGATTTTTTCAATATAAAGCCTGCCCTGCCTCTCAATCAAAGACACCACTTCCGCAGGCATGCTGCTGGGTTTTCCATGTAAGACACGCTCGATCTGCGTCTCCGTTACCGACAGCCCTGTATTTCTCCTTACCTGTTCCCTGATCTCATCCATACAACGGATGACACCCAGTTCCAGACTTCTACAGGTAGCTGCGTTAGGAACAGCATTATCAAGTCGCATCAAGTCCACCGTCCAGCCTCCAATATCAACAAGAAGCACAGAAGGCTCATCTTTTAAATACTCTGGATAAAGAGCCAGGGCTGAATATCCCTGGGGGAACAGTTTCACATCCTCAATCTGGATCTCATAGCGTTCCCCTTCATATAAGAAACGGATTGGCTGTTCCTTCCGAAACAGATACTCCTTGAATTTCTGTTTTTCCCTTCCAAACCCGGTAAGGGGAAGCCCAGCTGCAAGAACAACTTTCGCTGTCCTTTCCCCCTTTCGCTTTCGAATCTCCTGTGCCAGTGCTGCCAGCGTCAAAAGATAATAATTGTCGTTGGCGGTCTTATCCTTTACCAATGTCTGTCTCCCAGTCCCACACACATAATACTCACCCCGGTACTGGAGGACATTCTGCATGGTATAAGGTTCATACTCATACCGGATGATCCCTGTGGGGAAACACACCTGCTTTGTTTTGATGGCGTAATATCCATGATCGATTCCGATAATCATCGCTTACCACTCCCTTCTTTTCTATTCTATGTTAAATTTCCGGTGAAAGGGCCCTTGCCCCCAAAGGCGCACCCCGGCAGGCATTCTTTTCTTTCCAGCCTGTTGTTCTTCCTACTTCTAGTCTTGAAAAAATGTTTGGACTGGAAGATAATGCAGTGTTCCTTCCAAAACAAGCG
The DNA here is from genome assembly GCA_026169045.1 of Lachnospiraceae bacterium. Lineage (GTDB taxonomy): Bacteria > Bacillota > Clostridia > Lachnospirales > Lachnospiraceae > Fimimorpha. The sequence goes on along the minus strand of JAPFDH010000011.1, from coordinate 1,763 downwards.
CCTGTCTTTGAAAACGAAGGATTCCTTGATTCTGTAACTCCACCATTTCGTAATATGCTTTCTTTGTTAAAAAGTAACGATGATATATTCCCACTTCCCCAAACTGCTCCGTCTGCTTCAACACCAAAAACTCCACCATATGCCGGGTATCCGGTGCAAACCGTTTTTCACATAGCATGGCATCTCCCTGTACTGCCTTCACACCTTCCGACTCCCTGGCTACTGCCAATAATTCATGGATACTGATACTCACGTTTGCTATCACCTCCCTTCCAATCGAGTAGGAGGAATTTCTCTTAAATGAGAAATTCCGACCTCTCACACCACCGTACGTACGGTTCCGTATACGGCGGTTCAATCAACTTAACAAGTAACACACTTTTCGGTGTAGTAATCTAACATTGAAATTAGTCCAAATGAGGCTAATCTTTTGTTACTTATAGCAGCATTTACTGCGCCTTTGTTACATACATAAGCTATTCTTTTACCTGTGTATGCAACTCGTCTAGCTGTGTTTCTGTCTATTCCAAGTTTTACAAGGTTCTTCTCTCGATTCTGTGGTGTTTTCCATTGTTTCCAAATGCACATGCGAAGCCGATAACGGATTCTTGAATCTAATTCCTTGCATAGTGTTTTCATACTGCCTATCTTGAAGTAGTTAATCCAACCTCTTATGAGCTGATTAAGCTTCTCCACTTTATAGCTGTTGCTAACACCCCAACTACGGCATGTGAGTTCTTTCATTCTCTTCTTAAACTTCGCTACTGATTTAGCATGTGGTTTTGCCTTAAACTGATGTGCTCTTGAATCAAAGTAGAACCCAAATCCAAGGTATTTAAGTCCGCTTGGTCTGTCTACTTTACTCTTAGTCATGTTGACCTTGAGCCCTAGCTTTTCTTCGATGAATCGTGAGATATTTCTCATAACTCTATTCGCAGACATTTCACTTCCGACCATGATAATACAGTCATCTGCATATCGTACAAAGTTAAGCCCTCTCTTTTCCATTTCCTTATCAAGTTCATTGAGCATGATGTTTGCCAACAACGGAGAAAGGTTTCCTCCTTGTGGAGTTCCTACAATGGAATCCTCATACTCATCGTCTATCATAATTCCGCTCACTAGATACTTCCTTACAATAGAGATGATATCTCCGTCCTTAATTGTTCTTCCAATTAAAGTCATTAGCTTATCATGGTTTACTGTGTCAAAGAACTTTTCCAAGTCGATGTCTACAATCCAGTCATTTCCGTCATTCATTATATCGAGTGCCGTTAGAATTGCCTGCTGTGCACATCTATTAGGTCTGAATCCGTAACTGTGGTCATGGAACTGTTCCTCATAGATTGGTGTTAACACCTGTGCGATGGCTTGTTGTATGAATCTGTCTGTTACTGTTGGTACTCCCAGGTTTCTGACACCGCCATCAGGCTTTGGTATCTCCACTCTTCGTACTGGCTGAGGCTTATATTTTCTTGTCCTCAACTGTCTCTTGATGGTTTCGCCGTTCTTTGCAAGGTGTTCCTTCAGTTCTGTGTACTTCATTCCGTCCACTCCCTCAGCACCTTTGTTTCGTACGACTTGCAGATATGCTCTGTTGAGATTATCACTAGATAATATCTGCTCCATTAGATTACTTGTGTCCATGCGTTCTTTCCTTTCCGTCTCGCTTGATTTGACCACCTTTTACCCGATTGGTTACGGCAGATGTTGTCATTTCTGCAATACGAGACATACTCAAACTGATTGATTGTTCGCCCCTT
>JAPFDH010000049.1 GCA_026169045.1 Lachnospiraceae bacterium | reverse complement strand
TGGTTGGACTGGATGGGAAAATACAGGGAGATCGGAAATGGATGTTGCACATGGCCGGGTATTAGAAACCCGAAAAAGAGCTGCTTAAACAGAAAAGATAAATCAAAAAGAAAGTTGCCAATGATTACTTGACAGTAACGTATTATACAAAATATGGAACTTAGGATTGACTTTTGCCGTGTAGTATGCTATTCTGAAAACGAGCGAAACGTTTCGCTCTCGGAGGTCAAAGATATGAAAGCGACGATGAAAGATATCGCACAGAAAACAGGCTTGGGTCTGGCTACCATCTCCAAATATATGAATGGCGGTCATGTTCTGGAAAAGAACAGAATTGCTATTGAGGCGGCCATTGAGGAATTGGATTACACCGTAAATGAGTTTGCCAGAGGATTAAAGACAAACCGGTCCAAAACGGTAGGGGTGGTAATTCCGCAGCTAAATAATATTTTCATGACATCCATTATTACCAATGTGGAAGAAGTTCTTCGCAGACATGGATACGGAATTCTTGTCACAGACACAGGAAAAGATGAAGAACGGGAGGAAGAAGCCATTCGATTTCTTTTGCGAAAGAAAGTGGACGGATTATTTATTATCGCCACATCAAAGGAAGTTAAGATTCTGGATGTGGTACTGAAAAATCAAATTCCTGTGGTTGTAGTGGATCGTAAGATTGAGCGACTGGAAGGGATCACAGATACCGTATTAGTAGAGAATTTTCAGGTGGCAAAAAAGACTGTACAGTATCTGATCGATCACGGACATACAAAAATCGGTCTTTTGATTGGTTCCAGGGAAACGTATACATCCAGACGCAGAATGGATGGGTATAGGGAAGCATTCAAAGAAAATCATATTCCGATTCAGGAAGAGTGGATTGCTACAGCTGATTTTACTGTTCAGGGGGGATATGAGAGTACAAAGCGTTTGTTAAAAGAAAAGGAACCGATTACGGCATTATTTGCTACCAATTATGAAATGACGCTGGGGGCACTTTTGGCATTAAATGAACGAGGTATTTCCATTCCGGAGCAGGTTTCGTTAATCGGATTTGATAATCCGGATTTGGCAAAAGCCATGCGGCCGAAGCTGACATTGGTGAGCCAGCCGATTGAAGAGATTGGAAAAAGTGCGGCAAAACTTCTCTTGGAGCGGATGGAGCTTAGAGAGACAGGAAAAGGAAAGACGATTGTATTAAATGCATCCCTGGAAGAAGGCGCTTCGGTATTAAAACGGATTAATGAAAAATAAAAGTGAATACACCGTTTAGGGGAGAGTAAATGTTATTATGTTTAAGAGTAGGAAAATTGAAAAGAATGAGAAAATTCGATTAATTGTTCTTACGGACATTAGTAGTTTATGTACTGACCATGGCGAGCCAGATGATACCCAGTCACTGATCCGGCTATTGTTGTATTCCGATTGTTTTGATATAGAAGGGTTAATTGCAACTTATACAGAACATGTACAGGGATGTGTAAAGACTGATTATATTCATGCTGTACTTAAAGCTTATGGTAAAGTGAGGGAAACTCTTTGCTGTCATAGTCCTGATTATCCGACGGAGGAATATTTGCAATCCTGTGTAAAGGCTGGAAATCCAAAATGCGGAATGGATGAAATCGGAAAAGAAAAGGATACGGAAGGTTCAGATTGGATTATTGATGTGGTGGATCGACCGGATCCGCGTCCTATATGGATTACTGTATGGGGTGGGGTGACTGATTTGGCACAGGCTTTATGGCGGGTAAGGAATGAGCGAGATGCGAATGAGTGGAATGAGTTCTGCTCAAAATTGTATGTCTACTCTGTGGGAGATCAGTATGATCAAGCAGGACCATGGATTCGAGCTAACTGCCCAAGGATTCATTATATCACATCATATCATTCATTCCGCGGAATGTATCGTGACGGAAGAAAAGACTTGGTTAACAGAGAATGGGTAGAAACACATATCTGTAATGGTCATGGTTCTTTGGGAGAGATGTATCCCAATTATGATGGTGGTGATATTTGGGGATCCGTGACTGGCGTGAAAGAAGGAGACAGCCCTTCATTTCTTTATTTGATTCCGAATGGATTGGGGAATCCATATCATCCGGATTGGGGAAGCTGGGGCGGAAGATTTGAAAAGAAAGATGGAACTTATGTAGATGCACAGGATCAGATAGAGGAAATAGAGAAAATAGAACGGGAAGAAACCGATTATACTAGAAATATAAAAGAGCGGGCTGCCGTATTTCGATTTCGTCAGGCATATCAGAATAGCTTTCAGGCACGAATGGATTGGTGCACACAGCCATATGGAAATGCTAACCATGAGCCAATTGTGAAGATAAAAGGAAACAGAGAACTTAACGTGTATCCGGGAGAACAAGTTATTCTGGATGCATCGGAAACATGGGATCCAGATGGTGATCCCATTCATTTTCGGTGGTGGATCTATAAGGAAGCCGGTACATATTCAGGAACGGTTGAGTTAGTTGGAAAAATAACAAAACAGCTGACAATCAGGATCCCTGAAGATGGAAAACCGGGAACAATCCATGTACTGTTGGAAGTCACAGATGAGGGGGAACCCTCGTTAACAAGTTATCAGAGAATCGTGGTGACAGTATTGGAAAAGAAAAAAGAAAGCAGGCCTAAAAGGCAGAAGGAGAGGTAAGTAAAATGAAAGAAACAGTAATGCAGTTTGGTGAAGGTGGATTTTTAAGAGGATTTGTGGATTACTTTTTCCATAAGTTGAATGAAAAAGGATTGTATGACGGTAAAATCGTTATTGTCCAGCCTCTGCCGACCGGTATGATTGACGTATTAAATGAGCAGAATTGTACCTATAATTTGTTCCTTCGTGGAATTCAGGATGGACAGGTAGTAAATGAGAGAACTGAGATTACTTCTATTTCCCGTTGTATCAATCCATATTCGGATTTTGATGCATATATGGCACTGGCTGAAAATCCGGATTTACGTGTCATTGTTTCCAATACAACGGAAGCCGGAATAGAGTATTTGGGAACAGAATCCATTGAAGATCGTCCGGCAAAATCATATCCGGCAAAATTAACCCAGTTTTTGTATAAGAGATTTACACTGGGATTAAAGGGATTCATTCTCCTTCCCTGTGAATTAATTGATCATAATGCGGATACACTGAAAGAATGCATTTTGAAATATGCAAAATTATGGAATCTGGGCGAAGCATTTGAATCCTGGATCGAAACGGAAAACGATTTTTGCAATACATTGGTAGACCGTATTGTTACGGGATATCCTAAGACAGAAGCAGAAGAGTTGGAAAAGGTAATTGGCCATAAGGATAATATGATTGATACAGCAGAAATTTTTCATCTTTGGGTTATTGAGGGACATCATGAAGATGAACTTCCATTTAATAAGGCTGGTTATCATATTGTATGGACAGATGACGCTACACCGTACAAGAAAAGAAAAGTACGTATTTTAAATGGCGGACATACTTCCATGGTACTGGGAGCTTATCTGTACGGATTGGAAACAGTGGGAGAATGTATGAAAGATGAAGTGGTAAGTAAATTCTTAAAGCACTGTATCTTTGAAGAAATTGTTCCTACACTGGGAAATACAGAAACCGATATTAATTTTGGAAAAGCTGTTTTGGAGAGATTCTCCAATCCATATATCCGCCATATGTTATTATCCATTGCATTAAATTCTGTGAGCAAATTTGAAGTTCGTGTACTTCCAACCATATTGGAACATAAAGAAAAATTCGGATCCTATCCGAAGGGGCTGGTTATGTCCATGGCAGCTTTGATTGCTTTTTATCGCACCGAGCATGCAAATGATGGGGAAGAGATTATGAAGTTTATGAAGACAGCCTCTGTAGAAGAAATTCTGAAGAGAGAGGACTATTGGCATGCAGATCTGACAGAAATGATTCCTATGGTGGAAGAATATTATGAAATGATTGAAAAAGACGGAATGAAAGCAGCATATGATGCTGTGCTCAATCAGTGATAACTGTCTGCCTGGAGGAAACGATGAAAAATTATATTAAAATTAATCCCGGGGATAATGTATGTGTGGCATTGGCACCGATTGTAAAAGGAGAAACTCTTTCCATTGATGATACAAAGGTGACTGTTTTAGAAGATATTCCCCAGGGACATAAAATTGCCCTGTGTGATATGAAAAAAGACAGTGAAATTATAAAATATGGGTATCGCATTGGGTATGCAAAAGAAGATATAAAAAAAGGTCAGTGGATTCATACCCATAATGTGCGCACTGCTCTGGGAGATCTTTTGGATTATACGTATGAGCCAAACGGGAAAGAATTGGCAGAAGCCCCGCACGCTTTTTTTGAAGGTTACAGAAGACCGGACGGAAAGGTGGGAGTGCGAAATGAAATTTGGATTATTCCCACGGTGGGATGTGTCAATTCCATTGCAACCGCATTGGAAAAACAGGCAGCTCATCTGGTAAAGGGCAGTATTGATGCCATTGCAGCATTTCCTCATCCTTACGGATGTTCCCAAATGGGAGATGATCAGGAAAATACAAGAAAAGCACTGGCTGCCATGATTCAGCATCCCAATGCAGGTGGTGTTCTGGTATTAGGTTTGGGATGTGAAAACAGTAATATTCCTGTTTTAAAAGAGTATTTGGGCGATATTGATGAAAAAAGAGTCAAGTTTTTGGTATGCCAGGAATCCGATGATGAGATGGAAGATGGTTTAAACCTTCTTTCTCAGCTGGCCGATTATGCCGGAACATTTCAGCGGGAGCCGATTGATGCAAAAGAACTGATTATTGGTATGAAGTGCGGTGGATCGGATGGCCTGTCCGGTATCACGGCAAATCCGGTGGTAGGTGGATTTTCAGACCTTTTGATTGCCAGAGGTGGGACTACCATCTTGACAGAAGTACCGGAGATGTTTGGTGCCGAAACGATTTTGATGAATCGCTGCGCCAATGAAGCACTGTTTGAGAAGACGGTGGATCTGATCAATGATTTTAAGAATTATTTTAAGCGTCATAATCAGACAATCTACGAAAATCCATCACCGGGAAATAAAAAGGGCGGTATCTCCACGTTGGAGGATAAATCCCTTGGATGTACGCAGAAATCGGGAAGCGCACTGGTAAAAGGTGTATTGGAATATGCTGAGCCGGTGTCCGCCTGCGGATTAAATCTTTTAAGTGCTCCGGGAAATGACTTGGTGGCAGCGACGGCTTTGGCATTATCCGGTGCGCATATTGTACTGTTTACTACGGGACGAGGAACCCCTTTTGCATCACCGGTGCCTACCATAAAGATTTCCAGCAATACAGATTTAGCAGAGCATAAGAATAATTGGATTGACTTTAATGCCGGAAAACTGGTAAAATCAGAAAAGGGACAGGACTCTCTTACCTCTATGGAAGACTTATCTATGGAGTTATTCCAATATGTGCTTTTGGTGGCATCCGGAAAACTGGTAAAATCAGAAGAAGCAGGTTTCCATGATATGGCCATCTTTAAGCAGGGGGTTACGCTGTAAAGAAAGTGGAAAATTCCATTACAATATAATAAAAAAGGAGAATGTATAGTATGAAACGTTTTATGGGTAAAAATTTTTTACTGACAACAGAGACAGCGAAAACACTGTTTCATGATGTGGCAGAAGGTATGCCGATTATTGATTATCATTGTCATATCAGCCCTCAGGAAATTTATGAAGACAGAAAGTTTGATACAATCACACAAGTCTGGCTGGGCGGTGATCATTATAAGTGGCGTCAGATGCGTTCCAATGGTGTAGATGAACGCTATATTACCGGTGATGCCAGTGATCGTGAAAAGTTCCAGAAGTGGGCAGAGACATTGGAAAAGGCGATCGGTAATCCGTTATATCATTGGAGTCATTTGGAACTGCAGCGCTATTTTGGATATGAAGGAGCCTTAAGTGGTGATACAGCGGAAGAAGTATGGAATTTATGCAACGCAAAACTGAAAGAAGATTCCATGAGTGTGCGTAATATTATCAAAAAGTCCAATGTAAAGGTAATCGGAACGACAGATGATCCGGCAGATACATTGGAATGGCATAAGAAACTGGCAGCAGATCCTACATTTGATGTGAAAGTAGTGCCATCCTGGAGACCGGACAAGTCAATTAATATTAATAAACCGGATTTCAAGGATTATATTAAAAAATTATCCGATGTCAGCGGTGTTGTCATTGAAAATGTGACCACATTAAAAGAAGCATTGAAAAAGAGAATGGAAGTTTTCCATGAGCTGGGATGTCGTGCTTCCGATCATGGTGTGGATTATGTCATGTATGAAATGGCTGATGAGGGAACCGTTGAAGGAATTTTCCTGAAAAAGATGGAAGGAAAAGATCTGACAGAACAGGAAATCGCACAGTATAAGACCAATATTCTGTTATTCCTGGGAAGAGAGTATCATCGACTGGGATGGGCAATGCAGCTTCATTTCAGCTGCAAGCGTGATAATAATACAAGAATGTTTAGAAAGCTGGGACCGGATACCGGATTTGACTGCATCAGCAACTATGCTCCGGCGGCTCAGTTAGCTGACTTTTTAAATGCTCTGGATATTACGGATGAACTTCCTAAGACCATTATTTATTCTCTAAATCCGGCAGATAATGCCATCATTGGCAGTATCATTGGATGCTTCCAGGATGCATCTGCCGTAGGTAAGATTCAGCAGGGTTCTGCATGGTGGTTCAATGATCATAAACTGGGTATGACCGAGCAGCTGTGCAGCCTGGCAAATCTGGGACTTCTCGGAAACTTTATCGGTATGCTGACAGATTCCAGAAGTTTTCTTTCCTATACCAGACATGAGTATTTTAGACGAATTCTCTGTGAGTTAATCGGAAACTGGGTAGAAAATGGTGAATATCCGGATGACGAAAAAGCTTTGAAGAAGATCGTTGAGGGAATCTGCTACGAAAACGCCAAGAGATATTTTGGATTTTAGTAACAGTTGAATTTTAAAGGAACCTCCTCTGCTTTTAAATGTATCGGGCAGAGGAGGTTCCTTTTTGATAGGTTATGCAGAAAACTGTGCGTATTTTTTGGGAGAAATACCAACCGCTTTTGTGAAAGACTTTAGAAAATTGCTGTAATCATTGAAGCCCGATTTTTCACAGGCTTCTCCTACGGTGTAGCCATCTGCCAGAAGAACTTTGGCGATGGTGATACGTTTGGCTGTGATATATTTGTTGATTGTGGTGCCGGTATTTGCCTTAAAAATACGGCATATATAAGATGAACTCAGATAAAAGTGGGAAGAAAGTTCTTCTATGGTCAGAGGCTTTTGAATGTTTTGGTTGATATAGGTCAGGATATCATCTACCTGCTGATGTTTGGAAGGAGATTCTTCTGTCTTATAGGTGGGAAGTGATTCCTCTCCATGATCCTCATGGGCTTTCAGATAAAAGATCCTATTTAGAAAAACCATTAATTCCGTAAAGGCTGCTTTTTCCACAAGATCACTGCCAAAACCGTTGGCACTGGTAATTTTGTGAATATAATAAAGAAACCGTTTCTGCTGTTCCAAATTCAATGAAAGTTTATGTCCGATTTGTTCACGGCAGGAGAAACAATAGTTGAGGTCAGTAGCGGCAGAAGAAATATTTTTAAGAAAAATAGGAGAGATAGAAAGTACAATACGTTCATGGACCTCTTTGTCTATTTTGCTCAAATGATGGCTTTCGTATTGATTGATAAAGAAAATATCTCCCCCCTGTATACCGTAGGAACGGTTATCAATTAAAAATTGTTTTCCACCGCATACAGAATAGTAGATTTCATAACAATCATGGATATGCATATTCATGGGTTTATCGTCATTATAAAGGTGGGATACTGCGAAGTACTGCTGTGCAATACAGGCATCTATGGCAGTTTTGCAGGAGCTATATTCTTTCATAAATTACATATGGGAATTGACCGAAACAGTAGATGTTTCGTGCTTCGTTTCCCGGTCCTTTCTATAGATTTGGTTTCTCAGACCATGAAGTTGGTTCTATTATAGCTGATAAGTTCAAAATTTGCAAGATTTGGAACAAAGAAAGACAAGAAATAGAAATATTTATATGTTATGATACTAGCATACGACGGAAATAGGCAGTTATGGAAGGGTAGTCTCTTTGAGGCAGACATGCTTGTCGGCAGATGGACTGCGATGGAAACTGTCAGATTTTGCGTCAGAATATGTTAGGAGGAGAATAGAAGATGAGCGTTAATTTTTCACTTGAAGGCAAAGTTGCTTTAGTAACAGGTGCATCCTATGGTATCGGTTTTGCAATCGCTTCCGCATATGCTGAAGCTGGTGCTACAATCGTATTCAATGATATTAAGCAGGAACTGGTTGATAAGGGTCTTGCAGCATATGAAGAAAAGGGAATTAAGGCACACGGCTATGTTTGTGACGTAACAAATGAAGAAGCTGTTAATGCTATGGTTGCCCAGATCGAAAAAGAAGTTGGTGTAATTGATATTCTGGTAAACAATGCCGGTATCATCAAGAGAATTCCAATGTGTGAAATGACAGCTGATCAGTTCAGACAGGTTATCGATATTGACTTAAACGGACCATTTATCGTATCTAAGGCAGTTATCCCAAGCATGATTAAGAAGGGACATGGAAAGATTATTAACATTTGTTCCATGATGAGCGAACTGGGTCGTGAGACTGTATCCGCTTACGCTGCTGCTAAGGGTGGATTAAAGATGCTGACAAAGAATATCGCATCCGAATATGGTGAATTCAATATTCAGTGTAATGGTATTGGACCAGGTTATATTGCTACACCTCAGACAGCTCCGCTGCGTGAGATTCAGCCAGATGGATCCAGACATCCATTTGACCAGTTTATTATTGCTAAGACTCCAGCTGCTCGTTGGGGAAATGCAGAAGATTTACAGGGACCGGCTGTATTCTTAGCTTCTGATGCATCCGATTTCGTAAACGGACATATTCTTTATGTAGATGGTGGTATCCTTGCTTACATTGGAAAGCAGCCACAATAATGGATTGAAACAATAAAATGATAAAGGAGATCGCTGTGAAACCTGTATTGGCTCACAGCGGTCTCTTTTTTTGTGTAGCATAATTTTCTCTCCCTTTACAGCTCTATGGCTGAACTGTTACAACATATCAGTAATAAATAGGAAAATTGCTTGAAAATATATGGGAAATAAAGTAAAATAATAGGGCAGGATTTTCTGTATAAACAGTGACTTTGCCGAAAAGAGAAGATATGCTTCAATACAGAAAAGAGAAGGCTGTTTTGTAGCGGAAAGGGGAATTATGGCAGAATTTATTTTAAAAGTATTGGACAAAGAGGGGAAAGCTGTGGCAGTGAGCCATGGTGAAGGAGAAACTTATCTGGTATGCGAGAGAGAATATGAAGAAGGGGATCAGCTGGTGTTTGAACCGGGAGAAAGCGGATATGTATGGCTGCAGCTGGATGATGTCCTGGGGAGATCGCTTGTATATGTAACAGGCAATGTGATTTATACCATTCCGTTTGGAGAGAAAAGAATCAACCTGTCTCCGAAGGCATTTACCGGAACAAAACACTTACTGACAGCAAAAAAGACCAGAGATTTTGAGATAAAAGCGTATCGAAATCTGGCATTAAATGTAAATGATCAGCATGGTGATGTATGCTGTTATCCACATGCCAGTGCCAATGTGGAAACAAGAGGAGAGTCTGTTTTTGCGGCAAAAAATGCAATTGACGGCGTGACTGCTAATGACAGCCATGGTGCATGGCCATATCAGTCTTGGGGAATTAACAGAAGGGATGATGCGGTTATCCGTCTGGATTTTGGAAGATGTGTGGAGACAGATCGCATTGTTTTGTATACACGTGCGGATTTTCCTCATGATAATTGGTGGACAGAAGCTACATTTACATTTTCAGACGGAAGTACTATGACGGTGCATATGGAAAAAAGTGCTGCACCTCACGAATTCACATTTGAGAAGAAAAAAATCAGCTGGTTGGAAATGAGTAATATGATTAAAGCCGATGACCCATCACCATTCCCGGCACTTAGCCAAATTGAAGTTTATGGAACGGATATCTAAACAGAATCGTTTCTTTGTCAGGGAACGAATCTTTTATAAACGTTTTTTTTGTTGACCGCGGGACTTGCTCTTCAGAACCTGTTGGCATACAGCGTTAATTTAACTAAATAAGGCGAAATTCTCCTTCCTCATCGAAGAAGGTGGGAGATGAAAGCCTTGCCGTTAGGCTTAGAGTTGACAGATAAAAAATATAAATATGTAATCAGTAGTAAATAGTAGAATGAGGTAAAATAAATGGCTTTAGATAATAATAATCATTCGGTATTTCTACTGAATTATCATTTAGTTCTTTGTACAAAATATAGAAAAAAAGTAATAAATGAAGAAATTTCAGAAAGGCTAAAGAATATTTTGGTAGATACATCATCTAAATATGGTATAACTTTAGTGGAATGGAATCATGATAAAGACCATGTTCATCTTTTGTTTAGGGAAAAACCTGACTCAGATTTATCAAAAATGATAAGTGCAGATAAATCTGCTTCAAGTAGAAGAATAAAAAATGAATTTCCGAATATACGAAAATATTTATGGAAGGAGTATTTCTGGAGTAGAAGTTATTGTCTTTTGACAACAGGTGGAGTAACCATTGATGTAATAAAAAAAAATATTGAAAATCAGGGAAAGTGAGGTGTAGTAAATGATACAGAAAGCATATAAATTTAGAATATATCCAAATAAAGAACAAAAGATATTTTTTGCAAAAACATTTGGTTGTTCAAGGCTTGTATATAATCTGATGTTAGCCGATAGAATAAAAGCATATGAAGAATATAAAGATTCAGCTAAAAAAATGAAGTATCCTACACCTGCACGATATAAAAAAGAGTATGAATTTCTAAAGGAAGTTGATAGTTTGGCATTAGCAAATGAACAAAGGAATTTAGATAAATCATATAAAAATTTTTTTAGAGATAAATCAGTTGGATTTCCAAAATTCAAATCAAAGAAATCAAATCATCAAAGTTATACAACAAATAATCAAGGTGGAACTGTAAATATAGAAAATGGATACATAAAAATTCCGAAACTGAAAACAAGAATAAAAATAAAACAGCATAGAGGATTTGAAGGACTTATAAAGAGTTGTACAATATCAAAGACTCCAGATGAAAAATATTACATATCAATACTTGCGGAAACAGAGCATGAACAACTTGAACCTGTTGATAATAAAGTTGGAATAGATGTTGGTCTGAAAGATTTTGCTGTGTGTAGTAATGGAGTAAAAATAGAAAACCCAAAGCATCTTAGAAAATCAGAATATAAACTGAAAAAACTTCAAAGAGAACTGTCAAGAAAAAAGAAAGGAAGTAAAAACAGAAATAAAGCAAGAATAAAACTGGCAAAGATGCATCAAAAGATAGCAAATCAAAGAAACGATTTTCTTCAAAAATTGTCTACTAAACTAATAAACGAAAACCAAGTAATAGTTATAGAAGACCTGAAGGTGAAAAACATGATGAAAAATCACAAACTTGCAAAAGCTATAGGAGAAGTATCATGGGCTGAGTTTAGAAGAATGCTTGAGTATAAAGCAAAATGGTATGGAAGAACTATTATAGTTGCAGATAAGAATTATGCGAGCAGTCAAATATGTTCAGTATGCGGATATAAAAATGCAGATGTAAAAAATCTTGCACTAAGAGAATGGACTTGTCCAGAATGTAAAACTCATCATGATAGAGATGTAAATGCAAGTATAAACTTACTGAAATTAGCCATGTAAAGTGGTATTGTTTGGGCTAGGAACTAGCCTGTTAGCTTGGGGGAACTTATACCAATAGGTATATTGACCAAGAAGCTTCTACTTCAACGAGCCGCAGGGGAAGTAAGTAGGGGTAGTTCACTGGATAATCTGATGCTGGGAGCATACAGAAATGCTTTGTAGCTGTGGTGAAAGTGAATCGGTTTAATTGGATGAAACGTTTGACAAGAGAATAAGGATATAAGATTGGATTTTGATCGAAACAGATAAACGAAATTGTTTTGATTATTGAAAGAAGGGATATGGGATAAAATGAATACCTATCATGTGGAACAAATGAAATCAAAAAAAGATTTTGAAGAGATGATGTTGGGGATTTTGAATCCACTGAAACCATTTTACAGCGAAAAGAAGGCGCTTCTTAAAGTGGGGCATACCAGCTGTTGTTATGAAGACAGCACGATTCCTATGGAAGCATTCGCAAGGCCTTTATGGGGGTTGGCTCCTTATTGGGCCGGTGGTGGAAGGGATCCGGAATTTGAAGAAATATATAAAAAAGGCCTGGCTGCCGGAACAGATCCTGACAATTCAGAGTATTGGCTGAAGTGCCGGGATTATGATCAGAAGTTTGTGGAAATGGCGGCTATTGCCTATGGTATTTTGATGGCACCGGATAAAGTATGGGATCCGTTGTCGGAGGAAGAAAAGGATCATCTGGCAGCATGGCTGGAAGAAATTAATCATTATGAATGTTCTCCCAATAACTGGCAGTTCTTTTGTATTTTAGTGAATGTTGCTTTAAAATCACAGGGCCGTCCCTATAATCAGGAGCGCATTGATATTGGTATGAAGCGTATTGATTCGTATTATTGCGGGGATGGATGGTATTATGATGGAAACAACGGCCAGAAAGACTATTACATTGCATTTGCTATTCATTTCTACAGTGTAATTTATACGATGTTTATGGATGATGCGGATCATGAACGATGTGAAATTTTCCGTGATCGGGCCAGAAAGTTTGCCAAACAGTTTATTTACTGGTTTGATGAAGACGGAAGTTCCATTCCTTATGGACGTTCTCAGACCTATCGTTTTGCACAGGTGGCATTTTTCTCCATTTGTGCAGCAGCAAAGTTGGATGTGTTGCCTCTTCCGGTGATGAAAGGTATTATCACCCGCCATTTGGTAAATTGGATGAATCGTCCGATATTTGATAATGCCGGAGTATTGAGTATCGGCTATGGATATCCCCATCTGACTATGTCGGAAGAATATAACGGACCGGGGTCTCCCTATTGGAGTATGAAAGCATTTGCCTTTCTGGCACTTCCAGCTGACGATCCGTTTTGGAGTGCAGAGTCGGCTCCTCTTCCTGAATTGGAAGAATTGAAGACACTGGAACATGGAGATATGGTGGTACAGAGAATCGGTCATCATGTGACTGCTTATGTTCCGGGAAGAACCATGCCCCATGTATTTGTTAATAGTGAAGAAAAATATTGCAAATTTGCATATTCTACAGAATTTGGTTTCAGCGTCCCACGTTCCCAGAAAGAGATGCGGGAAGCAGCACCGGATAGTACTATGGCATTTGTCATAGACGGATATGTGTTTGTAAAAAAGACGACATTGGATTATAAGATTGAAAATCATTCACTGGCAATTACATGGACTCCATTGGCTGGAATTACTGTAGAAACGAAGATTATTCCGACCGAACAGGGGCATAGAAGAGAACATACAGTAACCAGTGAATATGCTTGTGAGGCATATGACTGTGGATTTGCGGTGGCAATGGATAGTGTGGAAAGGTTTTCAAAAAAGGAAGAGAAGAATCTGGCAGAAGCACGGAATGAAATGAGTTTTTGCTGCGTAAAGGCAGTGGAAACAGAAGGAGAGGCAACTGTATTGGATGCGATTCCAAACAGTAATGTGCTTCATACAAAAACAGCAATTCCCATGGTTCGTTACGAAATTCCAAAGGGAACCAGCCATTTTGTCACAGAAATTATAAATGCATAAATAACGACGCCGCGGACAGTCGCCGTATGCGTATGCAAGTATCTGCGCACGGCTCATTGTCAGCACGCAAATACAAAGGTGTACAGGAAACCTGGTTTCCCGTACACCTTTTTTGACTTTATAGGAAAGTTCGATTTTTATTGAAACTATAAATGAAAAGAGCCCGCACAAAGTCGGGCACAAGAATAAGATGATACCGGTTAGAAGATGTAAAAACCTTCTACACCAGCCTCATCGGCAAATAAATCATCTTCGT
>JAPFDH010000123.1 GCA_026169045.1 Lachnospiraceae bacterium | reverse complement strand
TATGCCTATCTGGTAGCTTGTGTGTTGATGCGGAAATATTCCATACTAATGGAACGAAACAGCCTGCCAAAACAGCATCCGGTGGTAGTCTCCACTTCCAGCATTGCCTTGCAAAAAGCAATCTTGTCCGAATATGTTCCGTTTTTGTCAAGAGTTTTGGTAGAGCAGGGCATTATTCAGACACCACTTCGGGCAGTGGTACGGAAAGGAAAAGAACACTTTGTCTGTGATAACAGGCTGGAACAAAGAATCGAGGCTATCCGTCACAAGCAGAAGAACGCAGTCCAAAGAGAAGCACTGCTGTCTCTGCGGAAACATTATGATATGGATACCGTAAAGGATTTGAGTGGGTTTGACAGAAGGCTGGTGTGTGTGCCGAAGTTCTGCCCAAGGGAATGTCCGGGCAGGCAGACGTGCCGCTATCAACGATACTTGGAAGAATCCAAAAAGCAGGATGTGTTCCTTCAGATTTGTAATCACAATTATTTACTGGCAGATGCATTCCACAGGAGGGAAGAGTATAAACCATTGCTGGCGGATTACCGGGCTTTGGTAGTGGATGAAGCGCATAAACTTCCAGAGGCGGCCAGGCAGATGTTTGGGAAGAATTTATGTATGGATGATATCCGGGAGATTGCTTATTATCTGGAACGGGAACATCAGAATGTGAACGCCAGAACTTTAAAAGCCGGGATGTATAGCATTTTCACGATTATCATGGAAAGCCACATATCTTCCCATGGCATAAAGGAAAATTTTCAGTTGACCGGAGAATGCGAATTTTGTTTATGGGAGGGAATCCAGATGATTGAAAGAATGATGGAACAGCTAAAGGGAGTAGTACCAAAGTGGGTGTTAAACAGACTTCAGGAGGCAAAAGAAGTACTAGAGTGTTTTTTACAGAAAAATTCTAAGTATGTACTCCATCTGCGTATGGATAAAGAAAAGATTCCGGTCTTATGCGCGGCCAGTCGGGAGATTCCGCAGCTTTTGCGGGAAATGCTATGGGATCGGGAACAGGCACTGTCTGCTATTTTAACTAGTGGAACTTTGAAAGCAGGAAAAGGATTTGCACGCACTTTGCAGATGACCGGACTGGAAGGACGTACAGATGTACAGTTTTATGTGGCAGAATCCCCGTTTGCGTATGAAGAAAACTGTCTGTTATATCTTCCAAAAACTTTGCGGAAGTGTAAAAGAGGAAGCAGGGAAGAAGTTGAGATGGTGGCAGGACAGATCCATTCCCTGATCTGTTCTACTTACGGGCATACGCTGGTCTTGTTCACTTCCTATACATTGATGGGAAGCGTGTACCAGATATTAAGGGATGGGATTCCCTTTCCGATGGTAGAAGTATGGAGACATTCCCAGGAAGAGATCCTGCGGTTTAAGACGATGGAGAATGCGGTGCTGTTTGCAGCCGGCTCCTGTTGGGAAGGGGTGGACTTTCCGGGGGATATGGTATCTTCGCTGATTATCGTGAAGTTGCCTTTTGCAGTGCCAGATCCTATCAGCGAGGCGGAGAAAGAAACCTATGAATCATTGGAAGATTATATCCAGGCGATTATTGTGCCGGATATGCAGAAGAAACTGCGGCAAGGGTTTGGACGTGCCATCCGGACAGAAACAGATACCTGTGTGGTTTCTATTTTAGATTTTCGGGCTGTAAAAGGCGGAAAGTATCATGAAGATGTGATGTGTGCCCTTCCACCCTGTCAGATAGCTGAAGAATTGAGAGAGGTGCAGGATTTTATCCGCAGCCGGAAAGGTGTGGAATATTATTTGTAACAGGAAAAATCCCCTTTCCAGACTTGTTGCTTGTGCTTCATTTTTGGACATTTTTACAGGAAAAGTTTAGTACAGTTTTTGAGGTGGTTTTGGAGGGATTGTTGGTATTGATGAATAGCTATTTTGGCATGAAGCGGATATACTGTGTATAGCGTTAGAGGAAAGGACGGTGAGCAAAATGGCACGATATGCAGTGGAACATATCTGGGAAGGGAAAAAGGAGTATTTCTTGATCCGGGATCACCAGAGCTGGCAGATGGTGCTGCTCCCGTCAAAATATCTGACGCATTTGATTAGAGCAAACCGTTCCCCGAATACTGTTGGCCGAAGGGCAAAATCCATTCGGTTTTACTTGGAATATCTGAATGAAACAGAATTGGAACTGTCCCAAGTGGCGGAACAGGAATTCCAGGAACAATATGAACATTATGTGGGATTTCTCCACTGGCTGAAAGCTGGAAATCATTTGAATGACAAGAAAGAGAAACTGCCAAGCAATAAAACCTGTAATGCGTATTTAAAAGACGTGTTCAGGTTTTTCTGCTTTTTAGAACTGGAAGCAGATATGGAAAGACTGAAAGTGTTATATTATGACAGCTTTACCACCCATGATTCTATCGGCGTGAAAAGAAAACTGCGGTTCCGGTCATTCAATGGATATCTGAAAGAGGAAGAACGAAATGTCCGTCCGGCAGAGCATAATGAGATTTTAGAACTTTTGAAGCAGTGTACCAATTGCAGGGATCAGCTTCTTATCATGCTGCTGGCAGAGACAGGATACCGGATCGGTGAGATTCTAGGTGTGGATTATACCAGGGATATTGATTATGAGCGACATACCATCCGGGTATTTTTCCGGGATGACAATGAGAACAGGGCAAGGGCAAAGAATGCCGCCTACAGAAAAGCTAAGATTAGTGATGCCACCTTTCAGTTTTTACTGTTTTATCTGTCAAAATACCGGGAACTTCTGCAGCATCAGCAGATGTTGTTTGTAAACATCGAAGGGGAGACGAAAGGGAAAGCATTGCAGGTGGATGCGGTCTACCGAATGTTGGAACGGATGGAGAAAAAAACGGGTATCCATACGACACCCCATATGTTGCGGAGATATTTCGGGAATATGAGACGGGATGCTGGATGGCCGCTGGAAATGATCAGTGAGGCGTATGGACATAAACACACCGACACGACCATCAAATATCTGAACATTGTAGATGACCAGCTTATGGAAGCCAGCGACCAATATTATGCAAAACATTCCGTACTTTATGATGTGGAGAAACTCCTGTAGGAGGTGAAGGACATGCCCGCTTATCAATTATATGTATATGAAGATCAGGAAAAGCGGGAAGCACTGGAACAAAGAATCAGTGAACAGGTGGATGCCTGTACAGAGGTAAATGGGAAAATACGAAATCGGGTAAAGAAGTTCCTGATAGAAGAGGGAATTACTGATATTTCGGAGATGAATGCAGCCCTAAGAGTCCGGTATGAAGGGTATCTGGAAAGAAACGAAACCGTTCATGTACCGATTACTTGCCTTCGGGGATTCGACAGAATTTTCCTCCATCGGATGAAGGAAGAACTAAAAACGCTGGCAGGACAGAGAAAATATACTACAGAGTATCGTGATCAGTGGTTGTGCTTAACCCATTATCCGGATGTGGAAGTTGCAGAATCCTTTCTGACGAGTAAAGATGGGAAGGAACTGGTATGGAATTTTACTCTGGAGTGTCCGAGAAAGTTGAAAATGCAGATTTTTACGGTATTGAAAGAGGTGATCCATACCTATGAAGGTTGGACACGAAAAGAGAAATTGCTGGCACTGCAAAGATTATATCAATTTTGTGTAGTGAATCAAGTGTCTGGCATTGAAACCATGACGCTGGAGGAAGAACAGAAGTTTGCTTTGAAACTCTCGGAAGATTTGGGTGAAAAAAAGAAAAATGCTGTGTTTGGTATTTTGCGGATGAGCAGAAAAATTCTGTTTTTACAGGCTCCGGAAATCAATTGGAATGCGAATGTGTGGTTTTTGGAACGCTTCAATTTTTCTAAAGAACGGATGAACCCCAGCAAACCTGTAGAGCTGGTGTCTTTTAAAGAAGTGACAAATTTGGAGAATCAAAAAATTTTGCAAAAATATTTGCGGTATCTGTTTGGAATCACAGATTTATGTATCAGCACCATCCGAATCAAGCTACTGGAACTTCGTACATTTCTGGTATATTTTAATGGAGAAGAAAAGCCAATCTATGAAGTGGAGGCAGAGAAAATTCAGAGATATCTGGAATCTATTCAAAGACAGGATACTCGTGAAAAAACAGCAAATGGAAGAATTTTTATGATCCTGCAGTTTTACAACTTCCTCGTAGTAAAAAGATATCTGAAAAAGATTCCCTTCCGGTATGAATATTATCTTCAGAAAGAAGTGCATGTCCACAATGACCGCAGCGTACCAGAAGGAGTATATACGGAAATTTTGTCTAAGCTGGCAGAATTCCCAGAACATCTTCGACTGATGTTCCTTCATCTATGGTGTACCGGAATCCGGGGAAGCGAAGTGTGTACCCTGACAGGTGATGGTTATGAAGAAAAGGATGGAGATTACTGGCTGAAGGTCTATCAGGTAAAAATGAAAACTTATAAGCGGATT
>JAPFDH010000119.1 GCA_026169045.1 Lachnospiraceae bacterium | reverse complement strand
CCGGACAGCCCACTCGCCTCCCCGTGATTTGTAGTATACCGAGTTCCCTACAAGAAAGATTATAGAAAAAGAATAGGCTCAGAGAAATATTTTCATAAAGTTTTGTGCCTGAGCGAAGCGAAAGGAATGGATATAAAAATGGAAGTAGTGCAGGTAAGAGAAGAGGAGATGCCGATTTTGGCAGAACTGGCAAATGGAATTTGGCATGAGTATTTTCCATGCATTCTGAGTGAAGAACAGATTGACTACATGGTAGAGAAATTTCAATCTCTGAAAGCCATGACAGAACAAATAGAAAAACAAGGGTATGAATACTACTTTTTGCGTGACAACGAAAAAAATGTGGGTTATATGGGAATTCATCCGGAAGAAGAAAAGTTATTTTTAAGTAAGTTATATGTGACAAAAGATAACCGTGGAAAAGGATATTCCTCAAATGCATTTTCTTTCCTGGAACAATATTGCCGGGAAAAAGGGAAAAAGGCTATTTGGCTGACTGTAAATAAATATAATGATCATACCATAGAAGTATACCGCCATAGGGGATTTCAGGTAATAAAAAGCCAGGTTTCTGATATTGGAAATGGCTATGTGATGGATGATTATGTGATGGAAAAGGAGATCCAGTGTTAAAATGAAAGATAATTTTATCCGTGTAGCAGCAGCGACGCCAGAGATAAAAGTAGCTGATGTGGAATTTAATAAAGAACAGATCATGGCGTGTGTGAAAAATGCTGTGGAGTGTCAGGCAAAAATAATTGTTTTGCCGGAGTTGTGTTTAACAGGATACACATGTAATGATTTATTTCTGCAGACTCCTTTGCTGGAAGCAGCAAAAAGAGCATTGGCCGAGTTGATTTCTTATAGTGTTGATAAAAAAATCCTTATGGTAGTAGGGTTGCCATATGAGGTGAGAAACCGCCTTTATAATGTGGCGGCTATGATTTATGAAGGAAAGCTGTTGGCTATGGTGACAAAAACCCACCTTCCTATGTATTCGGAATTTTATGAAACCCGCCATTTTGCACCCGGACCGGATGGTGTGGAATGGATTCGTTTTCCAAAAGGCGACGGTGTATGGGAAGAAATCCCGTTTGGCAGTAAAATTCTTCTGGAATGTGATACGATACCGGAGCTTGTGGTGGCAGGAGAAATTTGTGAAGATGTATGGGCACCCAATCCACCTTCCATATCCCATGCTTTGGCAGGTGCCACAGTGATTGTTAATCCGTCAGCCAGTGATGAGACAACAGGGAAGAGCACATATCGGCGTCAGTTGATTGGTGGTCAGTCGGCACGTCTCGTATGTGGTTATATTTATTCCAATGCCGGAGAGGGAGAATCGACACAGGATTTGGTGTTCTCTGCCCATAATTTAATATGTGAAAACGGAACGGTTTTAGCTGAGTCAGAAACATTGGGTCACGGAGTTATTTATGCGGATATGGATCTGGAACGGCTGCGCAGCGAGCGCAGAAGAATGGGAACATTTGATCTGTCAGCAAAAAGACAGGAAGGATATGAAATTGTCCATTTCTCAATGAAAAAGGAAAACCTGAAGTTGCAGCGGTTTATTGATCCCATGCCATTTGTTCCGGGAAATCAAACAGACCGTGCAAAACGATGTGAAGAGATTTTGTCGATTCAGGCTATGGGGTTAAAAAAGCGTTTGAAGCATACCAATTGCCATCATGCGGTGGTGGGATTATCCGGTGGTTTGGATTCCACATTGGCACTTTTGGTGATTGCGAGAGCGTTTGATGCGCTGGGGCTTTCCAGAGAAGGAATTGAGGCTGTGACAATGCCCTGTTTTGGAACCACTGATCGAACCTATCAAAATGCCTGTACATTGGCAAAGCAAATTGGTGCAAATCTGACGGAGATAAATTTGCGGGATGCGGTGAATCAGCATTTTAAGGATATCGGACATGATCCGAATGAGAAAGATGTAACCTATGAAAACGGACAGGCAAGAGAACGAACTCAGGTTTTGATGGATATTGCCAATCAGTGCAATGGTATGGTAGTCGGAACAGGGGATTTATCGGAATTGGCTCTTGGATGGGCGACTTATAACGGAGACCATATGTCCATGTATGGTGTGAATGCATCCGTACCGAAAACATTGGTTCGCCATCTGGTACAGTATTATGCAGATACATGTGAAGATGTGAAACTGAGAGATGTTCTTTATGATGTTCTTAATACACCGGTCAGCCCGGAATTACTTCCTCCAAAAGACGGAGAGATTGCTCAAAAGACAGAAGACATTGTAGGTCCATATGAACTGCATGATTTCTTTTTATACCATATTTTGCGTTTCGGATATCATCCGTCTAAAGTGTATCGTATGGCAGTACACGCTTTTGACGGAACATATGACAAAGAAACCATTTTAAAGTGGATGAAGATTTTCTACAGACGTTTCTTCACACAGCAGTTTAAACGTTCCTGTTTGCCGGACGGACCCAAGGTCGGTTCGGTCGCAGTCTCCCCTAGGGGAGATCTGCGTATGCCGAGCGATGCGTCCAGTCGTCTGTGGTTACTGGAATTGGAGCAGATAACGATTCAATAAGAAGTTAAAAACGTTTGCTTTTACGAAACGGATGCCTGGTCTAAAGCTTCCCGAATGGTATCAATAAGAACGGAAGATGTGTACTTCATATCATCTGGATATGTGATGGAGTCCAAAGATTGTTTTTCCAATACCTGGGCTTCAATGTCCTCTAAAACAGATTCCATCATGGGATACATGGCTGTGACGGCAGCGTTCAGGTTCACAAATTGTACAGAGGTAATTTGATTGGCATCCACTGTGACTTCCACATCCAGAGCCTGATTGTTGAGCGTGATGGATGCAGCATATTTACCGGGTATGTAGGTGGAAGCCTGAGGAGACATGGAAGAGGTGTTTTCCTTATCAGGAAGAAACATTATCACAAGAAGTATTATAAATAAGACCGCCAGCAGAGTTAGAATTGCAGCATAGATCAGTTCCTTCATTTTAAATACAAAAATTTTAGTTTTAGCGCTCATAAACGTTCTCCCTTTCTTTACTATTTATTTATACAGTATGAGAAAAAGGATAAAGTTATGACTAAAACCGGTTTGCTTTTCGAAAAAAGTATGATAAGATGAACAAAGGCTTTATCCGCGCAATGGGAAAAGTAAAACCTAAGTCGGATATTGAGTTTTGGAAACAAGAGGAGGATGTTGGACGTGAAGAAAATAGCGATCGTCACAGACAGCAACAGTGGTGTTACACAAAAGCAAGCAGAAGATTTGGGAATCTATGTACTTCCTATGCCGTTTACGATTAATGAACATACTTTTTATGAAGATATTGATCTGACACAGGAACAATTTTATGAAAGACTGAAAGAAGGGGCAGATATATCCACATCACAGCCCAGTATTGAGAGTCTTTTGGAACTTTGGAATAAACTTTTGTGTACGTATGATCAGATTATTCATATTCCTATGTCCAGTGGTCTGAGCGGATCCTGTGCAACTGCCATGGCGATGGCGCAGGATTATGAGGGAAAAGTTTTTGTAGTCGATAATCAGAGAATTTCCGTAACTCAGCGTCAGTCTGCGTTGGATGCTTTGGAATTGGCAAAGCAAGGGATGGATGCAGAAAAAATCCGGGAAAAACTTCTTCAGAACAAGTTTGAGTCCACGATTTATATTACATTGGATACATTGAAATATTTAAAAAAAGGTGGGCGTATTACTCCGGCGGCTGCGGCTCTGGGAACTATTTTGAAACTGAAACCGGTTTTGCAGATTCAGGGAGAAAAGTTGGATGCATTTGCGAAGGCCAGAACAGTGAAACAGGCAAAATCCATTATGATCGAAGCTATCAAAAAAGATATTCGTGAACGATTTGATAATGATCCAAGCCCGGAGAATGTATGGCTGGCTGTTGCTCATACGGATAATTTGGAAAATGCAGAAATTTTCAGAGATGAATTATTAAAAGAATTTCCGAATCATAAAATTCATATTGATCCGCTGTCTTTGAGTGTTTCCTGTCATATTGGACCGGGAGCATTGGCAGTGGCATGTACAAAAAAATTGAAATAAATGTAACCGTTACAGCTCGCGCCATTCGTAAAACCGCACTGCGTGCTTATTGTGGCTATCGCCACTGTTTTACTCATTTACAGGCGCTCAGCCCATAGGACTGATCGGTCGAAAAATTATGCAAGCATAATTTTTCGACCGTTACAGCCCTATGGCTGAACTGTTACAAATAAATTGAGGTGTTTTACAGCGTGCGTCATTTCCTTTCAAGACAAAGAAGAGTGGGCACGCTGTTTTTAGAGGGAAAAAATGGATACTGAAAAAATATTTTTAAACTATTTGAAACAGTATGATCAAAATGATGATAAGATTCATCTGAAAATAGTGCATACATGGGGTGTTGTCCAGGCCATTGATTTTATTGTATCGGATATGAATCTTAAAGAAGAAGATAAAGAGTTGGCAAGGTTAATTGCACTTCTCCATGATATAGGACGTTTTGAACAGTTAAAGAAATATCATACCTTTGACGATACTGTCATGCCTCATGCACAGTGCAGCGTTGACATTTTGTTTCGGGATGGATTGATCCGGGAATTTGTTGCGGATAGGAATTTGGATACCATAATTTATAATGCGATTCGGCTTCATGGTGTGTATCGTATTGATGATTCCATGTATCGTCTTTATAGGAAACAAGATATAAAAGAATGGGAAAAGAACCTTCCGGTTTTAAAAGATGAAGAATTGTTAAATCGGGTAAAACTGCATACAAAATTGAGCCGGGATGCAGATAAAGTGGATAATTTTCGTGTGAAAAGCATGGAAGAAGTAAGAACCATGGTGGATGTCACAGAATATGAATTAGGGAATGAGGCAATAACAGAATCAATTTATGACACGTTTATGGCCCATACTCCTATCTTAAATTCCAGTCGGGTCACTCATATGGATATGTGGGTATCTTATTTGGGATATTTATTTGATTTTAATTTTAATTCCGGTTTAAAATATATTCTGGAACAGGATTATATTAATAAAATTGTGGATAGAATTCCTTATACAAATCAAGATACAAGGAAAAAGATGGAAGCAATCCGAAAAGAGGCATTGTCTTATATAGAGGGAAGGATAAAGACAAAAAGCGATGAAAGCATGGATGGAAGGCAATGAAAACGAAGGAATTGTGAAAAACTATTTCCTTTTTTCTTTGTTTCAGTTATAATGGGTTAAGGAAACAAAATGTATTTTATCATATAGGAGGTATCCCATGTTAGTTACAGCAAAAGAAATGCTTACAAAGGCAAAGGCCGGAAAGTATGCAGTTGGTCAGTTTAATATCAATAATCTGGAGTGGACAAAGGCGATTCTTCAGACCGCACAGGAATTAAACTCCCCAGTTATTTTGGGTGTATCAGAAGGTGCTGGAAAGTATATGACAGGATATAAGACCGTGGTAGGTATGGTTAATGGTATGCTGGAAGAAATGAATATCACAGTTCCTGTTGCACTGCATTTGGATCACGGCAGCTATGAAGGCTGTTTAAAGTGTGTTGAAGCAGGATTTTCTTCTATCATGTTCGACGGATCTCATTATCCGATCGAAGAAAATGTTGCTAAAACAACGGAATTGATAAAGATTTGTGAAGAACATCATATGTCTTTGGAGGCAGAAGTAGGTGCGATCGGCGGAGAAGAAGACGGTGTGATTGGTAAAGGAGAATGTGCTGATCCGGATGAATGTAAAAAAATTGCTGATCTGGGAGTGACGATGCTGGCAGCAGGTATCGGAAATATTCATGGTAAATATCCGGAAAACTGGGAAGGTCTGAGTTTTGAAACATTGGAGGCAATCAGTGAAAAGACAGGTGATATGCCTCTGGTACTTCATGGTGGTACAGGTATTCCGGCTGATCAGATTAAAAAAGCAATCTCTCTTGGTGTAGCAAAGATCAATGTAAATACAGAATGCCAGTTGGTATTTGCTGAAGCTACACGTAAATATATTGAAGAAGGAAAAGATTTACAGGGCAAGGGATTCGATCCTCGTAAACTTCTTCTGCCGGGAACAGAAGCAATTAAAGCCATTGTAAAAGAAAAAATGGAATTATTCGGTTCTGTAGGAAAAGCCTGAGTAACCAGAATCAATAGGTAATGAAATAAAAACGTATGAGCAAAAAAAGAAAACATACAGTTGGAGATTTTATCCGCGGGGTCATTTTTATAGTGGCCCTAGCGGTTTTTCTCTTTTCCGGGTATCAGCTTTTCAAAATTTATAAAGAATATAAGACGGGAACCGATGAATATGACCAGATTCGGGAAGCGGTATTTCAGATTAAGCCGGAATCTGAATCCAATGGAAATGCTTCCAATGGAAACGCTTCCATTGGAAACGAATCGGAAAAAACAGGTCCGATATTGATTAATGGAATTGAACTAAAAACTCTTTTGGGAACCAAATATCAGTGTAATTTTGATCAGCTCTTAGCTATTAATTCCGAAGTCGTAGGTTGGATTCGAATTGAAGATACCAATATTGATTATCCTGTGGTGCAGACCAGTGATAATGAAAAGTATCTTCGTACAACATTGGAAGGGGAATGGAATAATGCCGGAACCATTTTTGTGGATTCCAGAGTAGAAGTTCCGTTTATCAGTGAAAATACAATGATTCATGGGCATAATCAAAGAAATAAAGCAATGTTCCATGATCTTACCCTATATATGGATAAGGAATTTTGGGAAAGCCATCCTTATGTTACAATTCTGACACCGGAAAAGAATTATCTTTATCAGATTTATTCTTGCTATCAATCGCCAAATGTCAGCAAGACCTATAATTGTCAGTTTTCAGGAAAAGAGCAGTATCAGGAATATCTTACTTATACGATGTCTCAATCGATTTATGATACCGGAATTACCGTATCATCCTCAGATCGGATTATAACATTGTCTACATGTAATAATGATTGGGAAGATACAAGAATGGTGGTGCACGCAAAGCTGATTAGTGGATAAAAAACTTGCAATAAAGGGGAAAATAGTGTATTTTTATTTCATAACAGCGATATACAGGGAGGAAAAAGGAAATGGGCGCAACAGTAAATCCGGCAGAAATTTTCGGACAAAATGTGTTTAATGATACAGTAATGAGGGAGCGGCTGCCAAAAAAAATTTACCAGGAATTAAGAAAAACCATTGAAGATGGTGCGGAACTAAGTCCGGTGGTAGCAGAAGTGGTGGCAAATGCCATGAAAGATTGGGCAGTGGAAAAAGGAGCGACTCATTACAGCCACTGGTTTCAGCCGATGACCGGTATCACGGCAGAAAAACAGGATGCATTTATCTCGGCGCCGCGCTCAGATGGAAAGACTATTTTGGAGTTTTCCGGCAAAGAGCTGATTAAAGGGGAGCCAGATGCATCATCTTTTCCTTCAGGAGGTTTACGTGCTACATTTGAAGCACGGGGATATACTGCTTGGGATTGTACATCACCGGCATTTATAAGAGAAGATGCTGCGGGAGCTACTCTTTGTATCCCCACTGCATTTTGTTCTTATACAGGTGAGGCACTGGACAAAAAAACACCTCTATTGCGTTCCATGGAAGCTTTGAATACGCAGGCACTTCGTATTATTCGTTTGTTTGGAAATACGACTTCCAAAAAGGTTACGCCGTCGGTAGGACCGGAACAGGAATATTTCCTGGTAGATAGAGAAAAATACAGGAAAAGAAAAGATTTGGTTTTCACAGGAAGAACATTATTTGGTGCAATGCCTCCCAAAGGACAGGAACTGGAAGATCATTATTTCGGAGCTATTCGGGAACGTGTAGGTGCATTCATGAAAGATGTGAATGAAGAGCTGTGGAAATTGGGAGTTTCTGCTAAAACTCAGCATAATGAAGCAGCGCCTGCGCAGCATGAATTGGCACCGATTTACGCCAATGCGAATATTGCTGTGGATCATAACCAGCTGATTATGGAAACATTGAAAAAAGTGGCAGAGCGTCATAATCTGATGTGCCTGCTGCATGAAAAACCATTCGAAGGTGTCAACGGTTCTGGTAAACATAATAACTGGTCTATTGTTACAGATGATGGAATTAATCTGTTGGATCCGGGTGTAACTCCTCATGATAATATTCAGTTTTTATTGGTTCTTGTTTGTATCCTGAAAGCTGTGGATCGGCATGCAGATTTATTGCGTGAATCGGCTGCTGATGTGGGAAATGAACATCGTTTGGGAGCCAATGAAGCTCCGCCGGCTATTATTTCTGTATTTTTGGGAGAACAGTTGGAAGATGTTTTGCGCCAGCTGATTAGTACAGGTGAGGCTACCCGTTCCATACAGGGTGGTACGCTGGAAACTGGTGTAGCTACGTTACCAAATTTGGTAAAGGATGCTACGGATCGTAATCGTACGTCTCCTATGGCATTTACTGGTAATAAGTTTGAGTTCCGTATGGTAGGATCTCAGGATTCTGTAGCAGAACCCAATGTAGTTATGAATGCCATTGTGGCAGAAGCTTTTTCTGAAGCTGCTGATTTCCTGGAAAAAGCAGAAGATTTTGAAATGGCAGTTCATGATTTGATCAAAGAATATGCGGCAGAGCATTACCGCATTGTATTTAATGGCAATGGATATTCAGAGGAATGGGTAGAGGAGGCAAAACGCCGTGGACTGCCGAATATCCGTTCCATGGTTGATGCAATTCCGGCTCTTGTAACGGATAAAGCCGTGACATTGTATGAAAAGTTTGGTATTTATACAAGATCGGAATTGGAATCCCGTGCGGAAATTTCTTATGAAGCCTATGCAAAAGCAATCAATATCGAAGCGAAAACGATGATTGATATGGCTAGCAAACATATTATCCCGGCGGTGATACGCGCGGTACAGAAATTGGCGGAATCCATGACCTGTGTTACAAATGCTTGTCCAGAGGCGGATGTCAGTGTACAGAAAGAACTTCTTTTGGAAACATCGGCATATTTATCGGAAACAAAACAAGCTTTGTCCCGTTTGATTAAAGAAACGGATGCAGCTGCTTTAATAGAAGGATCAGAACAGAGAGCCAGAATGTATCATGATCGTGTTGTGCCGGAAATGGAAGCACTTCGTAAACCGGTTGATAAATTGGAGATGATTGTGGATAAGAGCATTTGGCCAATGCCTTCTTACGGTGATTTGATTTTTGAGGTATAAAGGTAGTTGACAGGGTTATCGCAGAATTCTATTTCATAAAAACAGTCCGTATGCGGAAGAATATGAAAAGGGTTCTGCAATGGCCTTGTTTTTCTGCGCAATTTTCAAAATTGTTTTAAGATGTTCAATATTATAATAACTTATTGAAATAAAATTTAGAAAGGGAGTAACAAAAGAAAAATGATGATGTACGTATGGCTGATTGTGGGGTTTGTATTATTGGTAAAAGGAGCGGATTTTTTTGTAGATGGAAGTTCATCCGTGGCAAAAATTCTGAGGGTTCCATCAATTATCATCGGTCTGACAATAGTGGCATTTGGTACAAGTTGTCCTGAAGCAGCGGTCAGCATTACTGCTTCTATAGAGGGAAAAAATGCGATTTCTCTTGGAAATGTAATTGGTTCCAATATTTTTAATCTTTTAGTGGTGACAGGGGCCAGTGCAGTACTTATGCCCATAACAGTGGATCGGGGAATGTTAAAGAGAGAATTTCCGTTTTCCATTATTGTAGCGGTTATTCTATTGGCTTTTGCAGCAGATACTATGCTGCGTGGTATGGAGACAAATGCCGTGGGACGGGGAGCCGGTATTGTCTTATTGATATTATTTGTTTTGTTTGTGGCATTTATGGTTTGGTCCGCTTTAAAAAACAGAACAGAGTCTCAGGAAGAATATAAAACCATGTCAGTCACCAGAAGTTTGATTTATATTGTTGGTGGTTTGGCAGCAATTATTATTGGCGGTCAGCTGGTCGTTGACAGTGCAACGGAGATTGCGCGCACATTTGGTCTTAGTGAAACGTTAATCGGTTTGACTATTGTAGCCATGGGTACTTCTCTGCCTGAATTGGTGACATCCATTGTTGCGGCAGTCAAGGGTGAGAGCGATTTGGCACTTGGAAATGTAATCGGTTCCAATATATTTAATATTCTTTTGATCCTGGGAGCTTCTGCGACAATTGCGCCATTAAGTGTAGGGATCGAAATTATCTATGATACAGTAATTTTAATTGTAATGAGTATTGTAGTTTATATTATGGCATTTGGAAAAAAGAAAATCGGACGTTTGGAAGGTGCGATTATGCTTTTGGGTTATGCCGTTTATATGGCATATATCATTATGCGATAAATGGCAAAAAGCAGACTTGGAGGAAATGACAGGAGCATGAATATTCTAAATCAGTATGAGAAAAAAATGATCAGCGACAAGGAATTTCCAGTGCAGGTTTTTGTAAATCGGGAAGAGCCGGGACGTTATTTTTCCGCCCATTGGCATGAGCATATCGAAATGCATTATATTGTCAAGGGAAAAACATGTATCAAGTGTAATCAAAAGCAAATGTATGGAGAAGCGGGACATTTGATTATTTGTAATGGAAATGAGCTTCACGAAGGAGTCTGTGTGGAAAGTCCCATGGAAGCCATCGTTATTATTTTTGAATTAAATGCTTTGTCGAAAGAACTGGGAAACCGCAATATTGTATTCCATCATCATATTAGAAATGATGAGACGATACAAAAACTTCTTCCGGGTATTTACAAAGAATGTGAAGAAAAAAAAGAGGGATATAAGCTGGCTGCGAAAGGTATGATTTATCAGTTGTTGGCATATTTGATACGAACATATTCAGCAAAAAGCCTGACAGACAGCGAACAGCAGAAAAGGGATAAGACTTTGAATCGTTTGAATACGGTTTTGGCTTATATGGAAAAAAATTATACAAAGACGGTGACGAATAAAGAACTGGCAGATTTGGTTCATTTAAGTGAAGGGCGTTTCAACCATATTTTTAAAGAAAGTATTGGGAGCAGTCCGCTCAATTATTTGAACGAAGTGCGATTGAAAAAAGCATGGAATTTATTGAAACAAAAAGAGTTAAGTGTCTCAGAGGTGGCAGCGATTGTCGGATTCCAGGATTTGAATAATTTTAGCCGTCAGTTTAAACGATGTTATGGATATCCACCGTCACGGGCGGGAGAAGAGAGCGCGCTTTTTGATACAGTGACGGAAACAGGATTTTGAATAAAACAGATCACATATTGTGGTCTGTTTTTTTTGCGCGTATACAGCCACTGTCCGCGAACGTGAGAAACTGGCAAAGCGTGTTTCTCGTCGTTATAATTTTTGTTTTCATCCACATTTTGTAGAGGTATTTTAAGGAAATAACACGATTTGATGTTTTTGGATGAAATATTGCTAAAAAATTCAGCATCTACACAATCTGTTGCTTGTTTTATGAAAACACTATGAGATAATGGACGTATCAAAAAAATGTAACAGTTCGACCAATCAGACCTATGGCTGAACTGTTATAAAAAGATAATCTGATCATAGCCGCTGAAAAGGAGGGATATATGTGTGGAAAATGAAGCGGAAAGTAATGGGAGCCGGAATAGGTATATTGACAGCAGCAATGCTTTTTCTTACAGGGGCCGGGATGGAGGAGGATACTTTGTTATCTGAGAAAGGAGAAAAAAATAATATTATAGTGACAACCCCTGATACACTATTTTCTTATGCAGGCTACCGTTCGGTTATCATAGATCCTGACGGAAAGATCACAGATACAGATGGAACCAGCAGAATACCATTACATTTTCATTATGGAAATGATGGAAATACTGCATTCTGTCTTGGAGTAAACTTAGCTAATCCGGATGTGGAAGTGGCATATCAGGAAGCTGATCTGACAGAAGCGTATGGTGATAAATTGGAACAGGTATCGGCTATCGTACAAAATTCTATTTTAAAATTTTCCGATGACAGAAAAAGCAATGCGCTTCCCGAACAATGGAAAAATCTTACCTACGAGGAAACACAGTATACTGCGCAGCTCGCCATATGGAAGACGCTTTTGGGAAAACCGGGGAATGAAGTGAAAATGGATGGGAAAGGATGGTTTAATGATGCATGGTTATATCAAAACGTATATTTTCCCCGCATGCAGAATTTGGAGAATGGAAAGGATATAAAAGGTTTTTATGAGTATCTTCTCAAAACGAAAACAGTAGCGCAACCTTCTGCCCAAATTCAGTTTAAAGAACCGATATATGAGAATGGTTTTTTTGAAATTCCCATATCAGTTCAGACAAAAGAAGCAGGCGCCGGTACCGTACTTTGCTTTTATAATCTTCAGGGACAACCCAAGTTGTTTTTGTCGGATAATACAGAATTGGAAATGGTTTATGATAAAGAAAAGAATGTATGGATCCATACATCAAGCGGAACAATTGATGATACATTGCGGCTTCAGCTTTCAGCACAAAACAATGATGAATCTACTATTCAATGTCATGTCTATGCAAAATCCAATGCAGTCAGCTCAAATCTTGTTTATTTAATTCCCAGCGTTTCAAATTATCAAAATCTTATCAAGGTTGAACCAAATGAAGTAAAAACTGCAGAAGCCGAAGGAGAAGTTTCTTTGCCTAAGGTGACAGCAAATGTAAAAATTCGAAAGGTGGAGAAAGGAACCGATCAACCCATTGGAGGAATTTCCTTCCATATATGGAGTGATAATGGATTTGATCAATGGGTGTCTGTAAATGATGACGGTATCTGTCCGTTGGATGGGCTTCTTCCGGGAATATACCAGTACCAGGAAAAAGAAACCGATGCATATGTGTCAAACCAGACAATTTATACATTTACCGTATTGGATGACGGAAGGGTTTCCGGTCAGATCGACAGTGAACAAACTTCTTTTGCCGTGGAAAATTTGCGTTATTGTGACCTGACGGTTATTAAAAAAATTAGAAAAGATGATATTATATGGGCTCACGGAAAACCTACCTTTTTATTTTCTGTTTCAGGAACAGATCTGGAAGGAATCCGTCATACCTATTACGGAACAATTTTGTTCGATGAAGATTCGATGGAACAAGAAACGGATTCTCAGGGGTATCTCTCTCTTTCGTACACATTTGAGGCTATCCCCATGGGAAGTGATTATGTTGTCCAAGAGGAAATGTGCAATCGGTATTTACTTACCAATATTTCTTCAGAGGATGAAAATGTTACTATAACAAAATTGGAAGAACCAATTTATGAAGCAGGAAGAAAAAATACGGATTTTTTTAATGTATCTGTGGATTTTAAGGAAAAACCGACAGGAACCAGCATCATTTTTCAAAATGAAAAGGTCAGGTATGATGATTACAGCCATACGTCATTTGTTGAAAATCGACTTCCTATTGTGGAAGAATAGAAAGGGAAAATAGTTGAAGATACTGATAGGAATAAGAATGGGACTGAAAGTCATGGAAGGGGTGATTTTGCTTTTTTTATTGATTCTCACTGTTCCCACATTATGGGGGTTAAAACCTTATACGGTAATGAGTGGAAGCATGGAACCGGTTTTGCCTATCGGGTCACTGGTGTATGTTCTGGAAACAAAAGAGGTAAAAGCGGGGGATCTTATTGCATTTGATGTGGCAGAAGGACAGATGTGCATTCACCGCTGTCTGGAAAGAAAAAAGGATGGTACATATGTCACGAAAGGAGATGCCAATGCATTTCAAGATATGTTTACAGTTGCAGAAGAACAGATAAAAGGAAAGAGTGTTTATGCCCTTCCTCTTGCAGGGTATGGAATGACATTTTTGCAGACACCTGTGGGGATTGGAGTGGTTTCCTTGGTATTTTTGGGTCGAATGATATTGGATATAATTATTGACCGTTGCAAAGAAATATAGAAAAATTCTTATAAAGATAGGGAGGAATATGTATGAAGAACAATAAAGGTAGTTTAAAAAAAACAGGAATGTTTAGAAAAAGTTGGGGTCTGTTGGGGATAGTAGGAGCCGGACTTGTGCTGATGAGTACATGGAAATGGGGAGAGATATCAGCATATTTTACGGACATGGATCATGTAACCAATACGTTTACCACCGGAAAAGTGGATATTGATTTGGAAGAACCGTCATGGCCCGGCGATCAGACGGACCTTGTGCCAGGGGATATTATTGCAAAAGATCCGCAGATTACCTCAAAGGCAAGTACCCCCAGTTTTGTATATCTGCAGATTGAAGTGCCTGTGGCGAATGTGACTATGGTAAACGAGGATGGAACCAAAACTGCCAAAGCAGAGCATCAGTTAATTACATACGGATGCGGCGAAACAGCGGATTCCATGGAGGGGGAGGCAATTGAAATAGACAACCGGTATGGCTTGAAAGCCAATATCAGTAAAGAAGCAGAAGATAGTTGGTTTTTGGTGAATGAAGAGACCATTGCAGCAAAAGAAGAAGCTCCTGTTTCAGCTTATCGTGTATATACTTATGCTTATAATAAGGTATTGCTGGAAGGAGAAACAACAAAACCATTATTTGAAAAAATACGTTTTATAAATGTTATAGAAGGTGAATTGGATGAAACAGTATTATCTATGCCAATCCACGCATTTGCCATTCAGGCGGCTCATACAGGCACAGATTCAGAAACAGCAGATAATGGGAATGATTATCCGAAAGACCCTTCTTCTGTACAAAAAGAGGCGGAATTCGCATTTGAGAAATATTTAAATCAGAATAAGGAAAGTACAGAAAACGGCGAAGTTTAAGGAGTGAAAACATATGAGGAAAAAAATACGCCTGGAGCCAATCGTTTGTTCCATATTGTTATTTCTGATTACTGGGACAATGGGAATCATTGCATATCAGACGGATAAAGCGTTTGTTCAAAATCGATTACTTCCGGGATGGAACGATGGGGAAATCATAGAAGAGTTTCCAGATCCGCCACCGATTGTACCAGGGGAGGAGGGGAATATAGTCAAAAAAGTTTCCGTTGGAAATAAAGCAGGTGTTCCCTGTTTTGTACGGGTATTTCTGAAACCTTCCAATAGTGATATTCCAATGGCTTTTTTATATGATGGAAAAGAAGGATATCATACGGCAGATTGGGTATTGGGAGAAGATGGATATTATTATTACAAATATATATTGGAAGAAGGGCAGAATACAAGTGATTTGATTGATGGGGTGAAAATAAAAGCAGATATGGAATTGTCTGAATACTGGAATCATGTAAAGGAAGTACAAATCCTGGTATATGCTGAGACAATCCAGGCGAAAAATTCTAATACGGGTATGTTTTGGAATTCCTATGAAGAAGCATGGGAGTATTATTTGACAACAATTGAAACAGAGGATGCCGAAGTATAAAAACAGGGGAAAAGAAGGGGACATCAGGGATGAAAAAAAATCGGATGAAATCTTTTAAAATATGGGTGCTGATTTTTTTGGGAATAGGAGTAGTGATTAATTGGGGAATGGCTGCCCGGGCAGGGATACAACAATTTCAGGCGAAAACAGTGAATCATTTGGGAACAGGGAATGTTAAAATCGAATTGAAAGAATATATGGAAGATAGAGATGGAAACCGAATAGAGTATGATTATGATGATGAAATCATTCCGGGAACCTATATCAGTAAAATCCCCAGGGTAGAAAATGTTTCATCAGATTGTTATATCCGGGTAAAAATAGAATATGAGACAGAATTGTCGCTATCAGAAGAGAATATATTGGGGATATCGGATCAATGGGTGAAAAGAAAGGAATATTGGTATTATAAGCCGGTTTTAAAAGCAGAGGAAGGAGTGGATTTTTTTACAGGCATTAAAATTCCGGAGGAGTGGGGGGAAAAGCAGGAAGAACAAGATATGATTTTATCCATTAGGGCAGAAGCTATACAGGCGAAAAACTTTAATCCTGATTATACGAAAGAAGATCCGTGGTTTGGAGAAACGGTACAATATTGCCTTCAGGAATATGGAATAAAAAATGGAGAGATAGGAAAAAAACCACTATATGTAGTTTATGAAAAAGATCTGTCAGTTAATCCAAATGACTTTTTTAGAAACTTAGGTAAAATGATGCCGGGAGATTATATGGAAGATCATTTTACATTGGAAAACAAAAATCCAGAGGATGCTTCAATTTGGTTTCGAACCCAATTGCCGGAATTGCTTCATGAACAAAAAGAATTATTGGAAAAAATTGAACTGTCGATTTGGAAACAGAATGTATTGTTGTATCAGGGAAATTTAGCCTCCCGGGAACTGGAGGATGGAATTTTACTGGGGACGGTATTAGCAAAAGGCAATGAGGTGATTTCTTTTTCTGTATCTGTGCCTGAGGAGTTGGACAATACCTATGCTTTTCAAAATACCGAGATTCAGTGGTTTTTTGAAACAGAGCGATTGAGTCCGGACGTTTCGGTTTCTACCGGAGAGAAAGTAACGGGATGGATTTACCTCGGAGCGGGATTGTTTTGTTTTTTTCTTATGATTGTCTTATGGAGAGGAAAAAAGTGGAGAAAAATATAGGAAAAATAAAAGGAGAGGATGAATGCATCCTCTCTTTTTCGCTTTATAGGAAAGTTCGATTTTTATTGAAACTATAAATGAAAAGAGCCCGCACAAAGTCGGGCACAAGAATAAGATGACACCGGTTAGAAGATGTAAAAACCTTCTACACCAGCCTCATCGGCAAATAAATCATCTTCGT
>JAPFDH010000088.1 GCA_026169045.1 Lachnospiraceae bacterium | reverse complement strand
TTTTTGCAGCTTTGATAAGTTGTGTTTTGCTCATTCCTCTATCTATCAGTATTTTCCATAACTTATTGTAACAGACAGCCATCTTAAACCCTCCAACGATACAACTTCTCATAATTTTTGATTATAAGAAGATTATAGCATTCGATGTTTTAAAATTCAATTTTGAATTGTAATTCTCAATCATACAAAAGCAAAAATCAAATATATTTTTTCTAAATACAAGTATTGTGAAACCAAAATGCTTATACTATAATTTACTTATGCCAAAGTGGAGGGATATGACAATGTCGGAATGCGGATTTACTAAAAAGGATTGGGCTTTGTTCAGAGAGAAAATTGCAGATTGGCAAGAAGCCTATATGGATAAGTTGAATAAAGAATATATTGAGTTACTAAGTGGCGAAGGAAGACCTTCTGAAAAATTCTGGGCTTTAGAAGAGCGAATTCGCAACGATAAAAAAGATACAGGTGTACAGTTAAGAATGAGTCGTTCTAATTGCATCTCTAACATTGTTTCACTTTTAAGAGAAGGTGCAATCACTATGGCAGACTTGGAAGAATTTAGCGGTGAATTGAAAGAAAACATTCGTTTTATTACAAAATAAAAGGTCCTATCCATTCGAAACAGAGCATTCAAAATTTATAGTTGAAAGAGATTATTTGGCAGACGTCGCGGCTCCTGCATCTCTTTTAACCCATAGGGTGCGTGGTTGCAACGAAATTTACCACATCAAATAATCTTATAGTTATAATATCCGAAATTTTTATACTTGTAAACATTCTTAATGTGTTATCAATAATAAAATTGATGTATAATATTTATAGATTGTAACAAAGTTAAGGAGGGAGCCAATGCATTTAGAAATATATCAGAAATTGTGTTCAGAATCAAAAATTCTTTGGACACAGCATTGTCTGCAACGGATGCAAGAAAGAGATATTAGTCGTGCCGATGTAAAAAATGGAATTGCAACTGGTGAAATTATAGAAGATTACCCTGACGATTATCCTAATCCAAGTTGCCTGATTTTTGGATATAACGTAAATGGACGAATTTTGCATATTGTTGCCGGATGTGATAATATAAATATATATATCATAACGGCATATTACCCAGATACAAAGAAATTTGAAGATAATTTAAAGACTCGAAGAAAGAGGTGATAGATATGTGTATGTATTGTAAAAATAGTACCACTGTCCATAGCACAACAACACACGTCGTAAACTATAAAAATTGTATTATTGTAATTAAAAATGTTCCATGCCTTGAATGTGATCAGTGTGGAGAAAAATATTATACAGATGAAGTTGCTGAACGCCTTGAATTGATTGTTAATATGGCGAAAAAATTAATGCAGGAAATTGCAGTTATCGATTATCCACAAGTAGCTTAATAATTTCGGCGGAAATATCATGGATGGTATTTCCGCCATTTCTTTTTATATACTCTTCGCACTATTCATTCTATCCACCCAATTACACAAAATCACAATACTCTCTAAATTTACATTAATATATGTACGCCACCTGCTCTGCCGCCAAGAACAGTTTTTCCTTTTAAATCTTCCCATTGGAATGTATCAGTAGGAGTGCGGGATACAAGAAAATTTCCTGCCCGTTGTGTCAGTTGGGCAAAGTTTACGACATAGTCTTCCTGTCCTTGTGCATATACATAAATGGAAGATTCGGAACCGGCGAATCCAATATCCGCATTTCCGGATATGAGGGCGGTCATTACTTTATCAGCACCAAAGGCATTTTCAATTGTCAGGTCAATGCCTTCATCTTTAAAGTAGCCCAGTTCATAGGCTGCGTACTGGGGAGCATAAAAAATAGAATGAGCGACTTCGCTTAATGTAACAGGGGTTAGGTTTTCCTGCCCCTGTTCTTTTTTGTCAGAGCAGCCTGCAAGAAAAATAGAAATACAAAGGATACCTGCAGTGATCAAAACACTCTTCTTTTTAAAGAAGTTTTTCATGGATGGTTAACTCCTTTCCGATATTCGGTTTAACTTGTTCAATTGTTTTGACTTCTATGAAGCTTGAACTTAGAATATAATATTCGGCAAATCGAAATCGGTGTCAGACAGGAAAGATATAAGGAATAACAAGAATTGTACGCACAAGACGGACAAAGGGGCTTGATTTTTTTACGACACTAGTGTAAACTGTTAAAGGAAAAAAGATAAATGAAAGAAAAACCTGTTTGTAATCCGGGATTTTATTCCGGATTTTATATTGGAGGTTGCAATGAAGTTTAAATTGGATACACATACGCATACCATTGCCAGTGGACATGCATATAACACGATGACGGAGATGATAAAAGAAGCAGCAGATAGAGGGCTGGAATTGTTGGGGATTACAGAGCATGGACCGGCAATGCCCGGGTCATGCCATGAATTTTATTTTCAAAATCTGCGGGCAATAGACAGAACAAAGTTGGAAGAAATGTATGGAATTAAGGTTTTATTGGGAGCAGAATTGAATGTGCTGGATGAGGATGGTACTCTGGATTTGCCGGATCAGGTGTTTGAACAGTTGGATGTTACGATTGCAAGTCTCCATCTTCCTTGCTTTAAATGTCGGGATGAAAAAGATAATACGAAGGCAGTCATTCGTGCCATTGAAAATCCTTTTGTAGATATTATTGGGCATCCTGATGATGGCCGACTTCCGCTTTG
Organism: Lachnospiraceae bacterium; assembly: GCA_026169045.1. GTDB lineage: Bacteria > Bacillota > Clostridia > Lachnospirales > Lachnospiraceae > Fimimorpha. The sequence continues at coordinate 45,546 of JAPFDH010000088.1, read as the reverse complement.
TTATGAACCGATTGTGGAGGCAGCAAAAAAATATGGAAAACTTTTGGAAATGAATGATAGTTCTCTTCGTCCCGGTGGCTATCGCATGGGAGCGGAGGAAAATTACAGAAAGATGCTGAAGCTTTGTATGGAATATGAACAACCGATTGTTGTTGATAGCGATGCGCATTTTATTTTACAAATCGGTTCCCATTCTTACGCAGAAAAGATACTTACAGAAATGCATTTTCCGGAGGAGTTGGTAATCAATCATTCCGTGGAAAAATTTCTGCGACATACAAGAAAATATAGACAAAAACAGTAGACTTTCTAACTTTACTATGTTAAAATAATGTAGTGATAGAAGAGCGAAATCAAGTAAATAGAAATTTATACTTTGGAGGTTCCAATGAATAAAAAAATTAAAACATCAGCAGTGGATTCTTTATTTCGTGCGATTCTTACTTTAAACAATGAAGAAGAGTGCTACGCTTTTTTCGAAGATGTATGTACTGTAAATGAATTGTTGTCATTCGCACAGCGTTATGAAGTAGCTATGATGCTGCGTGAAGGAAAGACATATCTGGAAATTGCGGAAAAAACGGGTGCATCCACGGCAACGATCAGCCGGGTAAATCGGAGCTTGAATTTTGGAAATGACGGATATGATATGACTTTTAAACGCTTAAAAGAAAAGAACGGAGAGAAATGATAGGCTGAAAAAAATATGGTATTTTACTTTGCATGAAAAATGGAAAGTAAAATACCATATTTTTTATTTGCACGTAGACAACGAGCCGTGTGCGGATGCTTGTATACGCATACGGCGACTGTCCGCGAACGTGAGAAACTCGCAAAGCGTGTTTCTCATCGTTCCGTCGTTTTCTTTTGAATATCAATGATAGATTCAATCATTCTTTTTTTAAGATATACATCAAAGCCTAACATACAAATGAAGGAAAACAATTGAAGTTCTTCCTGCTCTTCCCCTTCAGCATCTGCGAAAGAAGTCTTGGATAACTGAAATTTAGCATAGATATCTTTTAAGAGTCTGTTCATTTCTTCGCTTTCAAAGGAAACAACCTCTGAATAAATATCTTCCAAATTCCATTTTTCTCTCTTACCGAAATGAGAGGTAAGAGGAGAAAAAAGCTCTTGAATATCTGTGATAGAAAGAAAGCTTTTCATATAATAAATAAAGATCAACAGAAGCATATGCTCTTTTGAATATTTTTTCTTTACCGGAGGTGGGAGCAGATTGTTTTTGGCATAATTGTTAATCATGGTTTTTGTAAGAATCTTATCATCTTCTCTGCGTTTGGCATCGGAAAGATGATCGTTCATAAATGTAGTAACCTGATCCATATATAAATCAATGTTTGGGATTTCTTCCGGTTTTATAAATTCCAAATTTGAAAGTTTTCGCAGCAGTTCCTTATAAAGATCCTGATTTGTCATAGTACCTCCATTGTTCAGCCATGATAGAAATCATAGGGCTGCTTTCGTAAAATAAATGAAATGATGCCATTGCACGTCTTTGATTACCTTGACACTGTATGTTTTTATTATATAGTTTTTAAAACTATATGACAAGCATTTCTTGACGAAAAAAGAAGGATATCTACAATATAAGGCAAATTTTTCACTTATGATATCATAGAATATAGGAAGTTCTTTAATGTATTATTCAAATTATTATCGTTAAAGTAAAAGATTCTTTATTATTAACTGACGATTCTTCGGTTTTAAATGAAAACAAATTGGAGATGACAAAATGGGAAAGATATATTATAATACTATTAAATATAAGCAAATAAAAATCTGTCTATTTCCATAGTATGGAAATAGTTAAAAGATTGGGTATTGCCGCCAGTGGCAGGATACCAGAAAGGTAGGTTTGTTATGGGTGTAATTCAGAGATTTAAGGACATTATGGCAGCGAATGTGAATGCGCTTCTGGACAAAGCAGAAGATCCGGAAAAGATGATTGATCAGTATTGCCGCGATATGCAGAATGAACTGGGCAATGTAAAGGCAGAGACAGCAGCAGTCATGGCAGAAGAGACCAAGGCAAAACGCCAGCTGGATGAATGTACGCAGGAAATCATCAAGATGCAGACATATGCACAAAAGGCAGTTATGGCGGGAAATGATGAAGATGCGAAGCAGTTTCTTATGAAGAAGAAAGCATTGACAGATAAACAGTTGTCATTGCAGCAGGCATATGATCTGGCAGCATCCAATGCACAGAAAATGAAGCAAATGCATGACAAACTGGTATCCGACATTGGACAGTTAAATGCAAAGAGAGATGCTATTAAGGCTAAAGTCGCTGTGGCAAAAGCACAGCAAAAAGTAAACCAGGTCGGTTCCAGTTTAAATGGAGCAAATGATGCTATGTCCGCATTTGGGCGTATGGAAGAGAAAGCCAATCGGATGCTGGATGAAGCCAATGCTATGGCACAGCTGAACGAGGCAGCTTCTTCTGACGACATTGCAGATTTGACAGCAAAATACGATTCAGCACCTACTTCAGAAGTAGACGATGAACTGGCAGCATTGAAAGCACAGCTCATGAAAGAATGATGGCAGACGGATAGAATTTTGCGGAGGAAAGTATGGGATTATTCAGTCAATTTGCAGATGTGGTAGAATGGCAGGAGACACAGGATGATATTATCTTTTGGAAATGGAACGAAGATGAGATCAAAAAAGGAAGCCGATTGGTGATTCGTCCGGGACAGGATGCTATTTTTATGTATAATGGACGGGTAGAAGGTGTATTCACAGATGAGGGCTCTTTTGATATAGCATCGGATATTATTCCGTTTTTATCATCACTAAAAGGGTTTAAATTTGGATTTAACAGTGGAATTCGGGCAGAAGTTCTCTTTATTAATACAAAGGAATTTACTGTAAAATGGGGAACCAAAAATGCTGTCAGTATTCCTGCTCCTGGTTTACCTGGAGGTATGCCTATTCGCGCATTTGGATCGTTTAATTTCAAGGTGTCAGATTATGACTGCTTGATTGAAAAAGTGGCAGGAGTCAAGAAACAGTATTCCGTTCTTGATGTAAAAGAACGTGTTATGGCTCACTGTGACCAGTTGCTGATGAAATGGATTGTTAAAGAAGGAAAGGATATGTTCCATTTGCAGGCCTATGCAGATGAAATCGGAAGAGGAATTGCGCAGGATCTGGATATGGAAATGATGAAAATCGGAATAAGTATTACCGGATTCCAGATTCAGAGTGTCTCTTATCCTGAAGAAGTAGCCAGAATGCAGCAGAAAGTAGCATCACAGGCTATGGTAGGGGATATGGGACGTTACACGCAAACAGCTATGGCAGATTCCATTACAAAAGGAAATGGTTCTCATATGGCGGCTGATATGGTAGGAATGCAGATGGGAATGATGATGGCTAATCAGATGGCAAATCAGGCGGTATCCCAATTCGGAGCACAACCAGGAGGCGCGCAGGGAGCATCCAATGGGGCAATTCCTAATTTCTGTCCAAATTGCGGAACGAAAACCAATGGAGGAAAGTTCTGTTCCAATTGTGGACATAAGCTGGTTTGAGGTGTATAAAACAGCAGGAAATTCCATTTTGAAGGAATAAAAGTAAGCTGTCGAATCATGGGGATGTTGCAAAGTCTCTGAGGTATAGGGTTTGCAACGTCCCTTTTATGCGGCAGCTTTTTGTATGGGTATAAGAACGCCGGATTACGGCAGAATGAGAGGAAAAGAATGAGTATATATGAATCGCTGAATGAGAAACAATATGAAGCTGTTTGCTTCACAGAAGGTCCGCTTTTGATATTGGCAGGGGCCGGTTCCGGAAAGACAAGGGTTTTGACCCATCGTATTGCATATCTGATAGAAGAAAAGGGAATAAACCCATGGAACATCATGGCGATTACATTTACCAATAAAGCCGCTCAGGAGATGCGTGAACGTGTGGACCAGATTGTAGGTTTTGGGTCAGAGAGTATCTGGGTAGCCACATTTCATTCCACTTGTGTCAGAATTTTAAGAAGGCATATTGAAATGCTGGGATACGACACAAACTTTACTATTTATGACAGTGATGATCAGAAAACATTGATGAAGCAGGTATTGAAGACATTGGACTTAGATCCCAAACTGTATAAAGAAAAGTCTATGTTGGCTATGATCTCTTCCGCAAAGGATGAAATGATATCTCCTGAGGAAGCTATGGCTAGTGCCGGTTCAGATTTCCGTATGCAGATGGAGGCTAAAATTTATAAAGAATATCAGAAAAAACTGAAAGATAATAATGCATTGGATTTTGATGATCTTCTTGTAAAAACGGTCGAACTGTTTGAAAACAATCCGCAGATTTTGGATTATTATCAGGAACGTTTCCGCTACATCATGGTAGATGAATATCAGGATACCAATACGGTACAGTTCAAGTTTGTCAGTACTTTAGCGAAAAAGTACAAGAATTTATGTGTTGTCGGCGATGATGATCAGTCGATTTATAAATTCAGAGGTGCGAATATTACGAATATATTGAACTTTGAACACGTATTTCCCGGTACAAAAGTTATTAAGCTGGAGCAGAATTACCGTTCTACTTCCGCAATTCTGGATACCGCAAATGAAGTAATCAAACATAACAAAGGTAGAAAAGAGAAACGTCTTTGGACCGACAAAGGACAGGGAGAAACCGTCCGCTTTCGGCTGTATGATAATGCATATGATGAAGCGGAGGGGGTTGTTCGTGGTGTCAAAAGAGCTGTGGAAGAGGATGGTTTGAATTACAGTGATTGTGCGATCCTTTATCGAACCAATGCCCAATCCCGTGCATTTGAAGAAAAGTGTATTTCTATGAATATTCCTTATCGTTTAATTGGAGGAGTAAATTTCTATCAGAGACAGGAGATTAAGGATATTTTAGCTTATCTGAAAACCGTGGATAACGGAAAAGATGATATTGCTGTACGACGGATCATTAATGTACCAAAGAGAGGAATTGGACAGACAACGATCGAACGCGTTCAGACATATGCGGATGAACATGGAATCAGTTTTTTTCATGCATTGGAGTATGCGGATCAGATACCGGCACTGGGACGTGCGGCTACAGTGAATAAATTAAAATCATTTGTCAATCAGATTATGGTGTATCGTGCTCAGGCAGAATATCTGGGTATTTCCAAAATTATTGAAAATATTTTAGAGTCAACCGGATATTTGGAAGAACTGGAAGAATTGGAAGATGAAAAGGCTCAACAGAAAAAAGAAAATTTAGATGAATTGGTTAGTAAGGCTGCGGATTATGAGGAATCTACGGAAGAAGATGAACCAACCTTGAGTGGCTTTTTGGAAGAGGTGGCTTTGGTAGCTGATATTGACAGTATGGATGATTCTTCTAATCGTCTGATTCTTATGACACTTCACGGGGCTAAAGGATTGGAATTTCCGAGAGTATATCTGTGTGGGATGGAAGAGGGGCTTTTTCCAAGCTATATGTCTATGATGTCTGGCGATCCCACGGATATTGAAGAAGAAAGACGTCTTTGCTATGTAGGAATTACACGAGCCATGGATTATTTGACGTTGACAGCGGCAAAGATGAGAACGGTTCACGGGGATGTCCAGTATAACCGCCCGTCCCGGTTTATTGATGAGATTCCGGATGAATTGTTGGATCGTGATGATACGGGAAACGGTATGCGCATCGGTACTTCAGGAAAGTGGTCTGTGAATGAGAAAAATGTATGGGGCGGCAATACTTTCAGCAGTCAAACCGATAGAGGGGAAAGAAAAGCGGAACAAAGTGGAGGATTTGGTTTTGGAGCTGCCATGAGCCGGTTTGGAGGTGGTTCTTCCCATATATCCAAATCGATGGAAGATGTGTTTGATCTTCCAAAGAGAAATACATATGGAAAAGGATTTTCTTCTCCGAGTCCCAATATGGGAAAAACATTTACGGTACAGAAACAAGAGGGCCTTTCCTATAAAGAAGGTGATATGGTTCGACATATTAAGTTCGGAATTGGTAAAGTCCAGGAAATTGAAGAAGGTAAGAAAGATTATGAAGTGACGGTGGATTTTCAAAAGGTTGGAGTGAAACGCATGTTTGCCAGTTTTGCACGTTTGGAAAAGGTGGAACAGTAACTTCGGATATATCGTAAATAAGTGGAGGATGAAAATATGGCAAAAGAAAAAGGACTGGCAGTGGTAACACTGAAAAAAGGAGAAGGGCGAACGGTTAAAGCCGGAGGCGCATGGATTTTTGATAATGAAATTTCCAGTATTGTAGGACATTTTGAAAATGGTGATATCGTTTTGGTTCATGATTTTGACGGGTATCCTATGGGAAGAGGATTTATTAATCAGAATTCTAAAATTCGTATTCGAATGATGACACGAAAACAGGAGCAGGAAATTGATGAAGAATTTCTTCGGGATCGTGTGAAACAGGCGTGGGAATATAGAAAAAAAACGATAGATACTTCCAGCTGCCGTATTATTTTTGGAGAAGCGGATTTTCTGCCGGGTCTTGTTGTGGACAAATTTGCGGATGTATTGTCTGTCCAGTCTTTGGCCTTGGGTATGGATCGAATGAAAGAAGATATCATAAGGATCCTGAAAGAAGTGTTATTGGAAGATGGCATTGTGATTCGAGGGGTTTATGAGCGAAGCGATGCGAAAGTCAGAAAACAAGAAGGGATGGAACTGACAAAAGGATTTATCGGACCGGAATTTAATACATTGGTGGAGATTGAAGAAAATGGTGTGAAGTATCAGGTAGATGTGAAGGACGGACAAAAAACCGGATTCTTTTTGGATCAAAAGCTGAATCGGAAAGCGATTCAACCGCTATGTAAAGGTGCGCGGGTATTGGATTGTTTTACCCATACCGGATCTTTTGCATTAAATGCCGGAATTGCGGGGGCGAGAGAAGTACTTGGAGTAGATGCATCGGCTCTTGGAGTGCATCAAGCCGAAGAAAATGCCCGCTTGAATGGTTTGGAGGATCGGGTGAAGTTTACCTGTGCCGATGTGTTTGAATTATTGCCGAAACTGGAGCAGGATGGAGAATTGTTTGATGTGGTTATTTTGGATCCTCCGGCATTTACAAAGTCCAGAAGTTCTGTGAAGAATGCAGTGAAAGGATATCGGGAAATCAATTTACGCGGAATGAAATTGGTGAAGGATGGAGGATTTTTGGCCACATGTTCTTGCTCTCATTTTATGACATATGAACTGTTTACGAAAACCATTCGTCAGGCAGCAAAAGATGTGCATAAACAACTTCGACAGGTGGAATTCCGTACTCAGGCACCGGATCATCCGATCCTTTGGTCAGCCGATGAATCCTACTATCTGAAATTTTATATTTTCCAGGTATGCAGTGATAAATAATAGGAATGGTAATGTGTACATTGTTTGAAAGGCTGGTGTAATGTATGAACATTAATGAAATTGCAGAAATGGCAGGTGTTTCCAGAGCTACGGTTTCCAGGTATTTGAATAACGGATATGTCAGTAAGGAAAAACGTGAAAAAATACGTGAAGTAATCGAAAAAACAGGATATCAGCCTTCTACTCAGGCACAGACATTGCGTACGAGAAAGACAAAACTGGTCGGTGTAATTCTGCCTAAAATTAACTCCGATTCCGTAAGCCGTATGGTAGCAGGAATTAGTGAGGTTTTGAATAAAAACAATTATCGTATCATATTGGCGAATACAGCAAATCAGGTGGAAGAAGAGCTAAAGTATCTGGCATTGTTTCAGGAAAATCAGGTGGATGGTGTAATTCTGATCGGAACAATTTTTACAAAGCGTCATTTAAAATTAATTTCAGAATATAAAGTTCCAATTGTAATTTTGGGACAGAAACTGGAAGGATACGCATGTGTTTATCAGGATGAACTTCATGCTTGTCAGGATCTTATGGAGAAAATGGGGAGAACCGCAAAAGAAATCGCATATGTGGGTGTGACACAAAAGGATGAGGCAGCAGGATTGGGAAGAAAAAAAGGATTTGATCTGGCATTGAAAAAAATGGGAAAATTATGTCCTGCGGAAAACCGAAAAGAAATCGCATTTCAGATGGATGCCGGATATGAGGCAGCACGGGAACTGATAGAAACGAATCCTGGGATAGATACGATTTTCTGTGCAACAGACACAATAGCGGTAGGGGTTTTTGTTTACCTGCGGGAACAAAATATTGCCGTTCCCGATCAGATTCAGCTGGCGGGGGTGGGTGATACCACCATTGGCAGAGTAATGGATCCTTCTCTGACCAGTATTCACTATTTCTACAAAACAAGTGGAAAGGAAGCGGCACGGATGATGGTGGAGTTGTTGGAAAATACTGATGCTGTCCGAAAGGAAATTCAAATGGGTTATGAAATCAAAATAAGAAAATCCACCCGTCCGTAGAGATGATTGTAAAATATGCATAAGTAAAAAGAGAGTTTTTTGTAAACATTAGTGATTTACAAAAAACTCTTTTTTTACTATACTGAAACCAATATATGAGAACGATTTCATATCGCGCAACATAAAAAAACGAAATAAAAATAGAAAAAATGAAAGAAAGGAAGTGGAAAAATAGATTTAATATATGAAATCGAAATCATATTCGTTTCGAATAACTGAAAAATAACAATTTATGTACCGGAGAGGAAAACAAAACGATAACAGGAAACATAAGTGAATTTGAAAATAATAGAAATAATTTTATACATGGAACGGAGGTATTCGTATGGATTACAGATCAGTGGCAGAACAGGTTTGTCAGGCTGTGGGAGGCCGGGAAAATATTGTTTCGGCAGCACATTGTGCCACAAGACTTCGCTTAGTTATTGGGGATGACAAGAAATGCAAAAAAGAAACAGTAGAAAATATAGAAGGTGTAAAAGGAGTTTTTTTCGCTTCCGGTCAGCTTCAGATTATTTTTGGAACAGGTGTGGTAAATAAAGTATATGATGAATTTATTCAGGTAGCGGGAATCACCGGAGCTACAAAAGAAGAAGTTAAACAGGCAGCCAGTGCAAAACAGAGTCTGCCTAAACGACTGATCAAAACGTTGGGAGACGTATTTGTTCCCATTATTCCTGCCATTGTTGCCAGCGGACTTTTAATGGGACTTTTGGAAGGGCTCAGTAAAGTGTATCCGGATATGGCAAATTCCGGAACATATACGATTTTACATCTGTTCAGTAACGCAGCGTTTACATTCCTGCCAATCCTGATTGCAGTCAGTGCGGCAAAGGTATTTGGAGGAAACATGTTTTTGGGTGCAGTCATCGGTATGATTATGATTCATCCCGATTTGGTGAATGCCTGGTCTGTGGCAACGGCAGATTCCATTCCGACCGCGACAGCCTGGTTTGGCCTTTATGATATTCGGCTGGTGGGATATCAGGGACATGTGATACCGGTTGTCATTGCTGTATGGTTTATGTCAAATCTGGAAAAAAGGCTGCATAAGTGGGTTCCCGAAGTTATCGATTTGTTTGTTACACCTTTGGTAACGGTTCTTGTAACCGGATACTTGACACTTACTATTTTCGGACCGGTATTTTCCTGGATTGAAACTGGTGTTTTGAATGGAGTAGAATATTTAATTACATTGTCATTCGGAATCGGTGCTGCAGCGGCCGGTGCGGTTTATCCGGTAACGGTAGTGGCCGGAGTTCATCATATGTATAATGCATTGGAAGCAGGACTTTTGAGTGCCAATGGTATCAATACATGGATGCCGATTGCGACAGCAGCAAATGTGGCACAGGGTGGTGCGGCACTGGCCATTGCTCTTAAAACTAAGAATAAAAAGTTGAAATCCATAGCATTGCCGTCTTCATTGTCCGCATTTATGGGAATTACAGAACCAGTTATTTTTGGTGTGAATCTGCGTTATATGAAACCATTCATAGCAGGTATGATTGGTGGTGCCTGTGGCGCACTGGTAGCGGGAATTACAGGTGTCGGTGCGACAGCATATGGTATTACCGGTATATTTGGTTACTTGATAACAACAGATTATGTTCTTTCTTATACATTAATTATCCTCGTGGCAGTTGGTGTAGCGTTTATTGTTTCATGGATCCTGTTTAAAGAAGAGACCCAAGAGACGACAGAGGAAGGAACAAAAGAAACCATAGATTTACAGAATGAGCATTCAGTTGAAATCAGCCAAAATAAAGAAAAGGATGAATTTGCCGGTGCTATGGTAAGTTCTCCGTTAAAGGGTACAGCGATTTCTCTGAGTGATGTAAAAGATGAAACGTTTGCCAATGAAATTTTGGGAAAAGGAATGGCTGTTATTCCTGAAGAAGGAATTGTGAAAGCTCCATTTGACGGGACAATTACTACATTGTTTGAAACAAAGCATGCGGTGGGCATTACCGGAAAAAATGGTATTGAACTATTGATTCATGTGGGGATTAATACGGTGGAACTGAAAGGACAGTATTACACAGCACATGTTAAAGAAGGAGATTCGGTACAGGCAGGACAAATTATTTTGGAATTTGACCGGGAACGTATAAAAGAAGCCGGATATGATATCACAACGCCGGTTATTGTCACAAATTCCGACGAGTATGAGGAAATCAGACTGGAGAAAACGGGAACAATCGGTTATATGGAGAAAGCATTATTGGTTCGGTAATCATTCATTTGTTTTGAGATAAGAAAGGAGAACTGGTATGAATGAGTTAAGAGATATTCTTAGAAAGGAAGCATACCGCTTGGAACAGGAAAAGAAGAAACTGGTGGAAAGTGATCCATGGCGTCTGCAATTTCATTTGATGCCGCCTGTGGGATGGATGAATGATCCCAATGGATTGTGTCAGTTTCAGGGAAAATACCATGTCTTTTTTCAGTATACTCCCTACGACGCCCAAGGTGGGCTGAAAGTATGGGGACATTACAGCAGTAGCGATTGGATTCATTGGGATTATCATGGGATACCGCTGCTTCCGGATTGTCCCTATGATGTAAGCGGCGTGTATTCCGGTTCCGCATTGGTAGATGACGAAACGATGTATTTATACTTTACGGGAAATGTAAAGTATGATGGGGATTATGATTATATCAATAACGGACGGGAAGGAAATACTGTTTTAGTAGAATCGAAAGACGGCTATACCATAGGGGATAAATGCTGTGTATTAAAACAGGAAGATTATCCAAAAGATTATACCTGCCATATCCGTGATCCCAAAGTATTTCGTTACGGGGAAAATTATTATATGGTATTGGGAGGCCGAAAGAAGGATGAAACTGGTGCAATACTTTTATATGTTTCCAAAGATAAAAAGACATGGAATCTGCAAAAGGAACTTCGTGCAGATGGTCCGTTTGGATATATGTGGGAGTGCCCCGACTTATTTTCAGTAAGCGGACGATGGATATGTGCATTTTCACCTCAGGGTATTTCCAGGGAATCCTATCAGTTTCAGAATATATATCATTCCGGCTATGTGGTTTTGGATGAAAAACCGTTTGGAGAGAATGAAAAAGGGGATTTCTATTCCGTGCCTGTGCATAGATTTCGTGAATGGGATATGGGATTTGACTTTTACGCGCCGCAAACCTTTGAGGACGAAAACGGAAGGCGAATATTGATTGGATGGATGGGAATTTCGGATGGTGATCTGGAATATAAAAATCCTACCGTAGAAAAGGGATGGCAGCATGCTTTGACTTTGCCGAGGGAGATTATCTGGAAAGATGATATTTTGTACCAGTATCCCATTAAAGAGGTGGATGCTTTAAGGGGAGAAAAAGTTATCGTGGAAAATGGAAAGGCAGAGGTGGAAAAAGGATGTTTTGACTTGCTTTTATGTGGAAAAGAAACGGAAAAATGTCAGATCTGTCTTGCCCAAGGTCTTATTTTTTCCTATGATGGTTCAGAAATTTCTCTGGAATTATCAAAGGAATTGGGTCGTGGAAGAAGCATACGAAGAGCGAAGACAGACGGTGTAAAGCAAATCCGTATTTTGGCAGATACATCTGCGGTGGAAATCTATGTGAATGGTGGCGAGTATGTGTTTACTACAAGATATTATCCGCTTGAACAAAACGTATCTGTACAAGTTGACTGGAAAGATGCCCAAATACAAATGTGGGAAATGAACGGATTTTCCTGGTAGCTATGCTGGGACGAATGTCCTGCCGGTTGACTTTTTAGAAAGATGATACATTCTTATTTTTTACAATTATAAAACGGCTACAATCCCATTATACATGGGCTGCGTAGCCGTTATTTTTATAGCAAACGGAATCTTTTTAACGAGGCAGAGTGATAAATAGATTGGAATGCCCAGGAATTGTACTTTTTTGTTTGCATTGTTGTGATTCCCGTAGAACCAATGATAATAATATAAGAAAAGCTATATTAAAAAAATAACAAATAAATATTAATAGTGATAATATATAGAAATAGAGGGATAAAATTGTGCATAATGACATAAATATACAAAAAGGGACTCAAGTCCTTTTTTTAATGGAAAAATACTAGTAATATGCAAGTAGATCAAGAGAAATTGGGACACACAGACCATTTTCAATTATAAAAGGCGGCGGAAACATCATCAGATGGGAATAAAAAGAAATGGAGGTTTGAAGATGAATTATTCAGAGGATGCAAGAAAACAATATCATATTCAAGTTGGAAAGGGGGAAGTAGGACGCTATGTAATTCTTCCGGGTGATCCGAAGAGATGTGAGAAAATCGCAAAATATTTTGACAATGCAGTACTGGTGGCTGACAGCCGGGAATATATAACATATACCGGATATCTGGATGGAGTAAAGGTAAGTGTAACATCTACAGGAATCGGAGGACCATCTGCATCTATAGCTATGGAAGAGCTTGTGAATGCCGGTGCTGATACGTTTGTGAGAATCGGAACATGTGGAGGAATGCAGCTGAATGTGAAAAGCGGTGATGTTGTAATTGCAAATGGAGCGATCCGGATGGAAGGAACGAGTAAAGAATATGCGCCAATTGAATTTCCGGCAGTAGCGGACATTCAGGTGATCAACGCGTTGATGCAGTCAGCGGAAGAACTGAAAACTTCATATCATGTAGGTGTAGTACAGTGTAAAGATTCTTTTTATGGCCAACACTCACCGGAGAGGATGCCGGTCAGCTATGAGCTCATGAATAAATGGGAGGCATGGAAACGTCTGGGATGTCTGGCTTCCGAGATGGAATCTGCGGCACTCTTTGTTGTGGCAAGTCATTTACATGTTCGGGCAGGTTCCTGTTTCCTTGTTCTGGCAAATCAGGAACGGGAAAAGGAAGGATTGGACAATCCGGTGGTGCATGATACGGATATGGCGATTCGGGTAGCAGTAGGTGCGATTCGAAATCTGATCGAAGCGGATAAGAAAGCTGGAAAATAGGGGAGGAAGATATCAATGACAGACACAAAGCAGATACAGATGCTGATTGAAACGGCGATGGAACAGCTTGCTTTTTCCTATACACCCTATTCTCATTTTAAAGTAGGAGCTGCTCTTCTGGCAAAAAACGGAACTATTTATACAGGATGTAATATAGAAAATGCAGCATATACACCTACAAACTGTGCGGAAAGAACGGCAATCTTCAAAGCAGTCAGCGAAGGAGTTCGGGAATTTGATGCCATCTGCATTGTGGGAGGAAAAGATGGGGTATTGGAAGACTTCGCACCTCCTTGTGGAGTCTGCAGACAGGTGATGATGGAATTCTGCCAGCCAGACAAATTCCAGATCATTCTGGCAAAGGGAAAAGAAGAGTATCAGATTTATACTCTGAAAGATCTGATGCCGCAGGGCTTCGGTCCAGGCAATCTGAAAGGAAGGTAGAAAAATAATGCAGCAGCAAAAACGAGTATTTGTAATCGTAATAGATTCTCTTGGGATTGGCGTTATGCCGGACGGAGAAAAATTTGGAGATAAGGGTGTTAATACACTGGCGCATATTTCAGAGTCAGTAGAACAATTCCACATCCCAACACTTCAAAAAATGGGAATTGCCAATCTGACAAAACTTCGTCAGGTTCCGGCGATAGAGAATCCGCTGGGATACCAGGCAGTACTTTGTGAGAGAAGCAACGGTAAAGATACAATGACCGGTCACTGGGAGATTATGGGAATTGAGACAAAGAAGCCGTTTAAAACATTTACGGAACACGGCTTTCCGAAAGAACTGATTGAAGAATTGGAACGTAGAACAGGACATAAGATTATCGGAAATAAAAGTGCAAGCGGAACAGAAATCATTGACGAGCTTGGTGAGGAAGAAATCGCTACCGGACATATGATCGTGTATACTTCAGCAGATTCAGTACTTCAGATTTGCGGTAACGAGGAGACATTTGGACTGGACGAATTATATCGCTGTTGCGAAATTGCCAGAGAGCTGACTATGAAAGAAGAATGGAGAGTCGGAAGAGTTATTGCAAGGCCATATGTGGGAAAAAAGGCCGGTGAGTTTGAACGGACAAGTAATCGCCACGATTATGCGCTGAAACCTCCGATTCATACAGCTCTGAACGTATTAAAAGACAGTGGACTGGATGTGATTTCTGTCGGAAAAATCAATGATATCTATGATGGTGAGGGGATTACAGAAGCATACAAATCCAAATCTTCTGTTCACGGAATGGAGCAGACGATTGAACTTACAGATAAAAATTTCCATGGACTTTGCTTTGTCAATCTGGTTGATTTCGATGCAAAATGGGGACATCGAAGAAATCCTGAAGGCTATGCCCGTGAGCTGGAAATGTTTGATGAAAAGCTTGCTGTGCTGCTGGAAAAACTAAGGGAGGATGATCTTCTGATTATCACAGCAGATCACGGAAATGACCCGACTTACACAGGAACCGATCATACACGGGAAAAGGTACCGTTTCTTGCATATTCCAAATCCATGAGAGGAAATGGAAGACTGCCAGATCAGGATACATTTGCAGTGATCGGAGCAACTATTGTTGATAATTTCGGCTTGGCTATGCCAGAGGGAACAATCGGAACATCATTGCTTTCCAGCTTGAAATAACTGTCATTCTGAAAGGAGGAAAAAGACATGAAAAGAATCAAACGATTTACTGCTTTGCTTCTTGTTATCTGTATGGCGATGGCTGCTGTCGGATGCGGTCCATCAAAATCAAGCCAGACCAGTGGCAATTCGGATTATCGTGTGGCCATGATTACTGACAGCGGTGATATTACGGATCAGTCTTTTAATCAGACAACGTATGAAGCATGTCTTGAATACTGTACGGAAAATAATATTGATTTTACTTATAAAAAACCGGACGGTGATACAGACTATGCCCGTATTGCCATGATTGATGTGGCTGTAGCCGAAGGCTACAATATTATTGTAATGCCTGGATATATTTTTGCACCTGCGTTGGTAGAGGTTACGTATAAATATCCGGACGTCAAATTTATTGCCCTTGATATGACCGCAGGAGATATTATTGCTGCTGCCGTAGGAAATAAATATTATGACGATCCCGATTCCTATGAAGCCTCCGACTATTACAACACGAAGAATACTTATTGTGCAGTTTACCAGGAAGAGATCCCTGGCTATATGGTAGGATATACGGCAGTACAGCTTGGATATCGGAAACTGGGATTTCTTGGAGGACAGGCGGTACCGGCGGTTATGCGATACGGATTCGGTTATGTTCAGGGGATCAATGATGCGGCAAAGGAGCTGGGCATTACAGATCAGATAGAAGTTGAATATGCATATGGCGGTCAGTTTTACGGCTCGACAGAAATTACGGCTGCTATGGATACTTGGTATAGTCAGGGGACGGAAATTGTATTTGCATGTGGTGGAGGAATCTTTACTTCCGCAGCAGAGGCTGCTGCAAAGGTAGACGGAAAGATGATTGGCGTAGACAGTGACCAGTCACCGATTATCGATGCGTATGGAGAAGGAATGACGGTGACATCAGCAATGAAAGGTCTGGGAGCAACTGTAAAAGCAATGCTGAATTCCATCATCATAGATAATACATGGGAAGAGCATGTAGGAAAGATCGAAAATCTCGGACTGATTTCAGGAACAGATATGACAGTTAATTATGTTGGCCTTCCGGAAGATACCACACAGTGGAATGATGATTTTACTGTAGAGGATTATCATGAACTTGTAGAAAAGATTTATGATGGACAAATCAAGATCGATAATTCCATAGATAAAATGCCGGAAGTTGATGTTAAGGTGGACGAAAGACAAGGATCCATCATGTAGAAGCACTGTCGGAAGGAGGAGGTAAACATGGGAGAATATGCTGTTGAAATGCTCAATATTACAAAGAGATTTCCTGGTATTATAGCAAACGACAATATTACCCTTCAGCTGAAAAAAGGTGAGATTCATGCGCTTCTGGGAGAAAACGGCGCAGGAAAATCCACTTTAATGAGCGTTCTGTTCGGACTGTATCAGCCGGAAGAGGGAGAAATTCGTAAAGATGGAAAAAAAGTATATATTAAGAACCCGAATGACGCGAATGCGCTGGGAATCGGAATGGTACATCAGCATTTTAAGCTGGTTGAGTGTTTTTCTGTATTGGATAATATTATTCTGGGTGCAGAACCTGTTCAGGGAGGTTTTCTGAAAAAAGAGGAAGCAAGAAAGAAAGTAATGGAACTGTCAGAGCGTTATCATCTTCAGATTGATCCCGATGCCATTGTTGAAAACATCACAGTCGGAATGCAGCAGAGAACGGAAATTTTAAAAATGCTGTACAGAGACAATGAAATTTTGATTTTTGATGAACCGACAGCAGTGCTGACCGTTCAAGAGATCGATGAACTGATGCAGATCATGAAAGGTCTTGCAAAGGAGGGAAAGAGCATCCTTTTTATATCCCACAAACTTAATGAAATTATGGAAGTTTCGGATCGTTGTACGGTTTTAAGAAAAGGAAAATATGTCGGAACAGTAGAAACAAAGGATACAACCCCTGAGAAACTTTCATCCATGATGGTAGGAAGAAACGTATCTTTTAAAGTAGAAAAAAAACCTGCAAAACCGGGAGCCGTTATACTGGATGTTAAAAATATGACAGTGGCAGGACAGAATAAGAAAGATGCTGTGCAGGACGTATCGTTCCAGGTACGAAAGGGAGAAATAGTCTGTGTGACAGGAATCGACGGAAACGGACAGACAGAGCTTGTATACGGGTTGACTGGTCTGGAACCATTAAAGAACGGACAGATTCAAATGAATGGAAAAGACATTACAAAAGCATCCGTTCGCCAGCGTTCTACAATGGGCATGAGCCATATACCGGAAGACCGGCATAAACACGGATTGGTTTTGGACTACTCGCTGGAAGACAACATGGTGCTTCAGAAATATTTTAAACCGCAGTTTACCAACAAGTTCGGACTGCTCAAGAGAAAAGAAATCAGGGAATATTCGGACCGACTCATTGAAGAATACGATATCCGTTCCGGACAGGGATCTTCAACTATAGTGCGGTCCATGTCGGGAGGAAATCAGCAGAAAGCAATCATTGCAAGGGAAATTGACAAAGATCCGGATCTTCTGATCGCGGTTCAACCGACCAGAGGTGTGGATATCGGAGCAATTGAATTTATTCATAAACAGCTGATTGAACAGAGAGATGCAGGAAAGGCAGTCCTTCTTGTAAGTCTGGAATTGGATGAAGTAATGGATGTGCCGGATCGGATTCTGGTTATGTACGAAGGAAGACTGGTCGGAGAATTCAAGCCTGACGAAGTGACCGTTGAAGAGCTTGGTCTGTATATGACTGGTGCCAAGAAACAGGAGGTGTAGGATATGAATACAAAAAATGAAAAGAAGCGGTTCCCGCAGATTGACGGTGTGCAGACCATCGTGGCCTCTTTGATCTGTATTGCTCTTGGACTGATTGTCGGATATATTGTACTTTTATGCATCAATCCTACAGAAGCCTGGGATGCGATGACAGCGATTCTCAAAAATTTCTTATACTTTCCAAGACCGGAAGTAGCGTTGGAATATTTCGGAAGCACACTGGCAAAAACAGCACCGCTTCTGATGTGTACGTTGTCCATATTGTTTGCATATAAGGTAGGACTTTTTAATATCGGAGCCTCCGGACAGTATGCAGTGGGAGCCGGATTGGCACTTTATCTTGCACTTTCTTTCCATATGCCCTGGTATGTCTGCATGATCGCGGCCATGATCGGCGGAGGAATTCTGGGAGGAATTGCAGGTATCCTGAAAGCTTATTTGAACGTGAATGAAGTTATTGCAGGGATTATGCTGAACTGGATCAGCCTTTATAGTGTCAACATGCTTCTGACGAATGTTAAGGAGTCTAGTACAACTTATACAATGGCATTGAAGACGAACAGCCCGGATGCCCTGATTCCCAGCTTCGGACTGGACAACCTTTTTTCTAATAATCGTTATGTCACAATAGCCATTCCGCTTGCTGTTATCGTCGCAATTCTTGTGTGGATTCTGATGAGCAAGACAAAGCTCGGATACGAATTAAAAGCAACCGGATTGAATAAAAACGCTGCAAAGTATGCGGGTATGAAAGAAAAACGGAACATGATTCTTACAATGGTAATTGCAGGATGTCTTTCGGGACTTGGAGCAGCGTTCCTTTATTTAAGCGGGATTGAACAATGGTCCTGTGCTCAAACAGCAGTTCCGGCTATGGGATTTAATGGAATCGCGGCAGCATTTCTAGGAGGACTTAACCCGATCGGAAGTATTTTTTCAGCATTTTTTATTCAACACATTACAAGTGGCGGCTCCTATGTGGATAAAATGGTATACTGCGCTCAGATTTCAGATCTTATCTCAGCGATTATTATCTACTTCTGCGGATTTGTATTATTCTTTAAGCACTGCATGAACAGAAAAGCAAAGAAATAAGGAAGGAGGAAGAAAATATGGCACTCTTATTACAATATACATTGATTTATGCATCGGTATTGATGCTTGTGGCCCTTGGCGGATGCTTTTCTGAACGAAGTGGTGTGATCAACCTGGGGTTGGAAGGAACGATGGTTATCGGAGCTCTCGGCGGAGCATTGGTAATGAAATACATGGGAAATTTGCCGACAGCATTGATGATTCTGGCAGTGATTATTGGAAGTGTTATTTTTGGAGTTTTGTATTCACTCTTACTTGCTGTATCAGCCATTAATTTTAAGGCAGATCAGACTCTGGTTGGAACAGCTATGAATCTTCTTGGAACCGCAGCAGCCACGGTATTAGTAAAAGCCATTAATATGAGTGAAAATGTAAACAATGTTTCTTCCGCCATTCAATATATTGAACAGAGAAAAGCATTTTCGGCATTTAAAATAGGAAACTTTGAAGTTAGCTGGTTTATGATTTTGGCAGTTGTTTTACTGATTGTGGCGCATATTGTACTTTATAAGACAAGATTTGGACTCAGACTTCGTGCATGCGGTGAGCATCCACAGGCTGCTGACTCCGTTGGAATTAATGTTTATAAAATGCGTTATGCAGGCGTTATGATTTCCGGACTTTTCGGAGGTATTGGCGGAATTGTCTATATCACAGCCGGTGTTAGTGAATGGAAGTTTGAAAATGGTGTGGCAGGCTTTGGTTTTCTTGCTTTGGCAGTTATGATTTTTGGACAGTGGGAACCGAAACTGATCGGTCTTGCTGCACTGCTGTTCGGATTATTCCGCGCTCTATCCAATGTATATTCCGGATTTGATGTTCTGGAAATGCTCAACATACCAAGCGCTGTTTACAACATGCTTCCATATATTATTTCTCTTGTGGTGCTTGCTCTGTTTTCAAGGAATTCAAAAGCACCAAAAGCAGAGGGTATCCCCTACGACAAGGGACAAAGATAAGAAAAAGGAAAATCAGATCAAGGAGAGAACGACATGGAACGATTTGCGATCAGAGGAAATATCTGTTACAGCGAGAATCAAAAGAGTATCAGAATAATAGAACACGGATATGTGATCTGTGAAGAGGGAAAGAGCATTGGGATTTTCAGGGAATTGCCTGAACAATGGAAGAAAATTAGCTGCCGTGATTACGGAGACAGACTAATTATTCCAGGCCTTGTTGATCTTCATGTGCATGCCCCGCAGTATTCTTTCCGAGGACTGGGAATGGATTTGGAGCTCATTGATTGGCTGAATACACACACATTTCCGGAAGAAGAGAAATATCAAGATACCGGCTATGCAAAGAAAGCATATACCATTTTTACGGAGGATCTGCTTCACAGTGCTACAACAAGGGCATGCGTGTTTGGAACCTGCCATAAAGATGCGACACTTTGGCTCATGGAACAGATGGAAAAAGCAGGACTTGCAGGATATGTAGGGAAAGTCAATATGGATCGTAACAGTTCCCGGGGACTCTGCGAAAAAAGTGCAGAAGCTTCAGCTAAAGATACAGAAGCATGGATTCTGGAATCGGAAAAATTTTCCAATATCAGACCCATTCTGACTCCCAGATTTATTCCGACTTGTTCGGATGAATTGATGGAACGGCTTTCGAAACTCCAGAAGAGATATGGACTTCCGGCACAATCGCATCTTTCCGAAAATTTAAGCGAAATTGAATGGGTAAGGGAGCTACAGCCTAAGGCATCCTGCTATGGGGATGCCTATCGGATTCATGGGCTTTTTGGAGGAGATTGTCCGACTATTATGGCACACTGTGTATACAGCAGTGAAGAGGAAATTCGGATGATCAAGGAACAAGGTGTTTTCGTCGCGCATTGTCCCGAATCCAATGCCAATCTGTCATCCGGAATTGCACCGGCAAAACGATATCTGGAAATGGGAATTAAAATGGGCCTGGGTACGGATGTGGCAGCCGGCTCTTCACTCTCCATGTTTCGGGCTATGGCGATGGCAATTCAGTGCTCCAAGCTGCGATGGAGACTTACCGATCAGAGCATAAAACCTCTGACAGTGGCTGAGGCCTTTTATCTTGCTACAAAAGGAGGAGGAGAATTTTTCGGAGAAGTGGGAAGTCTGGAAGCAGGGTATGAGTTTGATGCAGTGGTGATTGATGATTCAAAGATCCGCAGTGTTGGAGAAGTTTCCGTAAGAGATCGTCTGGAACGACTTATTTATCTGGATCAGGATGCAGAAATTGAAGCAAAATATGTGAAGGGGAAAATGATAGCAGGAAAAGGAAAACAGTAGGAGATAACAATGGAAAATACGTATCTGGCGAAAATTCTGCCTTTTTTGAATGAAATTGAAAAAAGCAGAAGAGAACAGTTTGAACAATATTTTCGCACAGCGCCGATGTGGTTGATGGAAACTTTTGCAGTGGAAGAGTTGGAGGAAGGGACAGTCTTTGTACAGGAAGGCGAACCTGCCGATATGATCTATTTCATTGGCAAAGGGCTGATTAAAGCGACAGACTATCGGATTTACGGTATCAACTATGATTTCATGATGTTTGAAAAAGTTTACGCATTTGGAGGAATGGAAGTCATTATCAATCTGGATAAGTATCAGACAACGCTACAGACAGCGACAAAGTGTACAGTTCTGAAGATTCCTAAAGAAGGATTTAAAAAATGGCTGGATTCCGATATTATTGCTCTCAAACAGGAAAGCAGACTGATGGGAGAATATCTGCTTGAGCAGGCAAGAGACAGCCGAATGTTGCTTTTTCTCCAGGGAGCAGACCGGGTAGCTTTTCTTTTAATGAAACGATACCGTAAATACGCACACAATGGAGTTCTGCGAATGAAGGGAGACCGCCAGGATCTGTCAGACTTTACGGGACTCTGCTTGAAGACGATCAGCCGTTCCATTAAAAAGTTTAAAGAAAACGGCATGATATCGATGCAGGGAAGCTATATTCTGATTAACTATGAACAATATCACAGAATGAAAGATATGATCGCTGACATCTTGGCAGAAGATTTATAAAGGAGAGGAAAATAGATGGAGAATAAATTAATGACTTGTTTGGCAAGTATCAGAGAAAAAACAAATTTTGAGCCGGAGGTGGCATTGATTTTAGGAAGCGGTCTGGGAGATTATGCAGACAGTATCCGCATAGAAACAGCAGTGGAGTATTCTGCCATTAAAGGTTTTCCAGTTTCTACGGTAAAGGGACATAAAGGACGTTTTGTTTTTGGATATGTTGGAACAGTGCCGGTTGTGATCATGCAGGGAAGGGTACATTATTATGAAGGATATCCCATGTCAGATGTTGTTCTCCCAACACGTCTTATGGGACTGCTTGGAGCAAAAAAACTGATTCTTACAAACGCAGCAGGAGGAATCAACGAGAACTTCCGTCCGGGAGACTTTATGATGCTTACTGACCATATTGCCATAGGAGTGCCAAGTCCGCTGATTGGACCGAATATGGAAGATTTGGGACCGAGATTTCCTGATATGAGCGAAGTATACAGCAAACGGATTCAAAATGTGATTCGTTTATCGGCAGAAGCATGCGGAATAGATCTGAAAGAAGGAGTCTATGTCCAGCTGACTGGACCGGCTTATGAAACTCCGGCTGAAGTAAGAATGTGTCGGATCTGGGGCGGAGATGCAGTCGGTATGAGCACAGCCTGCGAGGCAATGGCAGCACGCCATATGGGTATGGAGATCGGAGGGATTTCCTGTATTACTAATCTGGCAGCAGGAATGAGCAAGGAGAAATTGGATCACAAAGAAGTGCAGGAGACAGCAGACCGCGTATCCCAGGAATTTAAAAAACTGGTTACAAAGATCATAGAAACCATATAATGATGCCAGGGTCAAAAGGTCTGAATCCACATGAGCTTGCTCATAAGTGGATGAAAGACCTTGGAACAATCCGTAGGCATCATAGTTGGGGGCTTTTGACCCCAACATCATATAATTTGACCTATGGAAAGGTGAGCGAACATGAATATAGAACAACTTCCAAAAATTGATTTGCATTGCCATCTCGATGGATCGCTTACAAAAGCTTTGATTGAACGTCGCTTGGGAAGAACGGTATCTGAGGACATGTTGACGGTATCGGAAGAATGCCGGAGCCTGACAGAATATCTGGAAAAATTTGATCTTCCGTTGAAATGTCTGCAGGATGCAGAAGGGCTAGAAGAAGGGGCTTATACATTTGTACAAGAGATCGCCAAAGAGAACATGAAATATATTGAAGTCCGCTTTGCTCCGATGCTTTCTGTTCATAAACATTTAAGCTGTTACGAGATCATCGAAGCGGTCAGAAGAGGAATGGAACGGGCGAAAGAGGATTTTAAAGTGCGGTATGGCATCATTGTGTGCGCCATGAGAAATCACACCTTGGAACAGAACATGGAGATGCTTGCATGTGCAAGACAGTATCTCGGAAAAGGCGTATGTGCTCTTGATCTGGCAGGTGATGAGTCGGCATTTCCGACAAAAAATTTCCGGAAGCTTTTTTGGGAGGCAAAACGGATTGGAATGCCGTTTACCATCCATTCAGGTGAAACCGGAAATCTGGAAAATGTCAGAGAAGCCTTAGAACTGGGAGCCAGAAGAATTGGACACGGAATTGCTCTGAAACAGGATCCGAAATTGATGAAGGCTTATGCCGACGCCGGAATTGGCGTGGAGATGTGCCCGACGAGCAATTTCCAGACAAAAGCGGTCAGAACGTGGGAGGAGTACCCCCTCAGACAATTTTTGGATGCGGGAATCAAAGTTAGCATTAATACCGATAATAGGACTGTCAGCGGTACCACCATGACAAAGGAACTTATGAAAATTTATGAGCATTATGGACGGGATGAGAAATTGATTCATACATTACTTTGTAATGCGGCTGAGACAGCATTTGACCCGGAAATCAAAGATTTGTTAAAAAAATAAAAGAAAGAGGTTTAAGATGGATAAAAAAGAAATTTTAAAATATGTAGATCATACTTTACTGACACAGACAGCAACCTGGGAAGAAATCCGACAGATTCTGGACGATGCCATCCAATATGAAGCAGCATCCGCATGTATCCCGGCTTCCTATGTAAAACAATCTGCTGAATATGTGGAAGGGAAACTTCCTATCTGTACGGTAATCGGATTCCCAAACGGTTACAGTACAACGGCAGTTAAAGTATTTGAGACAAAGGATGCTATTGCAAACGGAGCAGATGAGATTGACATGGTTATCAATATTGGTCATCTAAAAGACAAAAAATACGAGGAAATCGAAGATGAAATCCGTCAGATTCATGAAGCCTGTGATGGTAGAATCCTGAAAGTTATCATCGAGACATGTCTGCTGACGGAAGAAGAGAAGATCAAAATGTGTGAGATTGTCACAAAGGCGGGAGCAGAATACATCAAGACTTCTACCGGATTTTCCACTGCAGGAGCCACATTTGCAGATGTGGAACTGATGAGAGCTCATGTAGGAAAGGAGGTTAAAGTCAAAGCAGCTGGCGGAATTTCATCCTTTGATGATGCAGACGAATTCATCCGCCTGGGAGCAGAACGTCTTGGAACAAGCAGACTGGTTAAAATCATGAAAAATAGTGCCGACGCTGGATCCGGATACTAAAAGGAGGAGATTGCTTGAATACACGCATGATTGTAGAATTGGTTGGGTATTTCGGCTCCGCTTTGGTACTGCTGTCCTTTCTGATGACATCGGTTTTCAAATTGAGAATTATCAATGCTGCCGGAGGCGTGGTCTGCACGATTTATGCGCTGATCATCCATGCCTATCCGACCGCCTTGATGAATACCTGTCTGGTTATTATCAATATTTATTATCTGGTACGAATGCGGAAAACAGAACGAGCATATAACTTTATAGAAGGCGAAGCCCAAGAGCCGCTGATCTACTATCTTCTGAATTATTATAAACAGGATATAATGAAATACTTCCCAGCATTTCATGGTGGGGATGGACCTCTTTTACAGTATGATGCCGCGTATATTGTATACCATAATACGGAACCAGCTGGAATCTTTCTTGGAAAGCGAAAAACAGATGGAGAAGTGGAGGTCGCTCTGGATTATTCGACACCTGCATACAGGGACTGCTCAGTAGGAAAGTACCTGTACAACAGACTGAGAGAACAGGGGATTCGAAAACTGACTTTTATGGGAAAGGCAGGAGCACATGAATCTTATCTGCAGACAATGGGATTTCAAAAACAGGGTGAAGCATATAGAAAAGATTTGATGAAGCCGTAAAAAGACAGAAGGAGGCAATTCAACGTAAAGTATTGACAAATGTTGGATTGTCTCTTTTAAGGAAATGAAAGGATTTTGCTGGTAGCTATATTTGGATGGATGTCCTGTTAGTTGACTTTTTTTAGGAAGATGATATACTCGTAAAAAACAGAAAGGATGTATTGCCAATGCAGGTGGAGCATCTTCAAAATGAGTTGGAAAAAAACGGATATCAGCGGATTCCGTCTAATATAGAGCAAATATCGTTGTTCTTTCGTGTAGAAGATCAATTGGCTGTGGGAATTTGTTTGGTGGATAACCGCGGACAGGTTGTAAAAGAAAATAGTTTATTTGAGACAGTTATGCATAAAACAGAAATTCTGCTAAAAGAGAAGGCACAACAGGTAAGGGTCATTGCGTTAATTATTACGGATCAGATGGAGTTGGAAAAACAAAGGCAAAATACACCGTATGCATTTTGGGTTATTGATACCTCCCTTGACGAAAAAATTGTTTTCGAAAATCAGCCGGGAAACTTTTACGGTCTGGAGCAAATAGTTGATCATGTACTGCAGGAAAGTGGAAAGAAACATTGCCAAAATTCTGATAAACAAGACTGGAACGATAAATGGAAGAATTCTCTTTTTTCTGTTAATACAGGAATTGTACTGGTAAATGTTTTGTTGTTTTTATGGATGGAATTTTCAAGAGATGCCAATAGTGTTTGGATGTATCGGCACGGTGCGATCCATATTGCTGATTTTTTGTTGGATCCCCAGTGGTGGAGGCTGCTTGCCAGTGCCTTTTTGCATTTTAGTTTCAGCCACTTGCTGGGAAATATGGTGGTATTATGGTATATTGGAAACTTCCTGGAACGGTTAATCGGTTGGTGGCGATATTTTCTTTTCTATCTGATAGCAGCAGTGGGAGCCAATATCATTTCCGTTGCCTGGTATTGGTATATTGGTGATTGGAATGTGCTGACAGCCGGTGCCTCCGGTGCAATTTTTGGCGTAGTGGGAATGATGTTATTTATCATATTACGTGAGCGTGGAAGGGTACAGGGTATCACACTACAGCAAATGCTTTTTATGGTGATTTTTACCCTGTACGCCGGATTTGCCAATAGCGGAGTCAATAACAGCGCTCATGTAGGTGGATTGGTTATCGGATTTCTTTGTGGTATTATTTTTTACCGGGGAACGGTTAAACGTGAGAAAAATCATTTTTGGGCAGAGAAACCGTAAAAACAGAACCCTGATTGGGAGCGGAGCATACTGTGATATGCCCGCCATGGGCTTCTACGATCCGTTTGACAACGGAAAGTCCCAGACCTGTGCCATTTTGTTTTGTGGTGACAAATGGCTGAAAAATTTTTACTAATCGATCAGCTTCGATACCACAGCCATTATCTTCTATGTTGATTTTAATTGCTCTGAAATCAGATTCGCATGTAATACGGACATATCCGTCATTGCGGACTGCTTCCAGGGCATTTTTAATTAAATTTACAAAAACTTCCAAAAGTTTTGTCGGATCGGCATATAGAGGAGGAATGGCACTGGGGCTGGTAAAAGTCAGGGATTTTTCTGTTCCTTCCGTCAAGGGAAGACAGGCCAGATAAGATTCTCTTAAAAGTTTGTTTAAATCAACGCGACAGCAGTTTAATTGGGTTCCGTTGGTAAAATCGGACATATTGTGGATCAGGGACTGCATATAACGGCAATCATGTTTTGTTTCCCGCCAATATTTGTAATCTTGAATTTCCGGGTGGCTGGATTCTATGTATTGAAGAGAGCTACTCATTAATGTCAATACATTGCGCAGTTCATGGGAAATGTTGGAAAGAAACAAATTTTGTTCTGCTTCCAGCATTTCCAAAACCTCTTCCAGGTCAGGATACGTTGTTTTCAATTCGGATACTTTTAATAATAATTCGTCAGACAGCATAGCAAAACTTCCTTTCTTGATAGAGATAAAATGGTTGTGTGGAATCGTTGCATCAATATGGGCTCAGTGTAGCATATTAACTGGAAAAGAATCATATAATATCCTGCGACAAATACAGAGATAACAGGACGAAAACGATGAAAATCAGACAAAATCCGGGAAAAATAGAACCGATGGATCGTGGACAAGCTGAAAAAATGCGAACCTTTTTCCCTTCCTTTTTTTCTTGATCCGATATAATGACGTTGAGGTCAAAAGCTCCCAACTATGATGCCTGCGGATTGTTCCGTGCTGTGCACTCCCACAATCCTGCCCAATATTCGCATATCGTGGGATATACATCCCACTTTTATGCTCATATCGGGGCGGGTTCCAAGGTCTTTCATCCACTTATGAGTAAGCTCATGTGGATTCAGACCTTTTGACCTTGGCATCATATAATGGGGAAAAGAAAAAAGGAAATGAGAAAGGAGTATCCATTATGGTGGAGTATTTGGAAAAGGGGTATGTGCTTTATGCCATGCTCGCAATTGGTGCAATCTGTATTCTTGGAAGATTGATTGCAAACGGAACATACAAACGATTAATTCGTCAGGCAGAAAATATGGCGGCGGCAAAGGACAGTTTTTTAAAACGGTTAAAACTAAAGTATGAAAGTACATATCGACTGAATGATGGTGTGAATAATGTGGGAGCTTTTGTGGAAAAAAGTTTATATTCGTATAAGAAAATGGGGATAAGTCTGAGAAGATTGGAATCTCTTACGATTCAGGGAGCTTTAATTTGTCTTTTTATCGGAGTAGGGACAACCTTGGCGGCATTTTTATATCAGGCAGAAGTAAAAACAATGATTATGCAATTTGGAACAGGAATTATATTGGGTTTGGGATTGGTAGTGGTTGACAGCCTGACCGATACCGGAACAAAAAGAGAAGTATTGTTTGCACATATATCCGATTATTTGGAAAATAGTTTATTTGTGCGTACTTCAGCGGAACATGTGGAGGAAGAAGAAGTTTCTGCCAGAAGAAAGATGAAGGATGATGTGTTTGTCAGAAGACAAAAAGAAAAAACAGAAATAGAAAAGGAAAAAACAGAACAGCAGCCTAAAAATGATCCTGTCTCTGTGAAAGAAGCAGCAGACGCTGCGATGTCAAGGAAAAAAGAAAATCAGTCCGATATCGAATCGTTGAAGAAGAGCCTTGCTCAGATTGCAGCCGTGCGGGAGGAAAAGGGTGGAGACCCTCGGAAAGAAAAGAAACTTTCTCCTAAGGAAGAAAAATTGATTGCTGATATTATTCAGGAATATCTGCAGTGACAGAGTCCATGGTTTTACTTTACAATGTTCAGCAGATTCGCTATAATAAAAGAAGTTTAACCGAATCATGGAAGGATTTGGTTATGGGTAAGCAGCCAGGCGGGTTGTGAATATCCGCTTTGACATAATAATTTTATGCAAAGTGCAAAGGAGAAGAAACGAATATGGCAAAAGTTACGTTTGATTATTCGAAAGCGGCACCATTTATTTCAAAAGAAGAAGTAGAAAATATGAAGAAGCTGGTTTTGGATGCTAAAAATGTACTGGTTTCCAAAACGGGGGCAGGAAATGATTTTCTGGGTTGGATTGATCTTCCGGTAAATTATGATAAGGAAGAATTTGACCGTATAAAGAAAGCAGCAGAAAAGATTCGTAAAGATTCCGATGTTCTTCTGGTAATCGGTATTGGCGGTTCCTATTTGGGTGCCAGGGCAGCCAACGAGTTTTTGAATCATTCATTTTACAATAATCTTCCGAAAGAGAAGAGAAAGGGTCCGGAAATTTACTATGTAGGAAACAGTATCAGTTCTACCTATCTGAAAGATTTGATGGACATTGTGGAAGGAAAAGATTTTTCTGTAAATATTATTTCCAAATCCGGCACAACAACAGAACCGGCTATTGCCTTCCGTATTTTCAAAGAAATGCTGGAAAAGAAATACGGAAAAGCAGAAGCTGCGAAACGTATTTATGCTACGACAGATAAGGCAAGAGGAGCCCTTAAGAATCTGGCCAATGAAGAAGGATATGAATCTTTTGTTGTTCCTGATGATGTAGGCGGTCGTTTTTCTGTATTGACAGCCGTTGGTCTTCTACCAATCGCTGCTACCGGAGCAGATATTGATGCATTGATGGCAGGTGCAGCAAATGCCAGAGAAAATGCATTAAATGCGCCATTTGAAGAGAATGATGCTTTGCAGTACGCAGCTATCCGTAATATTCTTTTACGCAAGAATAAAATGGTGGAAATCACAGCAAATTATGAGCCAAGCCTTCATTATATTACAGAATGGTGGAAACAGCTGTTTGGAGAATCAGAGGGAAAAGATCAAAGAGGTATATTCCCGGCTGGTGTGGATCTGACGACAGATCTTCATTCTATGGGACAGTTTATTCAGGATGGCGCAAGAATTATGTTTGAGACAGTCATTGAGGTGGAAGAATCCAGAGAAAATATTACCATTGGAGAAGAACCGGTGGATCTGGATGGTTTGAATTATTTAGCCGGTCAGACTGTGGACTTTGTAAATAAATGTGCCATGAAGGGAACGATGTTGGCTCATACAGACGGAAATGTTCCAAATCTTTGTGTCCATGTTCCAAAGCAGGATGCGTTCAGTCTGGGAGAATTGTTCTACTTCTATGAGTTTGCCTGTGGTGTATCCGGTTATCTGCTGGGAGTGAATCCGTTCAATCAGCCAGGTGTAGAAAGCTATAAGAAAAATATGTTTGCGCTTCTTGGAAAACCTGGATATGAAAAGGAAAGAGAAGAACTGATAAAGAGACTGTAAATAAGTTGATTAGAAGAGATAAAAAAGGGAAGAAGTCTGGGAGATAGGAACCAGACTTCTTCCCTTTTTAAGATGAGAAGAGATGATTTATCGTTTAAGTGGTCTCGTCTTCCTCAATTATTTGAATTTCCAGATAGTCAAAATCAATACTTTCTACAAAATTATCCTGACGGAATCTGGTCTTTGCGTGACGTTTAAATTCTTTGATATTGGTATCCAGCCAAATGGGTGTACTTAAATCAAAATCCATACAAAGAATATCCAACCCATGAAAGATTTTTTTTGTCCGGGTCATTTCCGGGTCATCGTTACATATGGTACTGTCTGCAAGAAGACGATTGTCTTTGAACAGTTTCCCCCACATTCGGAACATGGTGATCACCTCCCGTTAAACATTTGTCTACAGTAGAATAACTATAAATGTCATTTTATTATAAGTGTTGGTGGGAGGGATGTAAAGAGGGGAATAATGTGAATGATTATTGAACGTCTGTTTTTTTGGAATTAACGGCTTTCGGCAGAAAATCATATAATTCCTGATAAGCTTCCAGTTCTTCATCTTGCGCAAGGCTGGGAATCAGACCGGTGCAATCCATAGTGGAGCAGGCATTTTGACAGATGTCAAAGTGATCATCCTGCTCCTCGACAGGAATGGGGTTAGTGGTTTTGCGTATGGATGGTTCGGTAACACTTTGTTTGTGTTTGTTTTGGTTATTATCGATCGTTCTCATAAATGACACTCCTCTATACACATGATTTTATGATTTAGGATACCCAGAGGAGCGGCATTCTATTATCAAAGAATCCATCTGACAAAATGTTTTTTCCCGATTTTTAATACATCATTATTTTGAACTGGTTGATCTAACATATCTTCCGTCATTTTTGCTCCGTTACAGGAAATACCACCTTGGCGCAAGAGCCGTAAAAATTCGTTTTTACTTTTGACAATGCCATTGGCTTGGAGAATGGATATGGTTTCACGGTAAACAGGAGTGCTGCCAGTAAGGGTGATTTGAGGAATGTTATCCGGAATCGCTTTTTTGGAAAAAGCCTGATGATAGAATTCCTCTGCCTGTTCCATATCTTCTTTTTTATGGTAGAGGGAAGTGATAATCCGGGCAAGTTCCAATTTGATATCTCTTGGGTTAGTTCCGGCGTCAAGAGAAGCCTGAATTTCTTCTATGCGATCCGGATGTTCATCGGTAGCCAGTTCAAAATAGCGGATAATAAGGGAATCCGGTACCTCCATGACTTTTTTGAATATAACTTGAGGAGATTCATTGACTCCAATATAGTTTCCAAGACTTTTGCTCATTTTTTCTACGCCGTCTAATCCTTCCAAAAGAGGCATAAAAATAGCAGCTTGGGATTCCTGCCCCATGGTTTTTTGTAGTGTTCTTCCCATAAGAATGTTAAAGGTCTGATCGGTTCCCCCCAGTTCAATGTCGGCATGAAGAAATACGGAATCGTATGCCTGCATGAGAGGATAAAAAAATTCATGGATACCGATCGGGATATTTTTTTGATAGCGGTTTTGAAAGTCATCCCGTTCCAGCATGCGTGCAACTGTGGTGGTAGAGGCGAGACGTATGACATCTTCAAAATTCAGTTGGGAAAGCCATTCGCTGTTAAAACGAACCTCTGTTTTTTCCAGATCCAATACCTTGAAAATCTGATCACAGTAGGTTTTTGCATTTGTTTTGACCTGTTCTTCACTTAAAGCCGCACGTCCTTTGGATTTACCGGAGGGATCGCCGATTCGTCCGGTAAAATCCCCGATCACAATGACGGCGCGATGTCCCATATCCTGCATTTGTTTGATTTTTCTTAATACGACAGCATGTCCAAGATGAATATCTGGTGCGGACGGATCCAATCCCAGTTTAATGGTTAATGGACGATTTTCTTTTACAGATGTCTCCAGTTTTTTCAATAGTTCCTCTTCGTTAATAATAAGTTGAGCTCCCTTTTTAATGATTCGCAATTGTTCATTTGCAGATAGCATGGTAAAAACCTCCTAAATTATATTTTTTGCACCATTTCGGACAAAGGAACGATCTGCCATGGAACGATTTTGTTTTGGCGATGGGAGTCATATAGACCATAGATATAAAAAGGCACCCCGTCCCATGGCTAATACCAAAAGGACGAGATGCCATCTCGTGTTACCACCTTTTTTTACAGACAGCTCACACTGCCTGCCTCATCGAGTACAGCTATCGCGATACTCTAGCACACGGTTACGGGGTGCATATCCGTCGCAGCCTACTGATTTCTGTTCGGTGCGCAGCTCCAAGAGGTATTCATATTCCATATCCATGAGCCTCTCATCAACCGGCGTCTTTCTGTTTGTATTCTGGAATATTACTATTTCTTATCATAGCTTTTATTTTCTGTTATTCAATTAAAAATGTCCGCTTTGTCTGGACAGGTTAGTGGGTATTATAGCGGACATCTTTTTATTTGTCAAGGATTTAATTCTCCGATTCGGCTGACGGCCACATAAATATGACTGATTTTATACCAGGTAGGGAAATCTACAATACCTGTAGGCGGGAGACCGAAAACACTTTGAAACTCACGGACGGCTTGGGCGGTGTCTTCATCAAAATATCCGGATGGTATAAAAGATGGAATGGCAGTGTATACAGAAGCAATTGTCAGTAGTTGTTCCTGCATTTGACGGACTTTGTCTCCGGAGGATCCTATGGATAGGTCATATCCGGGCCATGAAGAAGGAATACCGGAAATTTGTTCCGCAGAGTTAATGTACATGTCTTCCCCATAATAATATCTTAGAATTTCAATGGGAGAGTATCCTTCGTCACCAAGGGCTTTTGAGCCCCATTGGGTCATCCATCCCTCGCATTGTACCCGTTTGCCGTCACAGTATTGTGTCAGGATGGGTTGTTTTACATCAGGTCTGGATAAATATTGATCAAAGATTTCATCTACGATAACAGAGATGGATTCAAAAATATTTCGTCCGTAGATCCATTTATGGTCAAATGCAGTGGAGGAAGTGATGGTGAAATCATATCCTTTATTTCGATACCATTCTGTGTAAACCCGGTTTAATGTAAAAGACATGATAGCCAAAACATTGGCTGTGATGGTGGAGCGGGGCCAGGTAGCATATATTTCGCTGCATGCTACGTTTTTAATATAATCCCGATAAGGAATAAAATAGTTTTTGGCTGAGGTATCGGAAGGCGTGCCGTCATGAACGACGATTGTCTGAGGAACGACTACGCGGCTTAAAACGATTTCCCCTGTTTCGGATGTTGGTTTTACTTCGTCTTCGGCGATTTTGGGAGGATATGTGCCGTATAAACGATGATCCGGTATGATAATAGGTCCTGAGGGACCAAGGGGCAGAGGACGAAGTCTTACACCCTGTAAAGCGGTTGCAGTGGGAAGAACTTCCGTACCTTCAATGGTTAAAGGTTCAAATCCAGGTGCAGTTACCTGAATGGTGTATTCGGTGTAAGGGCGGGGTTCATCTGCCTGCTGGCTATATTCAAGCGGCGGAGCAGGAAGTTCAATTTGCTGTGTCTGCCCGGAGGAATTTGTTGTCAGTTTTTCAATGATTTGATCAGGTGTCTCCGTGTTTGCTATGGTAACGGTAGCATTTTCGATAGGAAAATTATTTTCGGCAGAAATTACATTGATTTGCAGAATACCTTTATCAGAAGTATTCTGGGTTGTATGCAAATGTGTCATAATCATACCTCTATTTTAAGTTAATGCTAGTATATGCGGAAAATAAAATGGTATGACACCTCTATGCGGATAATCGTTTGCTTGTTTATAAAAACAGACTTTATCAGGCACGCTTGAATCGTTTGTTTATTATAAATCTGCATGGCTTTGAATCGTTACAAATTTTAAAAAATAGAAAAAATGGTTGATGTAAGTATAATTTCCTCTATTTTACAAATACTAGAGGTATCTGCCAGTATAATTTTGAAAAAACAGTTTGTTTCATAATACAAATACGGAGAAAAATGAATCTACTGTAGAGAAAGCTTTTGGACGGCAGGATATTGAGAATACATCTTAAATGCAAAATGGAGGAATGGAAACGATGAAAGCGACGGGAATCGTAAGAAGAATTGATGATTTGGGGCGTGTGGTGATTCCGAAGGAAATCAGAAGAACGTTAAGACTTCGGGAAGGGACACCTCTGGAAATATTTACAGATCGGGAAGGCGAAATTATTTTAAAGAAGTATTCTCCCATGGTGGAATTGGGGATTTTTGCCAAACAGTATGCGGAAGCTATGGCGCAGACACTTGGGCATACAGTGATGATCAGTGACAGAGATCAGATTATTGCGGCGGCCGGAAGTCAGAAAAAGGATATGGTGGGACAATCGGTGAGCAAACAGCTGGAAGATATGATCATGTATCGGGAATATACAAAATTGGGAACAAAGGATCAGACATGGATTCCGATTATTAAGGAAGATAAAAATGAATATACCGTTCAAATCATTTACCCTATCATTTGTGAAGGTGACGCTGTGGGGGCAGTGATTCTTTTCAGCAAAGAAAAATCCCCGGTTGTGGGGGAATCTGAGCAGAAAGCAATTGCATGTGCTGCTGCGTTTTTGGGAAAACAGATGGAAGGCTAAATATCATATCTGTATACCCACAGAATGTATAAAGAATCCCTTAAAAAACTTGAAAAAGTCGAAAACTCCTTGACAAATCCCAGCATAGAGTTTATAACTAATTTGATACTGGCTCCTGCAGTTTTGACAGGGTATAAAAGGGAGCATCTGTAGCAAAAACTACAGAAACAATTATCGTATAGTCATGAACGAAAGATCGAATGGATTTTAATTTTAGGAGGAAATTTATATGAATAAGAAAGAGTTAATCGCAGCAGTAGCAGAAGCAAGTGAAGTTTCCAAGAAGGATGCTGAAAAGGTAATTCAGGCTTTTACAGATGTGGTTGCTGATGAATTAAAGAAAGGTGAAAAGATTCAGTTAGTTGGATTTGGTACTTTCGAAGTTTCCGAACGTGCAGAAAGAATCGGAAGAAATCCAAAGAGCGGTGAAGAAATGGTAATCGCAGCATCTAAGACACCAAAATTCAAGGCTGGTAAGGCATTGAAGGATATTGTGAACGAATAATAAAATAGTATGAGATTGGATAAATTTTTAAAGGTATCCAGGCTGATAAAAAGAAGAACTGTTGCCAATGAAGCATGTGATGCCGGAAGGGTAATGGTAAATGGAAAGGCAGCCAAAGCATCTGTTAATGTGAAAACAGGTGATGTGATTGAGATCGAATTTGGTACAAGGGCTGTCAAGGTAGAAGTCCTGGATGTACAGGAAACTGTCAAAAAAGACGAAGCCAAAGAGTTATATCGGTATCTGTAAATAAAAACGGATGAAATTACAAGTCTGAGCGGCTAAAAAACGAAGAAGCTGCTCAGACTTTTTGTATATCTATGTGTGCAGCCAGGAAAAAAGGAGAAGAAATAGAAACCATAGGAATGAAAAAACAAGCTTCTTAATATACTTTACTATATAGAATAGTAATGATTCAGAGTTTTATTGCGGTATTTTGCAAAGGGGCTCTGAATGGTTACATAGAATGTATATGAGGAGGAGTCTATGGATGAAAAATTGATGAAAAAGGGGCATAGTTTCCGAATGACTGATCGCTGTGCCTGTCAGATGACAGGTATCAGGGATGTAATTGCTTTAGATGAAACAGGAGTGCTTTTGGAAACAGAAATGGGTGTATTGACAATACGCGGTAAAGGACTGCACATAAAACGGCTTACTCTTGAGAAAGGGGAGGCAGATCTGGAAGGGACGGTAATCAGTTTCGCATATTCCGAAGGGGGAAATATACATAAACAGGGAGATTCCTTCCTGAAGAGGATTTTTAAATAGTATGAGTCAGGTAATCCTATGGGAAATGCAATTCCTTTTAAAAGCGTTACTATTGGGGTTTTGTCTCAGAGGCATATATGATCTGTTTAAAGTACGGCGCAGGTTGTCAAAGAATCATCCAATGCTTTTGGCTTCGGAAGATATTGTGTACTGGATATTTTGCAGTTTGCTTTTGTTTGGATTACTTTACGAGGAAAATAATGGAACGTTACGGGGGTTTGCCTTATGCGGCGCTGCGGCGGGGATGGCAATTTGGCATTTTGGTCCCAGTCCTATTTTGGTAGAACTCATTGTAAAGATCTGCCGTTTTTTTGCATACTATTTGAAAAAACCTGTCAAAATTTGTGGTAAGGCATTGAAAAAAATGTTTTCTTGGTTTAGAATGAAAAGAAGAATAAGAGAAAGGAGATGGGTTCATGCAAAGAAAAATGACAGCAAGAGAGCGCAGAAAAAGAAGACGGTCTAATAGGCGCTATTTTATATTGGCTCTGGTGCTGGTAATGATGACCGGCGGTTTAATCTCCTTTCGTGTTATGGAAATGGAAAAACAAAATGCACAGTATGCGGCTCAACAGGAAGAGCTCCAGAAGAAAATTGATGAGGAAAATCAAAGGACGCAGGAGCTGAATGAATATCGGGAATATACAAAGACGAAGGAATTTGCCGAGAAAGTAGCGAAAGAAAAATTTGGACTCTTATATGACAATGAATTGAAATTTAAAGCAGAATAGGGTAACGGGTTTGCAGATGAATGCAGACCCGTTATTTTTTGTGGGTAGACAACGAGCCGTGCGCAGATGCCTGCATACACATACGGCGACTGTCCGTGAACGTGAGAAACTGGTAAAGCGTGTGTCTCATGGTTGGAAGTTTAAGTTCTTAAAGAGTATTATCTTCCTCGAATCGGAAAAATGAGAAAAAGAGGACGATGAATTTTGAAAATTGGGGTACGTGCTTTGACAAATATTTTGCTGCTGATCCGATATGATGGGACAGAACGTGCTGGGAAGCAATGAAAAGATCAAAAGTATCGGATAAGGAGGGAAAGGATGAAGAGAGAACATTTGTCAGAGTGGGGGAGACGTCTGGGAGGAGCGCTTTTAATTGGGATTTTTGTTACAGAAATGCTGGTCAGCGGAAATATCGGATATGCAATTGTAGAAATGCTGCTGTTCTTTTCGGTATTGTTTATGGGGTATAAATATGGCCCCGGTGCCGGTGCAGTTTGCGGAACTGCCTGTGGAATAATCTTAACCTTATTTACAAAATCCATGGGATCTCTGGGGATTTTTTGTATGATTGGTGTGATGGCAGGTGTATTTCGAAGTCTTGGCAGGATTGCCAGTGTCTTGGGATATATGGTGGCTGCTGTGGGCGTGGCGGTTATTTACGAGCCCAATCTGCTGTCCGAGTCCTTTGTCGGTTTTGTAGTAGGGGCAGCATTGTTCCTTATTTTGCCACGATCAATTTGTGAGCCGGAGGGAATAGAAACTCAGAAAAAAGAGGTGACTCCTCAAAGAGGGGATTTTGACGGAAGTATAGGAAGACGGTTAAAACAGATGGAGGATGCGTTGATTGAATTGTCTCGTTCTTTTGGCAATATGCATTTAACAAGAGAGGATTTGGCAGATATGGGAGAGGATATAGAATGGAAAATTCGTTATTTGGAAAACCGTTCAGTGATGGAGGATCAGTTTCTGGAGGTGGCGGAATTATTACGCGGATTCCGAAAAGAGCTGGATAAGACTGTAGATATTACCTGCAAAATGGAAAAGGATCTGGAAAAGAAACTGAAAACATTGAAAGTGCAGACGGATCAGATCGCAGTTTGGGAAGAAGATAAGAAAAAATATGAAGTCATTTTACAGGCTAGTGTAAAAAACGGAAGAAGTGTCACGGTAAAAGAAGTGGCGGATGCGGTGAGTGACGTGGTGGGAAGAACGTTGTGTCCGGCGGCAGATGGAGTAAATGTTATTTCGGCCATACCCAGAATGGTTCGTCTTGAAGAAGAAACGACGTATCATATGCTGCATGGAGTTGCGCGATGTGTAAAAGGGGAAGAATCTATTTCAGGAGATTCTTTTTCTTACATGGAAATACCGGGAGGAAAAGTGTTGCTGAGCCTGTGTGATGGAATGGGATCCGGACAAAATGCTTTTTTTGAGAGTTCCAAGGCAATTGAGCTGGCGGAACAATTGATTATGGCGGGATTTCAGCCAAGAACCGTAGTGCGTCTCGTGAATCAAGCCCTGGTGATGCGGGATGTACATCATCCCCTTACTATGGATATGGCTGTGGCGGATTTGTATACAGGATTATGTGATTTTACGAAGTCAGGGGCCGCAGTGACTTTTATACGCAAAGGCGAGGAAATGGAATTGCTGCAATCCGAATCTCTTCCTATAGGAGTATTAAAGGAAACACAGCCGGCGGAAAGTATGTATCGTCTGAAAGATGGGGATTTGATTATTATGATGACAGATGGGGTATTGGAAGCCATGCCTGGAATGGATAAAGAGGGAATCATGAAAGCTTTTTGTCTTGGATTGTCTGAAAAAAATCCAAAAGAACTGGCACGAAAAATTTTGGACTACGCTTTGGAACAAGGGGAAGCGAGGGATGATATGACCGTACTTGTTGCAGGGATGTGGAAGAAGTGATATAGTTACTGTATTCAAAGATTTTGCAGCAACGAAAGAATAAATATTGGGAAATGCGGCAGGAGGAAGCCGGATATGGATTTGGTACAACAGCTGGAGCGAGATTGGAAAAGAAATCAATTGATCTGTAAAGGGGATCATATTATAGTGGGAGTATCCGGAGGGGCAGACTCGGTCTGCCTTTTGGCGGTTTTAAGCGAAGTAAGAATACGCTGGGACTTGACGATTATGGCTGTGCATGTCAATCATTCCATACGTAAGGAGACAGCGGTTCGTGATGCCGATTTTGTAAAACAATTATGTGAAAAACTGGGGATTTCCTGCCAAGTGGAGACTGTGGATGTACCCCGGTTGGCAAAAGAGAATGGGCTTTCCGTGGAAGAAGCGGGAAGGATTGCCAGGTATGATACATTTGAGCGGATTAGACGGGAGTGTGGGGCGAATAAAATTGCGGTTGCACATCATTTGGATGATAATGCGGAAACAATTTTGTTCCAGTTAATACGTGGAAGCGGTCTGCGGGGAATGGGCGGAATGGAAGAAAAAAGAGGAAGGATCATACGTCCGTTGCTTTCCTTGACAAGAAAACAAATTGAAAACTGGCTTTTGGAAAAAAATCTTGCCTATGTAACAGATGAGACAAATCTGGTGCAGGAATACACAAGAAATAAAATACGTTTAACGGTATTGCCTTATCTGGAGCAACAGATTTCAGAAAAGGTCAGAGAACACATCGTAAATTGCGGAAAATTATGCCTGGAGGCGGATAACTATTTTGTTAACGAGGCGGAAAAATGGCTGGAACAAAATGGGGAAGATGACAAAGCGGGAACAATCGAGATAAAATCGCAGGCATTTGAACAATTGCATCCGGCCCTGAAAAAATATGTTATTCGTCAAGTGATGGAAAAAATATGCGGAAGGAAAAAAGATATTTCCTATGTTCATGTAGAAGAAGTAATACAGTTGTTTCAATTGCCGGTGGGAAAGAGCGTGAACCTTCCGGAGCATATGTATGCGAAAAAAACATATGAGAAAGTAAAAATCGGAAGATGCAATGAGAAAATGGAAGCACCGGAGATGGAAATAGGGAAGTGTCATATGATATTGGAAGTGTTTCCATATAAAAAAAACGAGAAAATCCCGGAAAATACCTATACGAAGTGGTTTGACTATGATACAATCAAAAATACGGTTTCTTTGCGTTCCCGTATATCCGGAGATAAAATCAGTGTGGTGAAGGGAGGAAATAAGAAACTGAAAGATTATATGATTGATGCAAAAATCCCGAGAGAATGGAGGGATAAAGTTCCGCTGGTTGCCGATGGGAATCAGATTCTCTGGGTAGTCGGATATCGTATAGGAGAAGCATTTAAAGTGACAAAACAAACAGAAAAAATCCTGCAGATTACAATACAGAAAGATGATCTGTAAGGGTGCAGAAGGAAAAATGAATTCTGCAGAGATCAATGGGAATGCCCAATAATGAGTGAAAGATGAAAAAAGGAGTAACGAAAGATGGCTGAGACAATACGTGTACTGTTATCGGAAGAAGAAGTGTTGAAAAAGGTAGAAGAGATTGCGCAACAGATTAACCGCGATTATGAAGGACGTGAGCTTACAATTATTGGAATACTGAAAGGAGCAGTATTTTTTACATGTGAATTGGCAAAAAGAATTACTGTGCCGGTAACCATGGATTTTATGTCTGTTTCCAGTTATGGCAGCGGAACCGAGTCCAGTGGTAAAGTGAAAATTATAAAAGATTTGGATTTACCGATTGAAGGAAAAGATGTTATCATCGTGGAAGATATCATTGATTCCGGATTTACGTTAAGTTATTTGAAAGAGTTTTTAGGACAGAGAAATCCAAACAGTGTCCGTCTGTGTACACTTTTAAATAAACCGGAGCGCAGAGTTAAAAAAGAAGTTACTGTAGATTATGAAGGATTCCGTATTCCGGATCAGTTCGTGGTGGGATGCGGATTGGATTATGATCAGAAATACCGTAATTTACCATATATTGGTGTGGTTGAATTTTAATTATATTCAGCTATATATTAATTTATAGAAACAATAGCAGGAGGTATCCAGTGGAAAGAAAAAACAGCGGAATGAGTTTTTTTATGCTGATTCTGGTTGTGATCATCATTGCGTCCATGTTGATGCAAAGCAGCCTGTTTTCGGGAGGGAATTACTCATACTCAAGTTATTTGAATGATGTGTCAAACGGTAACGTTACCGCAGCTGTGATCCATCAAAACAAAGAAGCACCTACGGGAAGCATTACGTATACCGTAGATGGAAAGCAGCATACGGTCAATGTGGCAGATGTCTCAAAAGAACAGCAATATCTTTTGGAACATGATGTCAATATAACATTGCAGGATGTGCCGAGGGAAAGTTATCTGATGACTACAATCCTTCCGATGTTCTTGTTATTTGGAGGTTTCTTCTTAATCTTTATGATGATGAATAATCGGGCGGCAGCAGGCGGTGGTTCAAACCCTATGGCTAATTTTGGGAAAAGCCGTGCAACTATGGCTGACAGCAGGAAAAATCCGGTTACATTTAAACAGGTGGCGGGCCTGGAAGAAGAAAAGGAAGAGTTGGCAGAAGTAGTGGACTTTTTGAAAAATCCGAAAAAATATACGGATTTAGGTGCCAGAATTCCAAAAGGAATTTTGCTTGTGGGACCGCCGGGAACAGGAAAAACATTACTTGCCAAAGCGGTAGCCGGAGAAGCCGGAGTTCCATTTTTCAGTATTTCCGGTTCCGATTTTGTGGAAATGTTTGTGGGAGTCGGTGCTTCCCGTGTAAGAGATCTTTTTGAACAGGCAAAGCGTAACGCTCCGTGTATTGTATTTATCGATGAAATTGATGCTGTGGCGCGGCGCAGAGGAACCGGTATGGGCGGTGGCCATGATGAAAGAGAACAAACCTTGAATCAGCTTTTGGTAGAGATGGATGGTTTTGGAGTCAATGAAGGTATCATTGTTATGTCTGCGACGAATCGTGTCGATATTTTGGATCCCGCTATTTTGCGACCGGGGCGTTTTGACAGAAAAGTGGGCGTAGGCCGTCCTGATATTAAGGGAAGAGAAGAAATTCTTAAAGTCCATGCGAAAAATAAATCCATTGGTGATGATGTGGATCTTCATAGAGTCGCTCAGACGACAGCCGGTTTTACCGGTGCGGATTTGGAAAATCTGTTAAATGAATCCGCTATTTCAGCTGCCAGAAAAGGGGAAGCTTATATTTCACAATCGGATGTGGATCAGGCATTTATTAAGGTAGGAATTGGTGCGGAAAAGCGTTCCAAAGTGATTTCAGAAAAAGAGAAAAAGATTACAGCATATCATGAAACCGGTCATGCAATTCTGTTCCATCTTTTACCGGATGTAGGACCTGTTCATACCATTTCTATTATTCCGACGGGAATGGGGGCAGCAGGATACACGATGCCTTTGCCGGAAGCCGATGAGATGTTTGATACAAAGGGAAAAATGATTCAGAATATCATTGTTTCTTTGGGAGGACGTGTGGCGGAAGAATTGATTTTTAATGATATTACAACCGGGGCATCCCAGGATATCAAGCAGGCGACACAGATTGCTCGTGCTATGGTGACGAAATATGGAATGTCAGATCGCATTGGTCTTATTAATTATGAAGATAACGATGGTGAAGTTTTCATTGGAAGAGATCTGGCGCATACAAGAAGTTATGGCGAAACAATAGCTACAACAATTGATGAAGAAGTTAAGAGAATCATCGATGAATGTTATAAAAAAGCACATCATTTGATTGAAGAACATATGGATGTCCTTCATACGTGTGCAAATGTCCTTATACAAAAGGAAAAGATCGGAACGGAAGAATTTGAAGCAATGTTTCAAATGAATGGGGAGACAGAAAAATAATACGATCGTTATTGCACAAAAGAAAAATAAAAAAAAAATAAAATTTGTGCACACTTATTGGATGAGAAATGCTATACTAATATGCGTAAACCCCCAATACATTGTATAGTTTTTTGCTACACCCCATAAGAAATGAAATACCTTCTCCAGAAAAGGACGGCCTGCGAATGCCGTCCTTTTCTCTGCCTAAAATGGGAAAACAAAAAGAAATACAGAATTGGGTTGTACTATTGAAACGGATATAATAAAATGGAGACAGAGAAACATACTGTTCTGTTTTTAAGAATATGAGGAC
Organism: Lachnospiraceae bacterium; assembly: GCA_026169045.1. GTDB lineage: Bacteria > Bacillota > Clostridia > Lachnospirales > Lachnospiraceae > Fimimorpha. Next base: position 2,836 of record JAPFDH010000088.1, on the reverse strand, counting down.
AGGCATAAAAATATAAAATAGGGGAGCAATTGTTATGAAGGTGCGGTTACATTTGGATCGACAAGCGCTCTTTTGTGATGAGACGTCAGAATACAGAATACCGCCGGAACCGGATTATAATGAAAGAGTAACGATTCGTTTTCGGACGGCTCGTGATAATGCTGACCAAGTATATTTGATATGTGGCACGACAGAGACAAAAATGGAGAAGCGGAAAAGTGAAGGGGAATTTGATTATTATGAGGGGATTATTTGTCTGAGGGAAGATGCCATTCACTATTACTTCGAAATCAGCAGAGGAAAAGAGCTTTGCTATTATAATAAGTTGGGATGTACCACAGATATTCAGGAAGCCTATAGTTTTTGTATTACTCCCGGATTCCATACGCCTGAATGGGCGAAGGGAGCGGTATTTTATCAGATTTTTGTGGATCGTTTTCGAAATGGATCAAAAGAAAATGATCCGTTGGATCGGGAATATGCGTATATTGGCGGACATACGGTGGCGGTGAAAGATTGGGAAAAATATCCGGATGCCCTGGATGTGCGTTGCTTTTATGGGGGAGATCTTCAGGGAGTAGAGGAAAAATTGGATTATCTGAAAGAACTCGGAGTGGATGTGATTTACTTTAATCCATTGTTTGTATCGCCGTCGAATCATAAATATGATATACAGGATTATGATTATATTGATCCGCATTTTGCTGTCATCTGTGAAGATGACGGTGACCTGATGAAAGAGGATAATTTTAATAACCAGGCGGCTACCCGATATATTGCAAGAGTAACAAAAAAGGAAAATCTGGAGTCCAGTAATGCGTATTTTGCCCATCTTGTACAGAAAATCCATGAAAAAGGAATGAGAGTTATTTTGGATGGTGTGTTTAATCACTGTGGCTCATTTAATAAATGGATGGATCGGGAACGGATTTATGAGAAACAAAAGGGATATGAGCCGGGAGCTTATATTTCGGAAGATAGCCCATATAGAAGCTTTTTCCGGTTTCGAAGAAATAAATGGCCTTATAATGCTGATTATGATGGCTGGTGGGGGCATGAGACGCTTCCTAAGCTGAATTATGAGGATTCGGATGAACTTCATGATTATGTGATGCATATTGCCGAAAAATGGGTGTCTCCTCCTTATTGTGTGGACGGCTGGCGTTTGGATGTGGCAGCGGATCTGGGAAGAAGCAATGAGTATAATCACAAGTTCTGGCAGGATTTTCGTAAAACAGTCAAAAGAGCCAATCCGGATGCATTGATTTTGGCAGAGCATTATGGCGATCCCAGTTCATGGATGCGGGGAGATCAATGGGATACGGTCATGAACTACGATGCATTTATGGAACCCATTACCTGGTTCCTGACAGGTATGGAAAAGCATAGCGATGAATCGAACCAACAACTTTATGGGAACGGAGATTGGTTTTTCCGAACCATGGCCTATAATATGAGTAAGTTTCAACATGCTTCTCTGGAAGTGGCCATGAATGAACTGTCTAATCATGATCACTCCAGGTTTTTAACCCGTACCAATCGTATGATTGGGCGAACAGTAACAAAGGGTCCCGAGGCTGCCGGGGAGAATATTAATAAAGGGGTTTTTCGTGAAGGAGTTGTCATTCAGCTCACTTGGCCGGGAGCACCGACGATTTATTATGGGGATGAAGCCGGGCAGGTGGGATGGACGGATCCAGATAACCGGCGGACTTATCCTTGGGGAAAGGAAGACTGGGAACTGATTGAATTTCACAGATATATGATCACTCTTCATAAAACCATTCCATGTTTGAAAAACGGCTCATTAAAGCCTTTGATATCGGGAGAACATCTTATTGTATATGGACGTTTTACAAAGGAGACAAAGGCAGTTATTATAGTAAATAATAAGGCAGAATATAGAAATGTTTCCATCCCGGTATGGGAAATAGAAGTGCCTTTGGAAGCAGAAATGGCTCGGGTAATGAAGACAACACAAGCAGGCTATAATGTGGGAAGAGTCTGGGAAACAGTGAAGGATGGTTATCTGAATCTTTCTATGGATCCGATATCGGCAGCTGTATACCTGTGGGATAATCGTTAATATCCAAAAAAGGGTATACGGCTGAACCGTTACCGAAAAAAAATTAAAAAAATACTTGCAATCGAAAAAAAAGTATGGTATAGTTTATAAACGTCGGAACGACATGGATGGATTCCCGAGTGGCCAAAGGGGACAGACTGTAAATCTGCTGCAAATTGCTTCGGTGGTTCGAATCCACCTCCATCCAGTTGAAGATGAAAATCTTCTGTATCAGAAAATGTTTTGCTGGTGTGGCGGAACTGGCAGACGCACAGGACTTAAAATCCTGCGGGATTTAACCCCCGTACCGGTTCGATTCCGGTCACCAGCATTAAAACAGTTTTTCTGATGATTGCCCAGATAGCTCAGTTGGTAGAGCAGAGGACTGAAAATCCTCGTGTCGCTGGTTCGATTCCGGCTTTGGGCATTGGAGGAAACTCCTTAGAAAATAAGCAGGTGTAGTTCAATGGTAGAACACTAGCCTTCCAAGCTAGATACGTGGGTTCGATTCCCATCACCTGCTCTGTGCGCGAGTGGCTCAGTGGTGGAGTATCGCCTTGCCAAGGCGAGGGTCGCGGGTTCGAATCCCGTCTCGCGCTTGCTGCAAAGTACCGTAAAACGGTACTTTTTTTGCTTTATAGGAAAGTTCGATTTTTATTGAAACTATAAATGAAAAGAGCCCGCACAAAGTCGGGCACAAGAATAAGATGATACCGGTTAGAAGATGTAAAAACCTTCTACACCAGCCTCATCGGCAAATAAATCATCTTC
>JAPFDH010000002.1 GCA_026169045.1 Lachnospiraceae bacterium | reverse complement strand
CGGAACATATTCGGACAAGATTGCTTTTTGCAAGGCAATGCTGGAAGTGGAGACTACCACCGGATGCTGTTTTGGCAGGCTGTTTCGTTCCATTAGTATGGAATATTTCCGCATCAACACACAAGCTACCAGATAGGCATATGTCTTGCCAATTCCTACCCCCGCGTCACACAAGGCAATTTTTTCTCCCAGCAAGGTATCTAACATTTCATGGCACAAGCGGATCTGTTCCTCCCTGACCGCCAGCCCCTGTTCCGGAAGCAGCACCCGGAAGATCTTCTCCACCTCCTGATGCGCCCTCTTTTGATATTCAACTTTATAAAACATATTGCTTCTTCTTTCCGCATGACGTTAATACCACAAGGATACGGCTGTGGGATCTCCCACAGCCGCATATATCTGATATCAACGACACACTCTTTTTTGATTTCTTATCGTTTCTTCTTTTCTTTGGCACCGTATTTGTCCTCGACTCCCCGGCTGCCGCACCACATCTATGGCAGGGAACATTACAGGCGGATGCTTCGCTTCGCATCGCTCGCAGATTTTCTGAAAGTCTTGCTGATTACAACTTGGAGTCCATCCTCTTCCTTGTGGGAAGAAATTCGTATCATTATCCCCCGCAGATGATCCTGGCGAAAGACCTGCGAAAGTCCATTCACAGCTATAAGGACTCGCTCAGAATGAGAACAGGCACTGACAGTTTTCTCACGAAATGATCCGCCTTAGTCTTGGTACAGACCTTGTCATAACAATCCTGCAGTGCTTGTCCCCATCCGTCCTGGCGCTTATGCTGTCACGCTTCTATCTTTGGGAACGTACCTGTAATGCTGGTATGCGGTTGTCAAGGAACGAGGGCCTATTACCCCTTTCATATATAGAGCCGATGAAAACCGCCTTTTTTCTTCACCCTTTCAAAAATTTTTTAATTTTTTTCTTCAGACGATCCATTCGTGTGTAAATCGTCTTTTCCGGGATACCTGTCTGCTCTGCAATCTCCCGGATAGAAAATCCCCACAGCTTGAGCAGTAAAATCTGCAAGGTTTTCTTATCCGATTCCAGAAGAATCTGCAGCAGTTGTTCATTTTCCACGCTATCAAGTAACTGTTGAATTGTGAGTGCCACCGGAGATTGCTCTTCTAGCTCTTTGGTATATAGCTCTTCCTGATTTTGTGAAAAATGTTCCCAATATCTTCGTTCTGTATTAAAATCCTGCCAATCCAGTTCCCGAAGTCTTTGAATCACACCCTCACTTACACCAGATTCCCGTAAAATCCGTTCTTCTTGTTCCTTCCATTGTTTCCATTTCCGTT